>CAMAYE010000185.1 GCA_945862135.1 Bordetella parapertussis
TGTCGGCGGTTACAGCGACTGGCTGGCACAGCGGCCGCAGCCGGCTGCTGCCGTGGTCAAGGCGCAGGCGGAAGAAAAGTCCTAGCGAAATGCGCATCCGGCCAAGGCCAGGCTCAGCTTCAAGGAGCAGCGTGAACTCGCTCAGTTGCCGGACGAACTCGATGCGCTTGAAAAAGAGCAGGCGGCGTTGATGGCGCGCATGAGTGGCGTCGATTATCACAAGCAGGGCGCCGCACAGCTCAAGGCCGATCGCGAGCGCCTCGAAGAAATCGAACGTCAACAGGCTGTCAAGTTTGAACGTTGGGAACTGCTGGATCAGCGTGCCGCGCAACCTGCGGGTGCGTGACACGGTTGATGCATCTGTCAGGGGGGTGGGGATGAGTGGCGATGAACTGAAGGACAAGGTGGCCATTGTGACCGGCGCTACGCGCAAACGCGGGCTTGGGCGTGCGATTGCCCTGTGTCTGGCGCGTGCGGGTGCGGATGTCGTGGTTACCGGCGCCAGTGCATCGGGAAGCCTGACCGACGACGAGCGGCAGGATGGCTGGCGCGGATTGTCCAGCGTTGTGGACGAGGTTCGCGCCCTGGGTCGCCGTGCCCACGGCATTTATGTGGATGTCAGCAATGCCGGCGAAGTGCAGCGCATGGTTGATGGGGCGGTCGCCGAGCTCGGGCGTATCGATATCCTTGTCAACAATGCCGCGTATCCGCGCACCCGTGATCGCGTACCGGTGCAGGAGCTTGATGACGATCTCTGGCGGCGTATTGTCGAGGTCAATCTCAATGGTGCAATGTTCTGCTCGAAGTATGCGGCGCGGCAGATGTTGAAGCAGGGGCAGGGCGGCAGCATCGTCAGCATCTCGTCCGGTGCGGCGATCAAGGCGCCGGTCAATTTTGCGGCTTACGCGGCATCCAAGGCTGGGGTGCATGCGCTGACGTCGTCGCTGGCCGATGAGTTGGGACCCGCGGGCATCACCGCCAATGTCGTGGCACCGGGCTTTCTTGATACTGCGCGCATCGATATGCTGCGCGAAGAAGGCCGCTGGGAAAAACGCCTGTCGACTATTCCGATCAAGCGCCCGGGTACACCCGATGAAGTCGCCGAACTGGTGCGTTACCTTTGCGGGCCGCATGCGCGCTGGATCAGCGGTGAAGTATTCATGATCAACGGCGGTGAAGTGCGCCGTGCGGCCAACTGATCGGTCCCCCGGGGCGTAGAATCCGCGCATGTCCAGTTTGTTCGAACAGGCCGCCCAGCAAACGGTCATCTCCGTTGCCGAACTGAACCGCCTCGCCCGTACTGCAGTCGAGCGCGGCGTGCCGCTGGTCTGGGTCGCCGGAGAAATATCCAATTTCAAGCGTTATGACAGTGGACACTGCTATTTCACGCTGAAGGACGATGCGGCACAGGTTGATGCGGTGATGTTCCGCCACAAGGCGCAGTACCTCGACTGGCAGCCGCAGAACGGCATGCAGGTTGAAGTCAGGGCGACGGCGACAGTGTACGAGGCGCGCGGAAAATTCCAGCTGGCAGTGGATGCCATGCGCCGTGCCGGACTGGGTGCGCTGTATGCGGCCTTCGAAAAACTGAAGGCGAAGCTTGAACAGGAAGGTCTTTTTGATCCGGCCCTGAAACGTGAACTGCCGGCATTTCCGCGCACGGTCGGTGTGGTTACTTCGCCACAGGCAGCAGCGCTGCGCGATGTCATTACCGCATTGCGCCGGCGCATGCCCGGGATCAAGGTCATCATTTATCCGACACCGGTGCAGGGCGAAGGCGCGGGTGCAAAAATCGCTGAAGCCATTGGCCTCGCCGGCGAACGTGCCGAATGTGATGTGCTGATCGTCTGCCGTGGCGGCGGCAGCATTGAAGACTTGTGGGCCTATAACGAGGAGACGGTGGCGCGCGCCATCCGTGCCTGTCCTGTTCCGGTAGTCAGCGGTGTCGGGCATGAAACCGATTTTACGATTACCGACTTTGTCGCTGACGTGCGGGCGCCGACGCCCACCGCAGCCGCGGAACTGGTCAGCCCGGACGGTACCCAGTTGCGGCGCGACGTGGTATTGCTGGGCCAGCAACTGATCCGGGTGTTCCAGCGCGGGGTGGAAGACCGCATGCAAAGGCTCGATTTCCTCGCGCGGCGTCTGACCCACCCCGGCGAACGCATCCGCAACCAGCAGGTCCATCTGCAGCATCTGGCGACGCGGATGCGCGGGGCATGGCGGCGCGGTACGGATGAACAGTCGTGGCAGTTGCGCGATGCGGCGCAACGTTTGCGTTCATCGGCGCCGGATGCGGGTGCATTGCAATTGCAGCAGCAGGAACTTGCGCGCCGCCTGCAGGCGGCCTTGCGCAACCGGATGACCGCCGCGGCCGAACGGGTCCTGGGTGCGCAATCACACCTGCTGCATCTGAGTCCGGAGCGCGTGCTGGATCGTGGCTACAGCATTACCGAAACCGCTGCGGGGGCGATTGTGCGCGACAGCGCGCAGTTGGCGATTGAGCAGGATCTGCGGATTACGCTGGCCCGTGGTTCGGCCGCTGTCCGCGTCAAGAGCAAGGGCTGATACGCCTGACGGCTTGACGCGAACAGTATTGCTGCATATAAGGATTTGAACTGGATGGCGATGCAACCCGGTCAGGAATTGCGTTGCACAGAATAAAATGTCCGCATTAGCGGCCAATAAATGAGGTTTGACCCATGGATGATTTCGATTTCACGCGCCCCGCGCAGAGCGAGGTCTATAACGCCAACGTGGCGCAGCTGTTTTTTCATGCGAATGGCAAGACACGCAGTGCGGCCGCGGGCAGTACGTTGTTTGCTGAAAACACTTCTGGCAAAAGCATGTATTTTGTGGCCAGCGGCGAGGTGGCGCTGACCCGTGGTGGCAAGCCGCTGGATGTAATCAAGGCAGGCGAGATTCTCGGTGAAATGTCGGTTCTGACCGGCGAGCCGCGCAGCGCGACTGCAACAGCGCGCGTAGCCTGCGAGGTCATTGAACTCGATGCCGGCGGTTTTTCCAAGGCCATCCAGAAGACGCCGGAATTCGCACTGATGCTGCTGGCCATCTTGATCAAACGCCTGCGTCTCGCGCTGGCCATGCAGATGCTCGGCAAAGGTCAAGGTGCGGGCACCATTGAAACCATCCCGACTTCGGGCGCGGTATTCGATGCCGCGCTGCTCAAAGACCTGACATCGAATTTTCCGGCGCGCCCGCCGGCCTACCAGCCGAAAAACGCTGTGATCATGCGCGAAGGCGAGGCGGGGATATTCATGTATGTGGTGATGGACGGTGCGGTACGCATCACCTCAGGCGAAAAAGTGATTGAGCTGGTCAAGGCCGGCGGCGTATTCGGCGAAATGGCGCTGGTCGACCAGTCCAAGCGTGCCGCATCGGCGTCTGCGGCAAGCGATTGCAATCTGATGTCGATCAACCGCAACGATTTCCTGACGCTGATCAAGACCAATCCGGCGTTCGGCGTGTCGCTGCTGAAAACCCTGGCCACCCGTTTGCGCAACACCGGCCGCAAATAAGGTCGGGTCCGGCTGCGGGTGTCAGGCGGATTTGCTGACGGACCGCGGGTCGCGGGGTTTCCAGCGTTTGCTTTCCACCAGTGTCAGAAAATCCAGCAGGTTACGGTTGAAAGCATCTGGTTCTTCGGTGTTCAGCGTGTGTCCGGAGGCAGGGCAGATCCACAGCCGGGCGTTGCGGCAATTGCGCTTGATGAACAACGCCGGCCCGACACTGCTATCGTCCTCGTCGCCGCACATCACCAGCAGCGGCAGGCGAAAGCTGCGAAATTCCTTTTCCAGGTCGTAGATCGGCGGGCGTTTCGCCTGCACGCCGCGCAGCACCCGTGCCAGACCGATGCCGGAGTGGCTTTCATGGATGCGACGGAATTCCGCAAAGCCGCGCGGATCCTTGAGCATTTGCGGAATACGTGCAGCCGACAGTCCGCGTTGTTTCAGCGCGGCCGCCGTACCGGCTGTTTCGAACAGCGTCGCGTGCGCTTCGGTGGTTTTCAGAAAGGCTTTGCGCGTTGCCGGGTCCGATCCGGAACCGGCCCCCAGCGACGTGACCGACAGGGCCATCGCCGGATAACGCATGCCGAATTGCAGCGCCGAATAAGCGCCCATCGAACAGCCGACGACATGCGCCTTGCGGATGCCGAGGTGGCGCAGCACGTCGGCGATATCGTCGACCGCAATGCGCCATGAATATTTTGTGCGCGCCAGCGGAACGTCGGACGGCGGATAACCGCGGGCGTTGAACGCAATGCAACGATAGCGCCGGGAGAAGAAGCGCATCTGCGCTTCCCAGCTGCGCGTATCGCCCGAGAATTCGTGCACGAAAATCAGCGGTGTGCCTTTGCCGGTTTCGTCGTAGTGAAGCCGGGTTTTGTCGCGGGCAATGGCGTAGGGCATGGCAATGCCTCCTCGTTCAGGATTCCGCGTCGATGACCATCGCTTCGAGTTCCTGGCGGATGTATTCCAGCACCAGGTCGCCGACGTTTTCGGTCAGGCAGTCGAATTCAGTCAGGTTTTCCGTTGAACGCAGCCAGGTCAACTGACGCTTGGCCAGCTGGCGCGTCGCCGCGATGCCCTGCTCCAGCAGTTCGGCGCGGCTGATGCGGTCACCGAGGAAATCCCAGGCCTGGCGGTAACCGACGCAGCGCATCGACGGCATGTCCGGTTCCAGTGCGTATTCGTCGCGCAGCGCGCGCAGTTCATCGACCAGTCCATCATTGAGCATTTTTTCGAAACGCAGGGCAATGCGTTCATGCAGCACGGCGCGGTCGCTGGGCAACAGCGCGATGCGGATTGGTGTGTACGGGAAATAAACGTATTTCGGCTTTTTCAGCAGATCGGTCATCGACTTGCCGGCGATGTAGTAGATCTCCAGCGCACGCTGTACGCGTTGCGAATCATTCGGTTCCAGCCGTGCTGCGGTTTCCGGATCGACCTTGCGCAGTTTTTCATGCACCGCGGGCCATCCTTCTTCCTCGGCCATGGTCTCGATGATCAGGCGCACGGTCGAGTCTGCTTCCGGCAGATCATTGAGGCCTTCGACCAGCGCCTTGAAATACAGCATCGTGCCGCCGACCAGCAAAGGGATGTTGCCGCGTTCAGTGATCTCCCGCATCAGCGTCAGTGCATCATCGCGAAAACGTGCAGCCGAATAACTTTCATGCGGTTCGATGATATTGATCAGGTGGTGCGGCGCGCGCGCCAGCGTTTCGGCGTCAGGCTTGGCGGTGCCGATGTCCATGCCTTTGTAGACCAGCGCGGAATCGACGCTGATGATTTCGCAAGGCAGCGTGCTTGCCAACTGGACCGCAACAGCGGTTTTTCCGCTGGCGGTCGGGCCCATCAGCAGGATCGCGGGTGGTGGTGCGGGATTAGCCATTTTTATAATAAAAACAACTACTTACTATTCACCGCGACGGAACAGCCGGTCGAGGTCTGCGACGCTGAAGGCATGCCAGGTCGGCCGGCCGTGATTGCATTGGCCAGAGCGCTCGGTGGCTTCCATGTCGCGCAGCAGCGCGTTCATTTCCGGCACTGTCAGTTTGCGGTTGGCGCGCACCGCGGCGTGGCAGGCCATCGTCCCCAGCAGTTCATTGCGGCGCTCGGTGGCAATTCGGCTGGCGCCGTACTCGCGCACTTCATGCAGGACATCCAGCGCCAGCGCCTGCGCGTCGGCATCAGCGAGGA
The DNA here is from genome assembly GCA_945862135.1 of Bordetella parapertussis. Classification (GTDB taxonomy): domain Bacteria; phylum Pseudomonadota; class Gammaproteobacteria; order Burkholderiales; family SG8-41. The sequence goes on from CAMAYE010000185.1 coordinate 5,718, forward strand.
GTGCGGGCACGCCGCGTACGATCAACGCGCCGGGTCCGGCGGGTGCGATGTCGAAGCCCAGATTCTGCAACGCTTCGAGTTCATCTTCAGCCGTGGCAACATCCAGTGCTTCCGCATTGAAGTGCACCGGCACCAGCAGCGGCTGCATTGGAATGACCTGCCCGTCGAGCGCGTTTTTCAGCTTTTCGTACATGATGCGTTCGTGTGCCGCATGCATGTCGATGATGATCAGGCCTTTGCTGTTTTCAGCAAGGATGTAGATGCCGGCAAGCTGGGCCAGTGCATAACCCAGTGGATGTTCGTCGCCGGTGGGCGGCAGCGGCGGCGGTGCTTCGGTTGCTGTTGCAGTTGCGGAAGCTTGCGGCGCGAACATCGCCGCATAAGCGCCGGCCGGCTGTGCGATGCCGAGGCTCATCGCGCCCTGGCCGCGGTATTGGGGTATGGGCGGTCGCTGCAGGGCTGAGGGGTAAGCCGTCTGGCCCGGAGCCGGCGCCGTTGATTGTGCGGGGATGCCGTCACCCGCAGGACGCGCCAGTGTCTTGTGCAGCGCATGGAATATGAACTGGTGAACCGCGCGTGAATCGCGGAAGCGTACTTCGGCTTTCGCCGGATGCACATTCACGTCGACCAGTTGCGGATCAATGTCGAGGAACAACACTAAAGCCGGATGGCGGTCGTGGTGCAGCACATCGGCATAGGCCTGGCGGATGGCATGCGCGACCAGCTTGTCGCGGATGCAGCGGCCGTTAACGAAAAAATACTGTGCATCCCGGGTGCCCTTGGCGTGGGCAGGCGAACTGATTACGCCGCGGATGGCGATCTGCCCGCCGGATTCTTCGACTTCAAGGGCGCCGGCACCGAAATCATCGCCCAACACGGCCGCTATGCGTGCTGTGAGCGTTTGCGGTTTGACCTGCAGCCGCGCGCGGCCGTTGTGGGTCAGCGAGAATGCAACGTCAGGGCGGGACAAGGCGATGCGGCGGAAGGTCTCCTCGCAATGTGCGAATTCAGTCTGTTCGGATTTGAGGAATTTGCGCCGTGCCGGGGTGTTGAAATACAGCTCGCGCACATCGATGCGTGTGCCGCGTGCAAGTGTCGCCGGTTCCGGCGCGCCCAGTGTCGGGCCTTCGGCGGTCACCCGGTAGGCGTGGCGCTCATCAGCACGCCGGCTGGTCAGCTCCATGCGCGATACCGAGGCAATGCTGGCCAGCGCTTCGCCGCGGAAACCGAGGCTGGCGACATGTTCAAGGTCGTTGAGCGAGGTGATCTTGCTGGTGGCGTGGCGGGCCAGCGCGAGATTGAGTTCATCGCGGCCGATGCCGCTGCCGTCATCGATCACCGAAACCTGTTTCACCCCACCGGCAGCTAGTTCGACGCTGATCGCCTGTGCGCCGGCATCGAGGCTGTTTTCCAGCAATTCCTTCAGCGCGGATGCCGGGCGTTCGATGACTTCGCCTGCGGCGATCTGGTTGATCAGGAGTTCGGGCAGCAGACGGATCGTGGGGA
>CAMAYE010000186.1 GCA_945862135.1 Bordetella parapertussis
ACACGCTGCACGTTCACTGCGCCGCGGCGTTGTTCGTCGAAGGTTTCGCGCTGCGGATCAATGTCCAGAGTGACGCGGTCACCCTGCAGCCGCGGCCGCACATTGAAACCGGTGGTGGCATCGCGGTAATCGGTGGTTTCAACCACACGGTCGACCCACTGGCCGTTGACCATGGTCCGCACCACCTGACGGTTACGTACCGGCCGCGATTCACCGGCACGGATGAACGCGGTGTAACCCTCCAGCACCTGCACGGTCTGGCCGATACGTTCGCTGCCGGCCTGACTGGAATCCACGACCCGTGCGCGCAACCGGTCATCGCCATCTCGCAGAACCACGTTGCCGCCTTCACGCGAACCGCTGCCGGGAACACTCACCCTTGCCTGATCGTTACCGATGCTGCCCGAGACTTCGGCCTCGCGCCGGCTGCCGGAAACTTCGGCATCCTGACGTACGGTGATCAGCAGGCGTCGCGGCGGCGTGTCGATGCTGGCCAGCACGCCCTTGATCTGCGCCAGTTCGGCAGGCGAGGCGCGAATGACCAGCTGGTTCTGGAAATTGCTGATGCTGGCCTCACGCCCGAGCAGGGGCTGAAGAACAGGAATTACCTGATCAGCCTGCCGGTAACGCAGTTGTATGACTTCGACCGTGGTCTGAGCAACGGCGCTCCCTGCCAGAAAACCGCCCAGCAGCAGTGTGAAAAATCCCTGACAAAACAGTCGGAAGGCCATGTTCATGGTGATCTAACGCTCATCGAATGCCGCCAGTGTACGCTGCACCGCGATATCCGATGGTAAAAATTTATCCTTTACAATCATGTGCTTGTCTATTACATTGCGTCCATGCGACGAACCTGGATGATTATCGCCTTGCTGGCTTTGCTGCCTCTTTCCGCACACGCGGATGAGAACGCGGAACCGCCGTCATTTGCAGCAACAACCAATGACAGCATGCTTGGCCAGGCGCAGGAAGTCGCGTTGCGGGCGCTGAGCTTCATCGGGGTGCGTTACAAGTGGGGCGGCAACTCTCCTGATAGCGGCTTCGACTGCAGCGGCCTGATCCGCTATGTCTTCGGGCAGGTAACGGGCAAATCACTGCCCGGCAATGCCAAGGAAATCAGCAAGGTCGGCGAAAGCGTTGACCGTTCCGAACTTCGTCCTGGCGATCTGGTGTTCTTCAATACGCTGCGCCGCCCGTTTTCGCATGTCGGCATCTATCTCGGTGAATCGCGTTTTGTGCATGCACCGAGCCGCGGCGGCAAGGTCGAGATCGTCGACATGTCCGAGCGTTACTGGCAATCACGTTATAACGGCGCCCGCCGACTCGATATCTAACGCCCTCCCGCTTCACCCCGGCGCCTGCCGGAAATCACATCTCCAGTTGCTCCTGATCAAATGGCATACCTTGCGCCAGGGATAACCTTGGGCCTGCCTTCGGCCTCTTATTAGCAACCATTCTCATTTGTATTGCAATTGAGAATTGTTCTTGTTAATATTCAGCCAGGCTCGAAGGCCGCCTAGGGCATTGGCCATAGGCAATTGTTTATAAAGGATTTATATGCGTTTCCTCAGCGTTGTCACCTGCGCTGTCCTCGGCACCCTCTGCGCCCCGGCGCAAGCCCAGGAAAACCTGCTGAACCTTTACTCGTCACGTCATTACCAGACTGACGAGGCGCTTTACGCCAATTTCACCAAAACCACCGGCATCAAACTGAATCGCATTGAAGCCGGCGAAGATCCCCTGATCGAGCGGCTGAAAAACGAAGGCGCCTCCAGCCCGGCTGACTTGCTGGTCACGGTGGACGCAGGCCGGCTTTGGCGCGCCGAGCAGATGGGACTGTTCCAGTCGATTGATTCAAAAGTCCTCGCGACCCGCCTGCCCGATCACATGCGCACGCCCAACAACCAGTGGTTCGGTTTCTCGGCACGCGCCCGCGTAATCGTCTACAACAAGGTCGCGTTCAAAGCGGGGGATGTGCAGAACTATGAAGACCTGGCTGATCCAAAACTGAAAGGCAAGGTCTGCACCCGTTCCGGCAGCCATGTCTACAACCTGTCTCTGATGAGCGCATTGATCGAACACTGGGGTGAGGCCAAGGCCGAGCAATGGGCCAAGGGTGTGGTCGCCAATTTTGCCCGCGCACCGAAGGGCGGCGACACCGACCAGATCAAGGCTGTAGCCGCTGGCGAATGCGGCGTGGCGATCAGCAACAGCTATTACTACGTGCGCCTGCTCGCCTCCGACAAGCCTGAGGACCGCAAGGTGATTCAAGCCATCGGTCTAGTATGGCCCAACCAGAAGAACTTCGGCACGCACATGAATGTCTCCGGCGCCGGCGTCATCAAAACCGCGAAACATCGCGATGCTGCGGTGAAATACCTGGAATATCTCGCCAGCGATGCCGCGCAGGGTTATTTCGCCGAAGGCAACAATGAGTGGCCGGTCGTGAAAAGCGCACCGCTGAACAACAAGGCGCTCGCTTCACTCGGCACATTCAAGATGGACAATCTGAACATCAGCGCACTGGGCAAGAACCAGCCGCTGGCGCAAAAGATTTTCGACCGCGTCGGCTACAAATAAACGCTACCGGCAACAATCAGTCGCGCTGCGATCCGTTTGCGGGCCGCAGAATCATCCGCGACAGTACGATCAGCGGCAGCAGTCCCACCACGACAATGGTGAGCGCTGCCGTTGATGCCTCTGCAAGGCGTTCATCGGAGGCCAGGTTGTAGGCCTGCACCGCCAGCGTATCGAAATTGAACGGCCGCATCACGAACGTGGCCGGCAGCTCTTTCATCACATCGACGAATACCAGCAGCCCGGCAGACAAGGCGCTGCGCCACAGCAACGGCGCGTGAACACGCGCCAATGTGGCCGCAGGACCATAGCCGAGTGACCGTGCCGCGTCGTCCATTGATGGCGTGATCTTGGCGAGACCGGCATCCACCGCCTGCAACGACACTGCAAAGAAGCGCACCAGATAGGCGTAGACCAGCGCAGCAATGCCGCCGGTCAGGATCAAACCCGGCGCGACGCCTGTCATCGCTTCAATCCATGCGGCCAGCACATGATCCAGACGCGTCACCGGAATCAGCACACCAACCGCAATCACTGCCCCGGGCACGGCATAGCCCAGTCCGGCGATGCGATTCGACCAGCGTACCAGCGGCGTCCTCGAAGTTCGGCCGGCATATCCGACCACCAGCGCAAGAATCACCGCCAGCGTCGCTGTCACCGCAGCCAGCGTCACCGTATTGCGTGTCAGCGTGATGTAGCGCGCGCCGAACTGCGCATCGCCCGAGGTGACGGCCATATACAGCATGATGCCTGCGGGCAGCAGGAAACCGAACACCAGGGGCGTCACGCAAAAAAACACGGCAACAGCGGCGCGCCAGCCACGCAAGCGGTAGACGTTGCGCAGGCGTTTGCGATGCGAGACGCTGTGGAATCCGGCGCCGCGACGGCTCAATTTTTCAATCAGCAATACCAGGAACACAAAACTCAGCAGGATTGCCGAAAGCTGCGCAGCGGCCATGTGGTCACCCAGTGAAAACCAGGCGCGGAAAATACCGGTGGTAAACGTCTGCACGCCGAAATAGGCCACGGTGCCGTAATCAGCCAGCGTCTCCATCAGCGCCAGCGCGGTGCCGGCAACAATGCCCGGGCGTGCCAGCGGCAAGGCCACCTTGCGAAAGGTGCCCCACGGCCCGTAGCCGGATACGCGCGCAACTTCGAGCATGCTGTCGGACTGTTCAAGAAAGGCCGCGCGTGCCAGCAGATAGACATAGGGATACAGCACCAGTGACAGCATGATGATCGCACCACCCAGCGACCGCACATCGGGAAACCAGTAGTCCTGCGCGCCCCAACCCGTCAGTTCACGCAACAGGCTCTGCACCGGGCCTGCGAACTGCAGCAAATCGGTATAAGCGTAGGCCATCACATAGGCTGGTACGGCCATCGGCAACAACAACGCCCACTCAAACAGGCGATGACCGGGAAAGCGGCACATCGTTGTGATCCACGCGGTCGTGACGCCGCCGATGATCACGCCCAAAGCAACGCCCAGCATCAGCAGCAGTGAATTGCTGATGTAATCCGCCAGCACGGTGGACGCGAGATGGCGCCAGGTATCCGTTGCTGGCGCAGTCAGATTGAACAGCACAACCAGCACCGGCAAGGCCAACAGCGTCGCCAACCCCACAGCAATCAGGGTCAACAGTCGAGGCCATTGGCGACGGGTGACCCGCGGGGCAACGTCCAGCGTTGGCGGTAGGGTGGCGGTATTCAATCGAGGCCCGCAGCACAGGGGCTGCAACAGACGTAAGTTACGGAAAATCCAAGGGAAATCATTCTAACAAGAATCATTATCAGCAGCAAAACGGTATAATTTCTGCATGCCCGCCCGCCTCGACTTCACCGATGTCTCGCACGCCTACGCAACGACGCCTGTGCTGGAAAGTGTCAGTTTTCATGTTGAACCCGGCGCGATCGCCTGCCTGCTCGGCGCCAGCGGTTGCGGTAAAACAACCGTGTTGCGTTGCATTGCCGGTTTTGAACCGGTGCTGAGCGGAGCCGTTGCCCTCGATAATGAAGTGGTCAGCGCACCCGGAATTTCAGTGCCGCCAGAACAACGCCGGATCGGCGTGGTATTTCAGGACTACGCCCTGTTTCCGCACCTGACCGTGGCAGGCAATATCGCATTTGGTCTGCGTCATGCGAGTGCGGCTGAAAGCGCCTCCCGAGTCAGCGAATTACTGGAGATGGTCGGCCTCGGCGCACTGGGCAACAAATACACCCACGAACTCTCGGGTGGTCAGCAACAGCGCGTTGCCCTGGCACGCGCATTGGCTCCGCGACCGCGGCTGCTGCTGCTGGACGAGCCCTTCTCCAACCTTGACGTCGAGATGCGTGAACGCCTCAGCGTGGAAGTGCGCGACATCCTCAAACGCGAGCAAACCACTGCGGTGCTGGTCACACACGACCAGAACGAGGCATTCAACATCGCCGACATGATCGGCATCATGCGCAACGGCCGCATTGAGCAATGGGATACGCCCTACCAGCTCTACCACGAACCGCAGACACGGTATGCCGCTGAATTCATCGGCCAGGGCCTGTTTCTCCCGGGAAACGTGCTCGACAACGGACGCATTCAGTTGGAAGTCGGCGAGTTCATGCCTGACATCAAGCCGCAATGGCCGGCAGGAACCGCCGTTGATGTGCTGCTGCGACCCGACGATGTGCTGCATGATGACGCCAGTGCGATGCAGGCCACGGTGCTGCACAAAGCTTTTCGCGGCGCAGAGTTCCTCTACACGCTGCAACTGCCTCATGGCGGGCAGGTCTACTCACTGGTGCCAAGTCATCACAATCACGCGATCGGCGAAAAAATCGGCATCCGGCTGGAACTCGACCATCTGGTTGCCTACCCGCGTGATCCCGCAGCCGCGCAGATTCGCGGCTAACAGGAATCAGGGAGTGCCCGAAAGTGACCGCTGCCGGCGCAGTGCGCTTGCCAGCTCGTTCACGGCCATTGCGTAATTGATGCTGCGGTTGTAGCGGGTAATCACGTAGAAATTGTTCAGCCCGAACCAGTAACGCGGGCCGTCTTGCATCTGGACTCTGAACAATGCAGCTGCAGACTCCTCGGCAACTGACCCCTGAGGCACGACACCACGCTTTCTGAATTCCGCAATCGACAGATGAGGCGCAATACCGCCCGCCAGAAAGGCGTCGGGGATCGTATCGCCAATATCCGCAGACACGATCACCGGCTCTCCTTCGCGCCAGCCGAAATGACGATAATAATTGGCCACGCTACCGATCGAGTCAGCAAGGCGGCGCAGATCCTTCACTCCATCCCCATCAAAATCAACGGCATATTTCCGATAGCTGCTGGGCATGAACTGCGGAATGCCGATGGCACCGGCAAAGGAGCCCTTCAGGGTATTTACCGGGATGCCGTTTTCCCGCGTCAACAACAGGAAATGCTCAAGTTCACCGCGAAAAAACTCCGCCCGCCGCGGATAGCCAAATGCGAGCGTGGTCAGCGCATCCAGCACACCGATTGTTCCAGTGCGTCGCCCAAAGATGGTTTCTACACCGATCGTCGACACGATCAGTTCGGGCGGCACCTTGAATTCTGCTGCCGCCTTTTCAAGCAGCGCCTGATTTTCGGTCCAGAACTGCAGGCCGGCTTTGACCCGGGCATCGGTGATATGTCGCGCACGGAATTCGTGCCAGGGAAGCCCCGTCGCCGGTGCGTCCATGGCACGGATGATCGATCCCAGGAAACGTGTTTCGCGGAATAATTTCTCGAGTGCGCTGCGATCAAATCCGTGCCGTTCCGACATTTCCCGCACAAAAGCCTGAACCTCGGGATCAAGTTCCACCCGCGGCGCTGCGGCAAGAACGACAGTAGCGGAAACCAGCATCATCACACCGGCAATACCGGCGAGCCAACGGGAAAGGCTATTCATTGCTCCGGAGCGAGGGCGCCGCACACAAAAGACTGGCTGAGCGCGGACAACGCTTTAAATTGGAATACCGGAGATTACCAAGCCGGGACGCTGTTGCGCCACCGGGAACTACGATGAACAGGAAGTCAGCGCTGCGTGGATGACGACGGTGCGCCTGCCTGAGCTGTGCTGCCGTCCACAAACTTCGGCAGCGGCGCGAGATCGGGATAGGGACCCACAGCCGTTCCCTTGCCAACAGTATGCATGGACAGCAGCGTGCGGCCAATGGCCAGCCATTGCTCACGTGCGGCAACCGGCATTGATTCGTAAGTTCTGATTAATCCGACCACATCACCATCAGCAAGATCAATCTGGGCGGGCGCGGCATCACCTACGGCCAGCCAACGCGCACGCACCTGCAGCGCATCCGCGACCTTGTAGAGATTTTCATGGGTCATGTTTTTGGTGTCGCCATTGATCCAGCGATGCACCGTCTGACGCGGCAGACCGATTCGCCGCCCAAGTTCAGCCACAGACTTCATGCCGCACGCAGCCATTGCTGTGCGGATACGGGCCGCAATCGACTTGGTGGGATCCACCGGTTCCGCCTTGATGCGTCCTCTGCCCATGCGCTGCTCTCCCAACAAATTAACGAGTCACTGCTCAGTGACACGTTAATGCGCATGACTTACTGCAGCCTTACGTACTTGCTCGTTGAGTGAAACGTC
>CAMAYE010000187.1 GCA_945862135.1 Bordetella parapertussis
TGCCCCCTTTGACCGCTCGGGAACCCCTCCGAACGAAACCGACAATTATCGTGGGATCAGGCGGTTGTGTCAATGAATCGGCACGGAAAATGCTGTGCCAGCCCGACTTTTGTGGCACCTACATCGATTCGCCTGAAACTGGGCAAATGAATTCCGGCCGCATCATCAGCGCAATACACCGCCAAATCCGGGGGCGCCGAACACCCGGAATCGGGCTCTACCCGGTGCGGAACTCCAATCGCCGCAAACAAAGAAACAGAAGACGATGGATGTGAGTGCCCGCAAACATTGCCGAAGGCCGGCCGCCCGAGATCAGACTTAAATATTTATTAAAAAACAATAACTTATTTTAATCTAGTTACCCCCGGAACCACTGACGCTGCTGCCACCGCAAACAAACAGGGTCTGCCCCGAGATATAACCGCTGTCCGGACTGAGGAAAAAACTCACCGCCCGGGCCACATCCTTAGGCCCACCAACAAATCTCACCGGAATGCTGTCGATCACCGTCTGGCGCTTGACGCTGCCGATCGGGTGTCCATTGTCGAATAGCTCGGTTGCGACCGGCCCGGGTGCAACTGCATTTATCGTGATGCCATCTCCCGCTAACTCCAGGCAAAGTACGCGAGTCATACCCACCAACCCCGCTTTGCCGGCGGCATAGGCCAGGCGTTGGGTCTTGCCGAGTATGGCGCGGGAAGAGATGCTGACAATGCGCCCGAACTTGGCCTGACGCATCCCCGGGACTAGGGTCTGGATCAGGATCATCGCCGCTCTGACGTTCAGGGCATACACATGATCCATGTCGTCGATGGTCGCCTGCTCCAGCGAACCCGGCCGATTGGCACCGGCATTGTTGACCAGATAACGCACGGGATATTTGGCGGCCACCTCCTTTGCCACCGCTGTCGCCGCCACCGCATCAGCCAGATCGACTTCGTGGAACAGGATGCGTTCATGCTTGATCCGCGGCGGGCGGCGCTGCAGCGTGACTACCGTGAGCCCCTGATCAAGCAGATCCTGCGCAATCGCCTCGCCGATCCCCGAACTTGCACCCGTCACAACCGCTACGCCGTCCATATCGTGTTCTCCGAAAAAAAGGTTTCTACCCGCTGATTATAGGTTGCCGACGGCAATGAGCTTACCGATCAATCATCGAGTCAATGTTATGCTCAGCCGACTCATGAATCCAGCTGTTTCCACACTGCGGGCCATCCTCAACCCGCGTAGCGTTGCCGTTATCGGCGCATCCAGCGACCCCGCGAAATTCGGTGGCCGTGTCATGCACTTTCTGCTGAAGCATGGTTATCGCGGGCGGATCGTCCCCGTGCACCCCACGGCAAAAGAAGTTCTCGGCATACCTGCCGTCCCGCAACTCTCCGGCACCGGTGACCCGGTCGATGTCTGCCTGCTGGCGCTGCCCTCTGCACATCTCGCAACCGCGCTGGAGGATTGTGGTCGCTCCGGTGCACGTGGTGCAGTCGTCATCACCGCCGACTTTGCCGAAACTGGTGCTGAGGGTGCCGCACGACAACAGGGACTCGTCGATATCGCGCGCCGCCACGGTATGCGCATCATCGGCCCCAACTGTCTGGGTTACATCAATCCGCATCTGAGCCTGGCGATGACATCTTCGGTCGCGCTGGCGATGGAACCGATGCCGCGCGGCGCGATCGGCCTCGCCTGCCAGAGCGGCTCGTTGATGGCATCGCTGATTTCGCATGCACAGGACACTGGCACCGGCTTCAGCGTGGCCGCCACTGTCGGCAATCAGGCCGACGTTGAATTGTGCGATCTTGTTGAATATTTCATTGACGATGAAACCACCAGCGCCATCTGTCTTTACGTCGAAGGTCTGAAGGACGGGCCGCGCTTTCTTGACCTGGCGCGCCGCGCCCGTGTCGCCGGCAAACCCATCCTCGCGGTCAAGGCGGGACGCAGCGCTGCCGGTCAACAACTCACGCAATCGCATACAGCCAGCCTTGCCGGCTCATACGCCGTGTGGGCGGCCGCATGCCGCGATCATGCCGTGATCCTGCTTGATGACCCGGAAGCCCTGATTTACTGCGCCGATTTCCTGATTCGCTTTGGCGCACCTGCCGCATCTTCAATTGCAGTGATATCGCCATCGGGTGGAACTGTTGCCGTCACTGGAGACAGGGTCAACGCCGCCGGCCTGGTACTGGCTCAACCCGGCCACGAAACCTGCGCGGCGTTACGTCCGCTGTTGCCGCCCGGTCGCCTATTCAATCCGCTGGATGTCGGCGGCCTGCCGCGCAGCAGCGGCCTCGACAGTGCTCTGACCGCTTATGAACTTTTCGTAAACGACCCGGCCATCGGTGCCATCCTGATCGCGGTTGCAACGACGCCACAACTGGAAGACAAAGTACGGCAATGGGGCAAAGCAGCACTCGCAGGCAAAAAGCCTACGGCCATACTGCTGACACCCGGTGCGCTGGTCGACGGCGCACGCAAGGCACTGAAGGAGATTGGCTGCCCTTACACCAACCGCCTCGACGATGCGTTACGGGTACTGCGCGCCGCCATCGATTACGGTGAAGCCCTGCGCAATCCGCCGCTGCCCGCAACAACGTCGACCATCGCCGCAAATGCACTAGCGCACTCGGCAACGCTGCGCGCAGGCCGCCTGACCGAACCTGAAACCAAGGTCTTGCTGCGCAGAAGTGGCATACCGACCACTGAAGATGTGCTGGCACTGACGCCGGAAGACGCGGTGCTGCAGGCAAAGCGCATGGGTTATCCCGTCGTACTCAAAGGGGTCTGCCGCGACCTCGTGCACAAAAGCGAAGCCGGTGCGGTCAAACTCAACATCACAGGTGATGACGCGTTGCGTTCGGCGTGGCAGGACATTGCACGCGGCCTCAGCAAACACCTGCCGGATGCAATACTCGACGGCTGTGTCGTGCAGCCGATGCTCTCCGGCGGCATCGAACTGATTGTCGGTTGCCGCTGGGACCCGCAGTTCGGTCCGGTAGTTCTTGTCGGCAGCGGCGGTGTGCTGGTCGAAATTCTTGATGATGTGCAAATGGCCATCGCACCCATTTCTGCTGCTCATGCAAAACGACTGATCCGCGCACTGCGCATCGCGCCGGTGCTCGCCGGTGTGCGCGGTCGCAAACCGGCCGACATTGCGGCCCTGGCCGAAACCGTCGCACGACTCAGTGAACTGGCAGCAGCACTGGGGCCGCAACTCACAGAACTCGACATCAATCCACTGCTGGTGCGTGAAACCGGTCACGGTGTCATCGCACTCGATGGCCGCGCCACGCTGGCCCACTGAATATACTGAAGGAGCATCCCATGAGCACCGAAGTGGTCACCTACGAATCCCGCGACGGCGTCGCCATCATCACGCTGAACCGCCCCGAAAAACGCAACGCCATCAACAATGACATGGCGACACAGTTGCGCGCAGCACTGGAACGGCTTAACGAGGGGGAAGACCGCGTCGGCATCCTCACTCATGCCGGCGCACATTTCACCGGCGGCGCCGACATCAAGGGTCCTCCCGAGGATTTCCCCGCCTGCGTACCCAACATCGGCGTGCCGATGCAAAAACCGCTGATTGCCGCGGTCGGCGGCTGGGTGGTCGGCGGCGGCATGGTCATTTTGCAGATGTGTGATCTTTGCGTGGCCGCCGATGACGCCAAATTCATGTTTCCCGAAGCCAAGGTCGGCTTCACCGGCGCGGCCATTGCCGGACTCGCCGCGCGCATCCCGCACAAGATTGCGATGGAACTGATGCTGGTCGGCAACGCCATGTCGGCCGATCGCATGTATCAGGCCGGTCTCATCAATCAGTTGACCAAACCCGGCGCACAACTCGATGCCGCATTGATCTACGCGCGACAACTCGCTGACAATGCGCCCATGGTGCTATCGGTATTGCGTGACTACGTCGGCCGCATTATTCCTAAAGGTCCGTCGGAACTCGCCGCGCAGGGCCGCGCCACCATCCAGCGCATCCGCCAGAGCGCGGATGCCAAAGAAGGCATCGCCAGCTTCAAGGAAAAACGCAAACCTACGTTCCTCGGAAAATAACATATAAATCAATAATTTATACATGATTTCCGCAACAACACCTGCGCTTGATCATTCTGCAGCGTCGCCATTACCAGCGTGGACCATCGTCGCGCTGATCACCATCGGCCTGCTCGTTGATCAACACATTCCCGTTTGGGGACAGGATGCGGTCAGCGTCGTCACCTGGGCGATGCTCCTGTTCTGGCTGGCACGCTCCACGCCGGACACGCGCACCAGCATGATCCTCTGTGTGGCCTACGCCACCGCCGGTGAAATCTTCCTCTCGCTGGGCTGGGGTCTTTATGAATACCGGCTGAACAACATTCCACTGTTCGTGCCGCCGGCGCACGCGCTGGTATTCGTGCTCGGCATCGCCATCAGCAAACGCATGCCCGATTCGATCATCTGGGCCGTACCGCTGGCCGCAGCACCACCGGTCATCGCGCTGGCCTGGATTGGTGCCGACACCATGGGACTGATCCTCTACACGCTGCTGCTCCTGTGCATGATCTTCAGCCAGGGTCGCAAACTGTACGCGGTGATGTTCATGCTGTCGCTGGGGCTGGAAATCTACGGCACTGCCGTCGGCAACTGGTACTGGCTGCACGAGGTGCCGGTGACCGGCTGGACCACGCTGAATCCGCCGCTGGCGGCAGGCACCTTCTACTGCATGCTCGACATGCTCGTAGTCACCACCATGAATGCGCGTCGACGCCGCCGCAGCAGCGGCGCCCAGTTGCAGGCCGGCTAACGCGCCTTGGCCGCTCGCGCCGGTCGCTTTGCCTTCGCTGGAGCCGCTTTGCGATCACGCGCGACCGGCGACGGCGGCAGCCCCGTATGCTGGGTGCGGAAGTTCTGATATTTGGTCGGCTTGCGTGCACCTTCCGGCTTGAGGCCGGTGCCTGCAGGCTGGAATGAAGGCACCAGCTGACGCTTGCCGGTTCCGATCAGATCCGCGCGGCCCATCCGACGCAGGGCTTCTCGCAGCACCGGCCAGTTCTCGGGATCGTGATAACGCAGGAAAGCCTTGTGCAGCCGGCGCACTTTCAATCCCTTGGGAATGATCACGTCCTCGCTGTCGCGGGTGACCTTGCGCAGCGGATTTTTGCCCGAGTGATACATCGCCGTCGCAGTCGCCATCGGCGATGGCAGGAAGGCCTGCACCTGGTCTGCGCGAAAACCATTCATCTTCAGCCACAGCGCAAGCTCGAGCATGTCCTGATCGGTCGTGCCGGGATGCGCAGCGATAAAGTAGGGAATCAGGTACTGCTCTTTTCCTGCCTCCTTCGAAAACTTGTCGAAGAGTTCCTTGAACTTGTAATAGGTCCCGACGCCGGGCTTCATCATTTTCGACAACGGCCCTTCGCCGATCGCTTCCGGCGCAATCTTCAGGTACCCGCCGACATGATGCTGCGCCAGTTCCTTGACGTATTCCGGCGATTCGACAGCAAGGTCATAACGCACGCCGGAGCCGATCAGTATTTTTTTGATGCCGGGCAGGGTGCGCGCGCGGCGATACAGATGAATCAGCGACGAGTGGTCAGTGTTCAGATTCGGGCAGACGCCCGGATACACACACGACGGCCTCCGGCATGACGTCTCGATTTCCTTGCTCTTGCACGCCAGCCGGTACATGTTCGCCGTCGGTCCGCCGAGATCCGAAATCACGCCGGTGAATCCCGGCACCTCGTCGCGGATCTGCTCAATCTCGCGGATGATCGAGTCTTCCGAGCGGTTCTGGATGATGCGGCCTTCATGCTCGGTAATCGAACAGAAGGTGCAGCCGCCGAAACAGCCGCGCTGGATGGTCACCGAAAAACGGATCATCTCGTAGGCCGGAATCTTCGCCTTACCGTACGCCGGATGCGGCACGCGCGCATACGGCAGTTCATAGAGCGCGTCCATCTCCTTCATCGTCAGCGGGATCGGTGGCGGATTGATCCAAACCTCTCTGTCGCCGTGGCGTTGTATCAACGCACGCGCATTGCCCGGATTCGACTCGACATGCAGGATGCGCGAAGCATGCGCATACAGAATCGGATCATTGGCCACCGCTTCATATGACGGCATGCGGATCACGCTGCGCGCACGATCCTCATTTTTGACTTCGCGGATGAAGCGCACCACCTGCGCGCCCTTGGGCGCTTCGGGCGCTGCGGCCTTGGTGGTAACGCCCTCCATCGCATAGGGATCAATCGGCGGATTCAGTGGCCCCGGTGTATCGATGCGTGTTGAATCGATCTCGATCCACCCGTCCGGCGTCGCCGCACGCAGGAACGCCGTGCCGCGGATATCGGTAATGCTGTCGGGGGCGGCCCTTGCTGCCAGGCGGTGAGCGATATCGACAATTGCACGCTCGGCATTGCCATACACGAGGATGTCGGCCTTGGCATCGACCAGCACCGAACGCCGCACCTTCTCCGACCAGTAATCAAAATGCGCGATGCGTCTCAGACTTGCTTCAATGCCGCCGATGACGATGGGCACATCCGGATAAGCCTCGCGCGCGCGCTGACTGTAAACAATGACGGCGCGATCCGGCCGTTTCGCACCCTCGGCATTCGGCGTGTACGCGTCGTCGCTGCGCAACCGCCGATCCGATGTATAGCGATTGACCATCGAATCCATGTTGCCGGCGGTAACGCCGAAAAACAGTTTCGGTTTGCCCAGCGCGCGGAACGGGTCAACGCTGTGCCAGTCCGGCTGGGCAATGATGCCGACGCGGAATCCCTGGGCTTCGAGCAGGCGGCCGACAATGGCCATGCCAAAGCTGGGGTGATCGACATAGGCATCGCCGGTAACCAGGATGATGTCGCATTCTTCCCAGCCGAGTTTGTCCATCTCCGCGCGCGACATCGGCAGGAAAGGGGCCGTGCCGAAGCGCGACGCCCAATACTTGCGGTGACTGAAAATGTCTTTTGGCGTGGCGGGAGCGGGCAGCATGGGGCGCATTATATGTCGCGCCCCTGCATGCCCCTAGCAGAACCGGCCCCGACCCCGCAGGCGGTGTGGTAATTACATTCCGGGATTGCCGGCCGCTATTTGGCCACCGGAGGCTGCGCCGGTGCGGCGTACCACTGGTCCTTGGGCACCACCTTGGGTTCCGGGGTATCACCCTCGTACGCCGGCGTCATGATCTGCAC
>CAMAYE010000188.1 GCA_945862135.1 Bordetella parapertussis
AACCCATGACGATCTTCGGATTGATCTCGCGGATTTTTTCCCAGGTGAAACCGAAACGGTCGAGCACACCGGGACCGAAGTTCTCCATGATGATGTCGCACTTTTTCAGCAGATCAATGAAGACCGTTTTGCCATCCGGGTTCTTCATGTTCACCGTAATCGACCGCTTGTTGCAGTTGAGCATCGTGAAATACAGGCTGTCGGCATTCGGAACATCGCGCAGTTGGCCGCGCGTTGCATCACCCTGCGGCGGCTCGAACTTGATGACGTCCGCGCCCATCCACGCCAGCAACTGGGAGCAGGTCGGCCCCGCCTGAACGTGGGTCATGTCGAGAATTCGAACACCCTTCAATGCTTCCATTTTGATCTCCAGAAAATTCTGTGGCAGAAAAAAGGCTGCCTGCCGGTTATGTTCGCCGTGTTGAACGCAGCGGAAAGGCCTTTAGCACAATTTTAAGTGCAGTCGCGCCTACCCCCCATAATTCGTTACTTGGGAGAGGGCGCCACTATAGGTAATGACCATTTCGCTGGCCTTGACCAGAGTCAAGATTCCACGCCAAAATTTTACCCAATAAAACAAATAGTTATAAAATCCCACTGTCTGTCTTCCCGTCTAGTTTCATTGGCCATCCATGACCCAGCTCGCGCTGCACCCCCAATCCAAAATCATCCGCCTGCAATTACGGCAGAACATGGTTTTGAAAAGTCTCGGCGCAGCGCAATGGAACGAATTCGAACCCTTGCTGGAAATCACCGATTACGCCAAAGGCGAAACTCTGGAGCATCAGGGTACGCATTCGATGGAACAGTATTTCATCATCGACGGCATCCTAAAACGCACGGTCTCCAATGCGCAGGGAAAGGAAATGATCCTGCGTTTTGCCGCTGAAAGCGACATCGACACCAGCTACGCGGCCTGGCGCCTGAAAACCCCGATGCCTTACTCGATCCGCGCGGTCACACGCGTGCGCGCTGCCAAACTGTCGATGTTGCAATGGGCGGCATTCCTCGAGCGCCATGCCAGGATCAAGGGGGAGTTCGAACTGGAAGTCATGCGCCTCATGAGCGAAGTCATGGCGCACACCATCACCCTGCATCTGCTCGACGCGCCGGGCCGGGTGCAGCGTTTCATGCGCAAAAACGCCGAACTGGGTGAACGACTGCCGAAAAAAGAACTCGCCTCCTACCTGAATCTGTCCCCGGAAACGCTGAGCCGGCTGAAACGGCGCGGGAAAATCTGATTACAACCCGGCCGGCACGTAGCAATGCGGCACCGTTTTTTGATGCATTGCAATACCGGCTTCCCAACAGATAAGATCCTCCGCCACCGAACAAAAATTGACCGGGGTCAAGAGCGCAGACCTGCGCCCGCCCCTATGATACGGGCCTGCTATTTACAGCCACGTCCCCGGGGCGTGGATCCGCCGCAAATACTGCAACACCGCATGGCCCGCCGCGGCGGAAATAAAAATACGAAACCCTGTTCAATTGACGGCAAGAACGCGAGGCATCCCGAGATGACGACTGACACGCAAGCACAAGAAATGACCGACGGCTTCAACCTGGTCATCGATGCACTGAAACTCAACGGCATCGACACCATTTTCGGCCTGCCCGGCATTCCGATCACCGACCTCACCCGCAAGATGCAGGCCGCCGGAATGCGCGTGATTTCGTTCCGCCACGAACAGAACGCCGGCAATGCCGCGGCGATCGCCGGATTCCTGACGCAAAAACCCGGCATCTGCCTGACGGTATCCGCGCCCGGTTTTCTAAACGGTCTGAACGCGCTGACCAATGCCACCACCAACTGCTTCCCGATGATCCTGATCAGCGGCTCCAGCGAGCGCGAGATCGTTGATCTGCAGCAGGGTGACTATGAAGAGATGGACCAGTTGGCTATCGCCAAGCCGCTGTGCAAAGCCGCCTACCGCGTATTGAATGCGGAAGACATCGGCATCGGCGTCGCACGTGCCATCCGTGCCGCCGTCTCCGGCCGTCCGGGCGGCGTCTACCTCGACTTGCCGGCGAAACTGTTCGCGCAGAGCGTCGATGCGGCTGCTGGCAAAGCCTCACTGATCAAGGTCGTTGATCCGGCGCCGCGCCAGATCCCGGCTCCCGATGCCGTCCAGCGCGCGCTGGACATGCTGAAAACCGCAAAACGTCCGCTGATCATCTTGGGCAAAGGCGCTGCCTACGCCCAAGCCGATGACGATATCCGTGCACTGGTCGAAAAAACCGGAATCCCCTACCTGCCGATGTCGATGGCCAAGGGCCTGCTGCCGGACACGCATAAACAATCCGCAGCCGCTGCACGTTCCTACGTGCTGCCGGAAGCCGACGTGGTGATGCTGATCGGCGCACGCCTTAACTGGCTGCTGTCGCACGGCAAGGGCAAGACCTGGGGCGGCAAGGATCACAAGGCCTGGGGCGGTCAGAAATACATCCAGGTCGACATCTCGCCCCAGGAAGCCGACAGCAACGTGCGCATTGACGCACCGGTGGTCGGTGATATCGGCTCCTGCGTCGCTGCGATGCTCGGCGGCATCAAGGCTGCAGGCGCCGGTTGGCCGCAGCCCTCGGGCGATTGGCTGGGCGCGATTGACGAGCGCAAGACCAAGAACATCGCCAAGATGACCGAGACGCTTGCCAAAAATCCGGCTCCGATGAATTTCCACAGCGCGCTGAACGTGATGCGCGACATCATCAAGGACAACCCGGACGCGATGCTGGTCAACGAAGGCGCCAATGCGCTCGACTTCACCCGCAGCATTGTCGATATGTACAAACCCCGCAAGCGCCTCGACGTCGGCACCTGGGGCGTCATGGGTATCGGCATGGGCTTTGCCGTTGCCGCAGCGGTGGTGAGCGGAAAGCCGGTGATTGCCGTGGAAGGCGATAGCGCCTTCGGTTTCTCCGGCATGGAAGTCGAGACCATCTGCCGCTACAACCTGCCGGTCTGCGTGGTGGTCATGAACAACAACGGCGTCTAC
The DNA here is from genome assembly GCA_945862135.1 of Bordetella parapertussis. Classification (GTDB taxonomy): domain Bacteria; phylum Pseudomonadota; class Gammaproteobacteria; order Burkholderiales; family SG8-41. The sequence continues at coordinate 2,994 of CAMAYE010000188.1, forward strand.
AAGGGCACCGACGTCAATCCGACCGGCGGTGCCGATGTGGCACCCACCGTATTCGTCAAAAACGCGCGCTACGACAAAATGATGGAAGCCTTCGGCGGCGTGGGCGTGCATGCCACGACGCCGGCAGAACTACGCAAGGCGGTGGAAGAAGCCGTGCGTTCGCGCAAGCCGACGCTGATCAATGCCGTGATCGACGAAACCGCGGGCACCGAAAGCGGCCGCATCACCAGTCTGAATCCGACGGCAGCCAAAAAGAAGTAAGCACTCAAACAAAAACCCCCGGTCATGGCTGGCGCCCGGACCGGGGGTTTTTATTTGAACAGGATCAGGCCGCGCTTCTGCGCAGCTGCGCCATCATCTTGCCCATCAGCGGCCATACCAGCATCAGCAGGCCAAGGCCCATGATGCTGCCAACCAGCCAGTTCGAGAAAAAGATGCGCACGTCACCCTGCGAAATCAACATCGACTGGCGGAAAGCGTCCTCGGCCTGGTCACCCAGCACCAGGGCCAGCACGAGTGGCGCTAGCGGGTAGGACAGCTTTTTGAACGCGTAGCCAAGCACGCCGAAAAGCAGCATGAACCAGATGTCCAGCATCGCATTGTTCACGGTGAAAGCACCGATGGCGCAGATGACAATGATCACCGGCGCCACGATCGAGAACGGAATGCGCAGGATCGCAGCGAACAGCGGCACGCAGGTCAGCACGATGATCAGTCCGACGATATTGCCCAGATACATGCTGGCAATCAGGCCCCAGACAAAATCCTTCTGCTCGACAAAGAGCAGCGGCCCGGGTTGCAAACCCCAGATCAGCAGCCCGCCCAGCAATACCGCGGCGGTGGGCGAACCGGGAATGCCGAGCGACAACATCGGCAACAGGGCTGCCGTTCCGGCGGCATGGGCTGCTGTTTCCGGCGCAACGATACCCTCGGGCATGCCGGTGCCGAACTTGGCACCGCCTGGTGACATGCGTTTGGCAATGCCGTAACTCATGAACGAAGCGGGTGTTGCGCCGCCCGGGGTAATGCCCATCCAGCAACCGATAACGCAGCTGCGCAACGAGGTGACCCAGAATTTGGGCAGCTTTTTCCAGGTTTCGATAACAATGCGCGTATTGATCTTTGCTGTGCGTCCCTGGAACGAAAGACCCTCCTCCATCGACAGCAGTATCTCGCCAATGCCGAACAATCCGATCACCGCAATCAGGAAATCAAAACCGCGCATCAACTCATGCCAGCCGAAGATCAGGCGGAGTTGCCCGGTCACCGTGTCGATGCCCACCGCAGCGAGCGCGAACCCGAGCATCATCGCCGCAATAATCTTGAAGGGGGGCTCCTTGCCCATGCCAATGAAACTGCAGAAGGTCAGGAAAAACACCGAGAAGAATTCCGGTGGACCGAACTGCAAAGCAAACTTGGCGACCAGCGGCGCGAGGAAGGTGATCATCACCACCGCAAAGAAGGCGCCGATAAACGAGGAAGTGAATGCCGTAGTCAGCGCCTCGCCGGCCTTTCCCTGCTGCGCCATCGGGTAACCATCGAACGTGGTCGCAACCGACCAGGGTTCACCCGGAATGTTGAACAGGATCGAGGTAATCGCACCGCCAAACAGTGCGCCCCAGTAAATGCATGACAGCATGATGACCGCAGATGTCGGCGGCATGGTGAATGTCAGCGGCAGCAGGATCGCGATGCCGTTGGCGCCGCCAAGACCAGGCAGCACACCGATCAGCACGCCCAACACAATCCCGATCACCATCAACATCAGGTTGAACGGCGTCAGCGCAACGGAGAACCCGTGAAATAGGGCGTTGATTTCTTCCAAGTCGCCTGCTCCTCTAAATCAATGCGATCAGTAACCAATAATGCTGAGGGGATTGATCAAGCCCTTGAACAACGGAACCTTGAACCAAATTTCGAACATCATGAACGTGGCGACACTGACGGCGATGCCGAGCAGCACGCTCTTGATCCAACTGTATTTGCCGAGCCAAACCATGAAAAAAGCAATGTAAGCCACCGACGCGACATAAATGCCGATAATCTGAATGGCGAATACAAATACTGCAGCCGGCACCAGCACGGAGAGCACCAGCTTGAGCTGATCCCACTCGACGAATACTTTGTGCACCTTGCTCGCCTTGCCGAAAAGCACCTGGCTCAACACGCCCAGGCTGGAGACGCAGATGAAGACAGCGATGTAAAACGGAAAATAACCTGCTTCAGGCCCGTCCCCCGCCCAACGAAAACCCAGCCGGACGCTGTCGTACATGATCAGTCCGCCCAATATCAACAGAAACAGGGAAACTGCGATCTCTGCAGCCCGCACCGAGATGCCTGAGGACGCCACTTCACCGGAAACCTGTTTGTCTTTCATGCCATTCAACCCAGCGTGTTAACAATTTTCATGACAAATGGACGCATCCCTGGAGATGCAGCGACCCGACGAGCAGGAAGCTCGTCGGGATGGCACAGCAATAATCAGGGTTTGGCGAGGAAACCCGAGTCTTTCATCAAACCGTGGTGCAGCGTTTCCGCCTTGCCTACCCAGTCAGCGTAAGCCTTGCCGGTCAGGAAAGTCTGGTTGAACGCGCCATCTTCCATGAACTTCTTCCACTCGGGCGTGGCACGCACCTTGTTGAACAGGTCAATGTAGAAGCTGACCACGTCCGGTGACACGCCGGCCGGCATGAAGATGCCGCGCAGCATGACGTAGTCGGTCGGGATGCCGGCTTCCCTGCAGGTCGGAATATCACCCCAGGCTTGCGTGTCCGTAACCTTGTTCTTGTACGGCAGCCGCACATCGTCAAACACGCAGAGTGCGCGCAGTTTGCCGGCGCGCCACTGCGCCACAGCCTCAATCGGGTTGTTGACGCTGGAGTTGATGTGTTTGCCGACCAATTGCGTCGCTACGGCGCCGCCGCCCTTGAACGGTATATAAGTGAACTTGACGCCAGCCGCCTTCTCGATCGCTGCGGTGACAATCTGGTCCTCCTGCTTGGAGCCGGTGCCCCCCATCTTGAACGTGTTGGGTTCAGCCTTTTTGACGGCATCCAGATATTCCTTTGCCGTCTTGTAAGGATCTTCAGCATTCACCCACAGAACAAACTGGTCCAGCGACAGCATCGCCACCGGCGTCAGGTCTTTCCAGTTGAAAGGCACGCCGGTTGCCATTGGCGTCGTAAACAGGTTGGACAGGGTAATGATGATCTTGTGCGGATCGCCCTTGGCTGCCTTGACCTCAAGGAAACCCTCTGCACCGGCACCACCCGATTTGTTTACGGGAATCAATGCCTGTTTCATCAGGTTGTGCTTGGCAACAATGCCCTGGATAAGGCGCGCCATCTGGTCGGCCCCACCACCGGTTCCTGCCGGGATTACGAATTCAACCGGTTTGGTCGGCTCCCACGCCGCTGCCGGAGCTGCTGTCGAAAAAATACCAAATGCCGCCACGAGCGGCAGTACGCCGCGCGCCAATGCTCGCTGAATGTTCATATCACTCCTCCTAATCAGTTAAACGACGGCTTCATGAGTACACCCGTGATACCGCCACGGCCCAACTTTTATTGTGTTTGTCGCAGCCCATTCTTCCGCATCCGGAGACAGGAAAGAATTGACCGCAATCAAGATTCCGTAACATCCGGAACCGGCAGGACTACTTCACCAGCAAAACGGGGATCTCCGAAAGATGGAGCACCTTGGTTGCCACCGACCCCATGATCAGGCTGGACACCGAACCCAGACCGCGCGACCCCATGACGATTTGGTCGCACTTCTTTTCCTTGGCGTAATTGACAATGGTCTCTGCGGCGTCGCCTACGCCGATGTGGAATACGTATTTGATCCCCGCCGCATCGAGTTTGGCCCGTGTCGGTTGCAGTGCGGCCATGCCTTCATCGTGGTGATACTGGGCAACCTTGTCGTGCCCGACGGCAGAAGTAACGCGATTGCCGTAAGGCATGGGGTGCTGCACATTCAACAAATGAATTTCAATGGGCTGCTTGAACCACTGCATTTTGTCGATCATGTGGCTTACCGCGCGCACAGAGCTCTCGGAACCATCTACCGAAACCAGCCATTTCAACATGAGATACCTCTAAATCTGTTTAAAAACAATATATTACGAT
>CAMAYE010000189.1 GCA_945862135.1 Bordetella parapertussis
AGCAGCATCATCTGTTCGGACGAGACTTCGACCAGATCGTTGTCGATGGCCTGCTCGCCGAACTCGTTGACGATGACAGCGACCCGATTCATATCGGGCCGCTTCAACAGCTTGTTGATCAGCGTGGTTTTACCGCTGCCGAGGAAGCCGGTGATGACGCTGACCGGGAATTTCCCCGAAAGTGCATCCAGCATTGCGTTACAGCTCCGGTTAGATATCCATCTCGAGGATGTAGAGGCCGCCGGCGAAACGGTCCACCGTGTAAATCAGGCGGTTCTCGTCAACCCAGACGTCGTTGATCTGGATCGAACCCTTCGGCGACAGCTTGGGCGCACCCGGAACGTAATAGGCGACTTCCTGCGGCTGGTAGGCATTCGAAATGTCGAACGCGCGCACGCCGCCGTTGAAGAAGGTGCCGACGATCAGGTTGTCGGAACGGAAGGAAGCGGGTCCCGGCAGGTTCTCGTGGATGTTGTGCGCGCCGTAACGGCCGCCGCGTTTGACGAAGCTCTCCAGCGGCGGCAGCGGCAGCGTCGACATCGGCACCAGATTGGTTTCGGCGCTGGCGTTGACGACCCAGCCCAGCTTCGGCCAGTCAAGACCGTCGTCCTTGGTGCACTCGTCGGTCACCAGCAGCATGTCGCGGCTCATCAGCGGCATCACCGTATGGCAGAAACCGTTGTACGGCGGTGAATAACGCCAGTTGGTCACAACCTTCGGATTCGCTTTGTCCGAGATATCCAGAATCACGGCGCCGCCATCGAGATAAGCGACGTAGGCGCGGTCAGGACGCTCCGGATAAACCAGGATGTTGTGCGGACGATAGCCGCCGTCGAATTTCGGGTGGCGCGGGGGCGGCGCTTCCTTGTCGCCCTTGTGCGTGCCGGGATAGTGCCAGCGCCCCACTTCGACGGGCTTCGACGGATTGCGCACGTCGATGATGCGGTAGAACTGGAAGTCGTTCGGATGCGTCGGCTCGAAGTCACCCGAGCCCGAAGTCAGATGCACGTATTCGCCGTCAACAAACCACACGCAATGCGCGCCGCGCGAATTCGGACCTGAAGCGTCAAAGTGCGAAATCAGCTTCGGCTTCTCCGGGGTGCTGATGTCGAAAATATCCATGCCGGCGGGTTTGTCACCGACCGCTTTGGTCTGGTAAGCCACGACCATGATGTCACCGACCACGTCCAGTGAATTCGAACGCACGCGCTCGTGCGGCAGATCGGTCTGGCAGATGACTTTGGGGTTCTTGACGTCGGTGACGTCGACTGCAGTAAAGTTCTTCGGCGCCGATTCATGCGCCAGCCAGAGAATGCGGCGACCGTCCTTGGTCACCTGCATATTGATGCCCTCACCGATGCCACCGAACCCGGCGAGCTCGTTATGGGAGATCAGCTTCATGTTGCGGGAAATGGTCTGTGCAGCCTGGCCCTGCGGCGACATGGTCGGTTTCATCGGGTCTTTCTCTTCTCTCAGGTTGAAAGGGGTTCTGGTTTATGCTGCTTTATACATCGTTATTTGCGCTGCTTTTTTCGTTTTATACCGGCCATCTGCTCAAGCACTGCACAGACAGCCGCCGTGTCCTCAAGCGCACGGCCCTGCGCATAGGCCGCGGCGTAAAACGGTTTTGAAGCCTCAAACAGCGGAACCGGACAGTGCATGTCCGCTGCGAACTGCTCAATGATATCAATATCTTTCTTGTAAACGTCGACTTTCATGGTGGCCTGGCTGTAATCCCCCTTGATCATCAGGGGGCCGCGCACCTCGAACATGCGGGAATTGCCCGCCCCATCCTTGATCACCTTATAGAGAAGGTTCAAATCGAGTCCAGATTTCAGACCCATGACCATCGCCTCGGCGGTCGACAGGTTGTGAATGGTCACCAGCAGGTTGGCGACATACTTTAGTTTTGACCCGTTACCGAACTCGCCACAGTAATAAACGCTGCGGGAAAAACCCTTGAGCGCCGCCTCCGCCTTGTCATAGCCCTTGCGGTCACCACTGGCGTAGATGGCAATATCCCTGTTGGCAGCCTGTGCTCCAGTGCCGCTGACCGGGCAGTCCAGCACAACAATCCCCTTTTTGCTGCATCGCTCGCGAATCTCGTTCTTTTTTGCCAGAGGCAGGGTACTGGTTTCGATCACGACGGTACCGCGTTTCGCGGACTCGACAATGCCGCCTTTACCGAAAAACGCCGCATCGACAGCCGCAAGGCTGGGCAGCGAAGTCACCAGTATTGGACAGGACGACGATACCGACGATGCCGAGGTAACCGGTTTGCCACCGAACTTCTTCAGCGCCGCACGGCGCTTGGGGTCGATATCAAATCCGGTGACGCTGAATCCCTCGGACAACAGGTGGCGTGCGAAGGCCCCGCCCATGATGCCGAGTCCAATACTTCCCACTGACTGCGCTTTGATGATTGCTGCTCCCTGATAATCAATTCCGGGTTCCCGGAAATTCCGACATGCTCCCGGGAAAGGATACCGCAAGCCCACTCATGCAGCGGCTGGCCACATCGACCTTGTTCCCTCTTAATTGGGTTTCATGTTGACACGCGCCTGCTCAGCCTCCTCGGGAGACATGTTGTCGATCTTGTCTTCGAGCCAGGGTGTTGAACACACCACGGCATATCGCGCGTGTTTGCGGACCTGCAATCGGTACTGTTCACCCCTGGGAACATAAACGATATCGCCGGTGGTCACTGATTTTCGCTCATTACCTGCATGTGCATCGATGCTGCCGCTCAGAACGTAAACAAACATTTCACGCGCGGAAACCGATTCCGGCTCGGCATAACCGGCCGGCACCTCGAACAAACCAAAGGCCAGGCGCTCGCCTTCAATCCAGTTCACGCAGCGACCGGAACGCGCCGGCGCATCCAGGCTGTCGAGGATCGGATGAAAACATACCGGCAGGCCTTCAATGATGGCCTGGGATTTGCCCTGGGTTTTCTGATGCTTGTCCTTGTCGCCGACGCTGTACTTTTTATTTACTTCGGCGACAGTCATCGCCTTGTCCGGCACGGCCTCATCTTCTGCCAGTCCGACCACCGTCCAGGTCTTGTCCTTGATGTAGAGATATTGCAGATTGCCGTCTTCGGTGGCTTTCATCGAATGTCGCGCATAGGCCGGCGCATGCACAAAGGTGCCCGGTGACACCACGCGGCGATCCTTGCCGACAATGGCATTGATCTTGCCCTTGGTGGGAAAAATCAGCAGCTCGTTGGGGTGATAATGCAACTCTGAACCCGTACCTGCATTCTTGTGCAGCAGGCAAAAATAGATATACCGCCCATCAATCACCGGGGCTTTGCCGGTCGACAGATGCGGCGTCAGGTAATTGCTTTCGAAATCTTCAAAACGATAAAAAGGCATGGCGTGGCAACCCGCAGAATGGTTTAACGGTTTTTATATTTGCAGGACCGGCTTAGCCGCCGGACCTCCTCCAACAACAATCCTAGCACGCAGTTACAAACCCGCCGGCGCAGGTCCACGATGTGCCGCTTACCGGCGTTTGCGCAGATGCGCCAGCGTGTCGTCGATCAGTTGCCGCGAAATATGCACGGCTTCCGGCAGATCGGGCAGTGCGTCGATCGAAAACCAGCGTGCCTCCTCCAATTCCGTCCCGTCCGGCACAACCTCGCCCCCCGCCCACTCCGCACTGAAAGCCATCACCAGCGAATTCGGGAAAGGCCAGGGCTGGCTGCCGAAATAGCGCGGATTGCGGATCTCGACGCCAACTTCCTCTTTCACCTCGCGCGCCAGACACTGCTCCAGCGATTCACCCGCCTCGACAAATCCTGCGACCACCGTATAACGACCCGGCGCGTAACCCGCCTTGCGCGTCAGCAGCAACTCGCCGCCGTTGTCATTTTTGCGATAAACCAGCGCCATCATCACCGGCGAAATGCGCGGATAAAACACCAGCTTGCAATCGGGACACTCCACCGCACGATCTGCCGCATGCGGCAGCGTAGGCTGACCGCAGGAACCGCAATGGCGATGGGTGCGCGCCCATTCCAGCAATTGGAACGCCTGACCGGCAACGCCCGCAACGAGTTCATCGCCCTCAAGGATCAGTGCACGCAGACCCAGCAGTTCCAGCCCCGAAGGCAGTAGAGCGTCCTGCGGCAGATGCAGGGCGTAACAATAGCTGCCATCCAGACGGCCCAGGTAATGCGCCGACTTCAGGGACAGGCCGCTCGCGCGCGCATCGAGCAGCGGCAGTTGCGGCGCACCGCCGTCATCTCGGGTAACAAAAATGCGCCCGCCCTGAAACAGGCAGCAGACCACTTCCTCGGCCACAAAGGCCGGACCGCGATGGCCCGGCACAAACACGCCCTTCGTCATTGTTCTCAGATCTTGCCGTTGAACAGCGCCGTCGCGGCATTGCAGTAAATATTCTCGCGCTCCTGCTGCGTCAAACCCGGCGTCAGTTCCACACGGTCCACCGGCGCCATTTCACCCATATCGAACGGCGCATCGGTGCCCAGCACCACTTTTTCGGAACCGACAATGTCGATCAGATGACGAATCGATTGCGGGCTGTGCGTCAGCGCGTCAAACCAGAAGCGCCGGAGCATCTGCAGTGGATCGGATTTCGTCACAGCAGCGGTGTCCGGACGCACCTTGTGGCCATGCACAAAACGGCCGATCTGGTATGGCAGGAAGCCGCCGCCGTGGGCCAGCAAAATTTTCAGATCCTTCAGTTCATCCAGCGCGCCGCTGAACATCAGCTTGCCGACCATGATCGTGGTGTCGAGCGGATTGCCGATCAGGTTGGTCAGGTAAAAACAGTCGAGGCGCCCGCCGGAACCTTGCGTGTTCGGGTGCGCGAATATCATCACTTTCAGCTCTTCGATGCGTTTGAGCACCGGACGGAATTTCGGATCAGCCAGTTCTTCCTCACCAATCGCCGTGCCCAGCTCGACACCCTTGAAACCATATTCCTTCACCACACGCTCCAGTTCGGCAATCGCAGCTTCCGGATGCTGCATCGGCAGCGTCGCCATGCCACGCAGGCGATCCGGCTTGGCCGCGACCATTTGCGCAATGCCGTCGTTGACCAGACGTGCCGTCTCGATCGCCAGATCATCTTTCAAGTTATAGAAAAAACATTGCGGTCCGGGAGAAATGAACGCGATATCGATTTTCTTGCGGTCCATCGATTCGAGCTTGGCATCGGCGTTGTAAAACTCCGCCTCGAACGGGAAGCGCACCTTGCCGCGAATGAACACCCGATTGTGGCCTTCTCCCTCGATTTTGGTGTTGTAGACCGGGTTGGCCTGCATGGCCTTGACCAGAGTCTCGGGAATCACGTGGTTGTGCACATCGATGCGCTTCATTTATTAACCTCTCCTGATTTCAGTTTGCTTTTCTGTCGCGGCACACGCGCCGCAACGGTATTTTTGCCGGGCAGGCTGAACACGCCGCTTTCCGCAAGCGCACGCACTTCAGCGCCCATGATCTGCGCAACCTCATCAATGGCCGCGGATGGCCGACGATCAGCCTGTTGGCCGAGAGTGAGTATACGATGGATGTTTGCGTCGGCAATTGGCCAAACCGTGAGTTTTCCGACCGTGACATCTTCGTGAAAGGTCGAGATTGGCATCAGTGCCATACAGGTTCCGCGCAACACCAGGCGACGGATGGCCTCCACTGAATCAATCTCCGTTTCAATCTGCACACGCGCCTTGTGCCGCTGCAATTGCTCGTCAGCAATGATGCGGATGGCTTCCGTGCTGACCACCGGCGTGCGTGCCAGATCGGCCACAGTAAAAAATCGCCGCCCACCGCGTGGCTGCGCCTTGGCGTAAACCACAATGGGCTCGGATATCAGCGGCGTGACCTTCACCATGCGCGAATTCACCGGATTGGTCAGCACGGCCACGTCTGCCCGCCCGGCCTGCAGCCAGTCGTAGAGCTGATTGCTGAAACCATCCACGACCTTGAGACTGATTTGCGGACACTGGCGGCGCATGCGTTCGACAACCCCGGGCAACAGCAAGGGCCCGGTGGTCGGCGATACCCCCAGAATGACCCGTCCTTGCGCCACCGCACTGCCGCTGCGCAGTTCATCCTGTGCACGGCCCAGTTCACGCAGGATGCGCTGGCAATGATCGAGGAACTGCCGTCCTGCCGTGGTTAACCGCACGCCGCGAGGCAGTCGCACCAGCAAGGGCACGCCCAGCTCTTCCTCCAGCGAATGGATGTGGCGCGACAGCGCCGGCTGCGCCACGCGCAGGTGCTGCGCAGCGCGGGTGATGCTGCCAAGCTCGGCAATCTGGACAAAATAACGGATACCGCGCAGGTCCATCCTTAAATCCCGACTAATCTGGTGAGATAACAAAGCGGCATGTTTTAGACGGACCCTGCAAGACCGCGTTCTGCCCTGAACAAACGGCATTTTTCATAGGCATTTATGCTGCAGTGCGCAAAATCATCTTCCATGCGCTGTGCAGTGTATCCATGCCAATTCGGTATGTCACGGCTTGCATTTCGGTATTTGTCCACTCCAGCCTGCGTCGTTACCATTGCCCGGTCATGCATTTGGCATCCGCCACGCTGCGGACAGCCCCTTACCTGGAGACTCAAGCTGTGAAACAAATCAACGTAGGCATCATCGGCACCGGCTGGTGCGGCGGCATTCGCGCAGACACCTGCGCGATCAATCCCGCGGTCAAGGACATACACATCGTCGAGACACGTCCAGAGCGCCTCGCCGAAGTCGCCAAGTCCTGCAACGCAAAGACGGCCACCGACGACTATCACAAGCTGCTCGAAGTCAAAGACCTCGATGCCGTGATGATTTCGGCGACTCCGGAAAAACTGCATTTCCCGATGGCGCGTGACTGCCTTGAAGCCGGTCTCCATGTATTCATGGAAAAACC
>CAMAYE010000190.1 GCA_945862135.1 Bordetella parapertussis
TGAATCGTCCCGGCGCTTCGGTGAAGGTGCGCACATGGACGCCGAATGCCGGCGCATTTCAGGGTTACCTGATCACGCATGGAGAGGCGATTTCGATTTCGGATTACCTGACCGTCAAAAAAGGCGATCAGGTGGCGTACCGGCCGACCTGCCATTACGCCTATCACCCTTGCGATGACACCGTGTTGTCGGTGCATGAGCTCGCGGGCCGCAACTGGGTTGGGCAGGAAGAACGCCGCTTGTACCGCGACGAGATCACTGAAGGCACTGACGAACTGGGCGCTTTGCTTCTCGGTCACAAAAAGGGCGCTTACTGGTACGGCTCGCAGCTGTCGATTGATGAGGCACGCAAGCTGGCGCCGTACAACAATGCGACGAGCCTGCAGGTTTCGGCCGGTGTGCTCGGCGCGATTGTGTGGGCAATGGAAAACCCGCAAGCGGGCATCATCGAGCCGGAAGACATGGATTTCCAGCGCGTGCTGGAAATCGCCAAGCCCTATCTGGGCAAGGTGGTCGGGAAATATTCCGACTGGACGCCGCTGCAGGGGCGCAACCACCCCTTCCCCGAAGATCTGGATGAGTCGGATCCCTGGCAGTTCAAGAATATCCGGGTGACCTGAGCGCTTTCGAAATGCCCCGTTCGCCCTGAGCTTGTCGAGGGGTGAACGGAGCTTTCCGGATTCAGTTCAGCGTAATTTTTGCGTCGGCAACAATCTTCTTGAATTTGGCGATTTCGGTTTTCACCAGTTCGCCCAGCTGTTCCGGCGTGCCACCGACCGGATCAACGCCGAGCTCGGCCATGCGTCCCTTCATTTCCGCGGATTTGACGATCGCGGAAAATTCCGTGTGCAGTTTGGTCACGACATCATTCGGCGTGCCGCGCGGAACCAGGATGGCCCACCACTGACTGACTTCGAAGCCGGGCATGCCTGATTCATCGAATGTCGGCACGTTGGGGAAGGCGGATGAGCGTTTGGCCGAGGTCATGCCGACGGCTCGGATGCGACCGTTTTTGATGTTGGGTGCTGCGACCGGCAGTGCTAGGAATCCGCTGGGCGAGTGGCCGCCGAGCAGGTCGGTCATCTGCGGACCGCCGCCCTTGTACGGTACGTGAATGATGTTGATGCCGGTGAGCAGCCGCATCCATTCGCCGGCCATGTGCTGCGCGCTGCCGGAGCCGATTGAGGAATAGCTGATCAAGCCCGGCTGTTTTTTCGCCAGCGCGACGTATTCATGAACATTTTTTGTCGGTAACGACGGATGCGCGACCAGCACCAGCGGTGAGACGCCGACCTGCGTGATGGGTGTGAAATCCCTGATCGGGTCGTAGCTCATTTTCGGGTATAGCGCGACATTGAGCGCAACTTCACCGGAGGTGCTCATCAGGATGGTGTAGCCGTCGGCGGCGCTGCGTGCGGCAATTTCTGCGCCGACCATGCCGGAGGCTCCGCCGCGGTTGTCGATGAGGACTTGTTGTCCTAACTTGTCGCCCAGCAGTTTGGCGATCGGGCGACCGAGGATGTCGGTTCCGCCGCCGGGCGGGTAAGGGATGATCATGCGCATGGGTTTCGCGGGATAAGGCGTTTGTGCCGATGCGAAACCGGCAACCGTTGACAGCAACAGCGATACGAGAATGCGTGTAAGCATGTTTCCCCTCCGTGTTGACTTGTGGATGCACGGGACTGCTGAGCGCCAATTGTTGTTGTGTGCGGTCTGGCGCTGCGCACAGACTAGAGGAGTTTCGGGCGTCGAGGCAAGTGCTGCGACGTTGCCGGTGGATTGCCGGATGTATTTGATTAAAATGTAATTTTTGCAATTATCGGATGATGAAAGCGATGACTGGACATTCTGCAGTGGCAGTCCCCTCGGCCTGGGTGCAGCGCTGGGCACCACGGGTGCGCAAGGGTGGCGCTGTGCTGGATGTAGCTTGCGGGGGTGGTCGGCATTCGCGGTTTTTCGCCGACCTTGGTCATGTTGTTGATGCGGTGGATCGTGACCCGGCTGTCATCGCTTTGATGGCCGGTGTGGCGGGCGTCACTGCCCTGTGTGCCGATATTGAAGGCGCGGACTGGCCGTATGCGGGCCGCACTTACGCAGCTGTCGTCGTCACCAATTACCTGCACCGGCCGCTGTTTCCGTATCTGCTGACGGCACTGGAGTCTGGCGGTGTACTCATCTACGAAACCTTCGGAACGGGCAACGAGGTCTACGGCCGGCCATTGAATCCGGAATTTCTGTTGCGCCCGCGGGAGTTGCTGGAACTGGCGGGAGAGGATTTGCATGTCCTGGCGTATGAAAACGGCTATGTCGAGCATCCGAAGCCGGCAGTTGTCCAGCGTATTTGCGCGATTCTCAAACCTGTGCTTGATGTGGATCAAAACCCGAATTTCATTTTGAATTCATAAGGTTTTCGCGTTGCAGCAGAATTAGCCATAAATTGACCCGGGTTGTCGCAAACGGTAAAATTCGGGGGTTTATTCGGAGCCGGACAGGAAATGCGCGTCAAGTTCGTTGCAGGCAACTGGAAGATGAATGGCAGTCTGTCCGCTAACGACACCCTGTTGAAGGATCTGGTACCGGCGCTTGCGGCCCTGAATGGCATGGAAAGCGCGGTTTGCCCCCCGTATCCGTATCTGGCGCAGGTGCAGCGCGCGTTGCAGGGTTCACCTGTTGCGCTGGGCGGCCAGGACCTTTGTCAGTTCGGCAATGGTGCGTATACCGGCGGTGTTTCGGCGGCGATGCTGAAGGATTTTGGTTGCAGTTACGTGATCGTCGGTCATTCCGAGCGGCGCACGCTGTTTGGCGAGAATGATGCGCTGGTGGCGGAGAAATTCGCAGTGGCGCAGCAGGCCGGCCTGAAGCCGATACTGTGTGTCGGCGAGACGCTGGCGGAACGCGAGTCCGGGGCAACGGATAGCGTGGTGGCTAGACAGTTGAATGCGGTGCTGCAGCGCTCGGGTGCTGTGGCATTGCGCGATGCGGTGATTGCGTATGAGCCGGTGTGGGCGATCGGTACCGGCAAGACCGCGTCGCCAGAGGAAGCGCAGGCCGTGCATGCGGGTATCCGCGGCGTGGTGGCCAAGTCGGATGCGGCGGTTGCCGATGCGGTGCGCATCGTTTACGGCGGCAGCGTCAAGGCTTCGAATGCAGGGCAGCTGTTCGGCATGCCGGATATCGATGGCGGCCTGATTGGTGGTGCGGCGCTGGTGGCCGCGGAATTTGCGGCGATCTGCCGGGCGGCGTCCCGGTAATCAGATAGACAAGTAGTCCAAAAGACTGGGTGATAACGAGATGGAAGTCCTGATTCTGGTGGTACACGTGATTGCAGCCTTCGGCATCATCGCGCTGGTGTTGCTGCAACATGGCAAGGGCGCCGACATGGGCGCGGCCTTCGGCAGTGGATCGGCGGGCAGCGTTTTCGGTTCTGCAGGTTCGGCCAATTTCATGAGCCGCACGACGGCGATACTCGCGGTGGTGTTTTTTATTTCGAGCATCGGCCTGACTGTATTTTCGGGCAAAAAATCATCAGAGAAGGGCGTGATGAACAAGGGTGACGTGACGCAGCCGGCAGATCCGGCGCAGTCGCAGTCGCTGCCGGGTCAGATTCCGGCGTCGCCGCTTACCGCCCCAGCTCCGGTTGTGCCGGTGCCGCTGGTACCGGGTTCGGCGGCAGGCTCCAAGTCTGGCGAAGTGCCGAAGTAAAAGTTGTGGTTTTGCCGGATGTCCGCGAGGCGGTGCCGGTTGCAGTAAACGCTGAAGCAGGTAGGTCGACGTGGTGGAATTGGTAGACACGCCGTCTTGAGGGGGCGGTGGCGAAAGCCGTGAGAGTTCGAGTCTCTCCGTCGACACCAGGCAGCAGCGTGCAGCAAAAAGTGTCAACAGGGCAGTAGCAAGGTTACATGGTGCGGTCGGCTGGAATGGCCGTGAGATTCAAGTAACGTTTCTGAAGGCAGCAGATGCTGGAAGGTTATTGTCCGATTCTGATGTTCATCGCCGTGGGTACGGCGTTCGGCATCGCGCCGATTGTGTCCGGCTGGATCGTCAGCCGGCTGGTCGGGATGCACCGTCCCGACGCGCAGAAACTGTCTCCTTACGAGTGCGGCTTCGAGGCTTTCGAAGATGCGCGCATGCGCTTCGATGTTCGTTATTACCTCGTTGCGATCCTCTTCATTCTGTTCGACCTCGAAATCGCCTTCTTGTTTCCGTGGGCCGTGGTGCTCCAGGAAATCGGCATGTTCGGTTTTGTCGCCATGATGATGTTCCTCGCCATCCTCGTCGTAGGCTTCATCTACGAGTGGAAAAAAGGCGCTCTCGACTGGGAATGACTATGGGTGCCATCGAAAACCTCAACGAGAACCTCAACGATCGCGGCTTCATGCTGACCTCGGTGGACGCGCTGGTGAACTGGACCCGCACCGGTTCGATGTGGCCGATGACCTTTGGCCTCGCCTGCTGTGCTGTTGAAATGATGCATGCCGGTGCCTCGCGTTATGACCTCGACCGATTCGGCATCGTGTTCCGTCCGAGTCCGCGTCAGTCCGACGTGATGATTGTTGCCGGCACGTTGTGCAACAAGATGGCGCCGGCGCTACGCAAGGTTTATGACCAGATGGCGGAACCGCGCTGGGTGATTTCGATGGGCTCCTGCGCCAACGGCGGCGGTTATTACCATTATTCCTATTCTGTCGTTCGCGGTTGCGATCGCATCGTTCCGGTCGATATCTACGTGCCGGGCTGTCCGCCGACGGCCGAAGCACTGCTCTACGGCATCATCCAGTTGCAGAACAAGATCAAACGTACCAATACGATAGCCCGCTGAGACGACGCCGGAAAAATTTCGAGATTTCATGTCAAAAAGCCTTGAAACCCTGAACGCCTCGCTGCAGGAAGCCCTGGGCGAGCGTCTGGACAGTGTTGTGACGGCTCTGGGAGAGCTCACCATCGTCGTCAAGCCCGAGGACCTGGTCTCGGTCTGCATGACATTGCGCGATGACGAAAAACTCCACTTCGAGCAATTGATTGATCTCACTGGTGTCGATTACAGCGAGTACGGTGATGGTGGCTACGAGGGTCTGCGCTTTGCGGTGAATTACCACCTGTTGAGCCTGAAACACAACTGGCGACTGCGCCTGCGCGTATTCGCGGCAGACGACGATTTTCCGGTGCTGGAATCGGTGGTTAATGTCTGGAACTGCGCCAACTGGTATGAGCGTGAAGCGTTCGATCTCTACGGCATCATGTTTACGGGGCATCCGGATCTGCGTCGCATCCTGACTGACTACGGATTTATCGGTCATCCGTTCCGCAAGGATTTTCCGCTTTCGGGTAACGTCGAGATGCGTTACGACCCCGACCAGAAGCGCGTGATTTACCAGCCGGTGACCATCGAGCCACGCGTGATCACGCCTCGCATCGTGCGCGAAGACAATTACGCGGACTCTGAAGGTTTCCGCAAGGGCTGATGCATGGCTGAAATCAAAAATTACACGATGAACTTCGGGCCGCAGCATCCGGCGGCCCATGGTGTGCTGCGCCTGGTGCTGGAACTCGACGGCGAGGTGATCGAGCGCGCCGATCCGCATATCGGCCTGCTGCACCGCGCGACCGAGAAACTTGCCGAGAACAAGACCTTCATCCAGTCTGTGCCGTACATGGACCGTCTCGACTACATGTCGATGATGGCCAACGAGCACGCTTACGTGATGGCGATCGAAAAGCTTCTCGGCATCGAAGTGCCCGAGCGTGCGCAGTACATCCGTGTGATGTTCGACGAGATCACCCGTCTGCTGAATCACCTGCTGTGGCTGGGTGCGCACGGTCTCGATATCGGCGCGATGACGATCTTTCTGTATTGCTTCCGCGAGCGCGAAGACCTGTTCGACGTTTACGAAGCGGTATCCGGTGCGCGCATGCATGCGGCTTATTACCGTCCGGGCGGGGTCTACCGCGACCTGCCGGACACCATGCCGCAGTACACTGCAACGCGCCTCCACAATGACAAGGCCACCAAGGCCCTCAACGAAAACCGCCAGGGTTCGGTGCTCGATTTTATCGACGACTTCACCAAGCGGTTTCCTGCCTATGTCGATGAATACGAGACGCTGCTGACCGACAACCGGATATGGAAGCAGCGTACGGTCGGTATCGGTGTGGTGTCGCCGGAGCGCGCGCTGCAGCTGGGCTTTACCGGTCCGATGCTGCGCGGTTCGGGCATCGCCTGGGATCTGCGCAAGAAGCAGCCGTACGAAGTTTATGACCGCATGGATTTTGATGTCGCGATCGGCGTCAACGGCGACTGCTACGACCGTTATCTGGTGCGCGTCGAAGAAATGCGCCAGGCCAACCGCATCATCAAGCAGTGTGTGGACTGGTTGCGCAAGAATCCTGGTCCGGTGATGGCCGACAGCCACAAGGTGGCGCCGCCGTCGCGCGTGTCGATGAAAACCAATATGGAAGAGCTGATTCACCACTTCAAGCTCTTTACCGAAGGCATGCATGTGCCGCCTGGCGAGGCTTATGCCGCCGTCGAGCATCCGAAGGGCGAGTTCGGCATTTACCTGGTGTCCGATGGCGCGAACAAACCGTACCGGCTGAAGATCCGCGCGCCGGGCTTCCCGCATCTGGCTGCACTGGATGAGATGGCCAAGGGCCACATGATTGCTGACGTGGTGGCGATCATCGGCACCCAGGACATCGTGTTCGGTGATATTGACAGATGAGTGATCGATGAACGCCCCCAACATGAATATCGCCGCTCTTTCTCCTG
>CAMAYE010000191.1 GCA_945862135.1 Bordetella parapertussis
ATTCCGGACTCGGTCATACGCTGACTTTCTCGCTCCTCTGGCAATTTGTGCAGGGAGCACGCGAATTGGGCGGACTCAGCCTTGCCGTCGGTGTGGGCCTGGTGCGCGCATTGCGCGCGGCGGGGGCGCATGCCGCGCAGTTGAAGTGGCCCAATGACGTCGTGCTTCCGGCCGGTAAACTGGCGGGCATATTGATCGAGATGCAGGGTGATGTGCTTGGACCGAGCACGGCGGTGATCGGCGTGGGTGTCAATGTGCGGGCGGATGCACGGGTGCTGGCTGCGGTTGACCAGCCGGTGGCGGACCTGGAAGCGGCGGCCGGCAAAACAATAGATCGCAACATTCTGCTGGCCGGTTTGCTGCGCGAACTGTCATCAGTCATTGAAGTGTTTGCGCAGCACGGATTCTCTGCATTGCGAGCGGAGTGGCAGGAGTTGCATGCACAGCAGAACCAGCCGGTACAGTTGCTGCTACCGGATGGAACAATCATTTCTGGCGTGGCGCGCGGTGTCGCTGAAGATGGTGCGCTGCTGCTTGAAACTGCAAATGGCGTTTCGCGTTATCACAGCGGCGAAGTCAGTCTGCGCGCGTCAGGGATCGCTGCATGAACATTCTGGCCATTGATATCGGTAATACCCGCATCAAATGGGGATGCGCGCAGCCAACGGGCTGGCTGCGTCAGGGCTGGGTGGCCACAACCACCCCTGAAGATCTGGCGCCGGCTCTGGCGGCGCTGCCTCCACTGGACCGTATCGTGATTTCCAATGTGGCCGGTGACACGGTAAAGGCAAAGGTTGCCGGACTATTGCCGGCCTCACCCGTTTCGCATTGGCTGGTCAGTGCGGAGCAGCAGTGCGGTGTACGCAGCAGTTACGCTGATCCGGCGGCGTTGGGTCCGGATCGCTGGGCGGCACTGATCGGTGCCTGGCATTTGACCCGCACCGTCTGCGTAGTGGTGAATGTCGGGACGACGATGACCGTCGATGCATTGAATGGCGAGGGGGTATTTCTCGGCGGCTGCATCGTTCCCGGTGCGGCGTTGATGCGGGATGCATTGGCAAGGGATACCGCCAATCTGGCGCTGCGTGAGGGGGAATTCCGTTATTTTCCCGACAACACCGGCGACGCCATTGCCAGTGGGGCAGTGAACGCGCTTGCGGGTGCCGTTGAGCGCACAGTGAATTATTTGCAGGAGAGTGCGGGGGTTGCGCCACGGGTCATTATTTCCGGCGGCGATGCGCCGCTGATCGAGGAACGACTTAACGCGCAGGTGACTGTTGTGGATAATCTGGTGCTGGAGGGACTGCTGCAAATCGCGCAGCAGCCGGATTGATGGTTTGCCGATGAGACTACTGTTCCTGCTACTGCTGATCGCGAATCTGGGGTTCTTCGTCTATCACCATTTTCTTGACGAACCCACGGATGCGGCTGCCCAGATCGCCGCCTTGCAGGTCAATCCCGAAAAAATCCGCATGGCCGCGGCGGCCGGATCAGCGGTTGCCGCAACCCCCTCGGTTGCAGCAGCGCCTGCGGCCTGCGTGGAGTGGGGTGCGTTCACTGGTCCGGATGTGGCTCGCGCCGATGGGGCCTTGGCTGCATTGGCGCTGCCGGCTGACGTGTTGCAGCGCCGGGTTGCCGATATTGACGGTTACTGGGTGCACATGCCGGTGATGAAGACCAAGGCGGAAGTTGACCGCAAGCTGACTGAATTGAAGGGCCTTGGGATCGCCGATTTTTATCTGGTGCAGGATGCGGGGCCGTGGCGCAATGCCGTGTCTCTGGGCCTGTTCAAAAGCGAAGACGCGGCCAATGCCGAACTTGAGCGTTTGCGTCAGCGGGGTGTGCGTTCAGCCATGGTCACGCGCCGTGAGAAATTTCTGAAGCAGGTGAGCTTCTATGTCCGCGAGCCCAGTGCGACGACGATTGCCCGGATTACCGAACTGCAGCGCGATTTTCCGGTCGCTGAGTTGAAGGCCGTGAATTGTCCAGTCGTAAGTCCGGCGAAATAACAAAAATACTTTAAAAACAAGTATTTATGAAAATCCCGGTCTGTAGTGAGTGCTTGCTCAGCGGGGGTCGGTGGCGCGCACTTTTTCCAGCAAGGCCGTGGTGGAGCGCTGATGCTCGAAAGCGATGGAATGCACGCTGCCGCCCCAGCCCTGCACTTCTCGGGCACCGACAATCGCATCCGGTTTCCAATCCCCGCCCTTCACCAGCACATCGGGTTTGACCGCAAGAATCAGTTCCAGCGGGGTGTCGGCTTCGAACCAGGTGACGCCATC
Source organism: Bordetella parapertussis (assembly GCA_945862135.1). Lineage (GTDB taxonomy): Bacteria > Pseudomonadota > Gammaproteobacteria > Burkholderiales > SG8-41. Next base: position 2,283 of record CAMAYE010000191.1, read on the forward strand.
AACGCAGCCCAGTGCGGCAATGACCGCGGCGCGATCCGCCAGCATATTGACCGGTCGGTCGGCGCCTTTGCCGAGGCGTCGGGCTGAGGCATCGCTGTTGAGCGCGACGATCAGGCTGGCGCCCAGCGCACGCGCCTGCGCGAGATAAGTGACGTGGCCGCGATGCAGGATGTCGAACACGCCGTTGGTAAACACCAGCGGGCGCGGCAGCTGTGCGACGTGTGCAGCGATGTCGCCGGGGGCGATGATGTGTTGTTCAAAAGCCGGGGTGTCGTGCATGGGCGGCAGTCTACGCGGGCGCGCCGTCGCCGACAAACCCGGCATCACGCGGAAAATCTCAGGTCGCGGGGATTTCCTTGCGGAAGCGGTTGAGGTCCTTCACCGATTCGAACTCGCGTCCGAACAGCAGTGACAGGTTGCGCAGGATCACCGTCACCACTTTCTGTTCCCAATCTTGGTCAAAGCGGATCTGTTCATCGAGCCAGCGCTCCAGCCATTCAGGGTTGGGCAGACGGCTTTGCACGGTGTCGTTGGGAAACAGGCTTTTATTGACGTGCAGATTGGTCGGATGCAGCGGTTTGCCGCTCCGTCCGGAACTCGCCATCAGCACGCCGACTTTTGCAAACGCGGTCCGCGCGGTGTCGCCAACGCTGGTCAGTGCGCGTTTCATGTATTGCAGGTAGGCGCCGCCGTGGCGGGCTTCGTCGCGCGAAATCAGGTGGTAGATGTGCTTGATCACCGGTTCGGTATGCCATTCCATTGCACAACGGTACCAGTGGTTGAGGCGGATTTCGCCGCAGAAATGCAGCATCAGTGTTTCCAGTGCCGGCGCGGGGTCGAAGGCAAAACGTACCGCTTGCAACTCTTCCTGGGTCGGCACCAGTTCCGGGCGGAAGCGGCGCAGGTATTCCATCAGCACCAGAGAATGTTTCTGTTCCTCATAGAACCACACCGACATGAAGGCCGAAAAATCACTGTCATGCTGGTTGTCGCGCAGGAACATTTCGGTCGCCGGCAGCGCAGCCCATTCGGTGATGGCGTTCATTTTGATGGTCATCGCCTGCTCATCCGTCAGTTTGCCGGCGTCGAAGCTGTCCCATGGCACATCGTTGGCGAGGGTCCAGCGGATCTGTTCCAGCGATTTGAAGATTTCCGGATACAGCATCTGTCCGGTGCTGATGAATTCCGGTGCGGCCGGCATGGCGGTTTCCGTGGGGATGGATTTCGGGGTAACGGGCATCTGCATTGTGGTCATCCTATTGTTTCCAGAATATTGCGGGCGCTGGCGCGGATGGCGTCGCGTTCCGCAGCACTCAGCCGCGACACATTGCGCGCCATCAGCACGGTGCGCGGATTACGCGCCAGCTGCGGTTCATGACGATCCAGAAAATACCAGTACAGCGTGTTGAACGGGCAGGCTTTGGGACCGGTTTTCAGCTTCACATCATAGCGGCAGTTGCCGCAGTAATTGCTCATCCGGTTGATATAGGCGCCGGAGGCGATATAGGGTTTGCTGGTGAAGCGGCCGCCGTTGGCAAACAGCGCCATGCCGGCGGTGTTGGGCAGTTCAGCCCATTCGACGGCGTCGACATATACGGCGAGATACCACTCGTGCACCGCTTGCGGTGAAATGCCCGCGAGCAGTGCGAAATTGCCGGTCACCATCAGGCGCTGGATGTGGTGGGCGTAGCCGTATTGCAGTGTCTGGTCGATGGATTCGCGCATGCAGTTCATCGCGGTATCGCCGGTCCAGTACCAGGCCGGCAATGCGCGTTCATGTCCAAAGTGGTTGGCTTCCAGCAATCCAGGCATGTCCAGCCAGTAGACCCCGCGGATGAACTCCCGCCAGCCGAGGATTTGCCGGACAAACCCTTCGGTTGCTGCCAGCGGCGCGTGTCCTTCGCGCCAGGCAGCGACTGCCGCGGCAATTACTTCGCGGGGATTCAGCAGTTTCAGGTTCAGCGCGGCCGACAGCAGCGAATGCCAGCCGAAGGGCATGCCGGTCCACATCGCGTCCTGATGCGCGCCGAAACGCGGAAGGCGATGCTCGATGAAGTCTTGCAGCGCACGCAGTGCGTCGGCGCGGGTGACCGGCCAGTTGAAATCGTCAAGGCGGCCGGGGTGTTGCGCAAAACGGTTGCGTACCAGTGCGATGACTTCACGCGTGAGGGCATCGGGCGTGAATCGCGGCGGCAGGGGCAGCGGACCGGGCCCTGCTTTGGGGAAGCCGGCGCGGTTGTCGCTGTCGAAATTCCAGCGTCCGCCCGCAGGCTGGCCGTCTTCGATCATCACGTCATGGCGGCGGCGCATTTCCCGGTAGAAAAATTCCATGCGCAATTCGCGGCGGCCTTTTGACCATGCTGAAAACATTTCACGACTGCAAAGGAAGTGGCTGTCGGTGCGGATCTCCAGCAATATTCCGGAATCAATGCAGACCTTTTCAATGTCCTGCTGCAGTCGGTATTCGCCGGGCTCGCAGACGATCAGCTTTTCCGGCCGGCATTGTGCAATGACGCAAGCCAGCCGCGCTGTGAAGGCGGTTTCTGCGTTGTCGTTCAGCGCAAGGTACTGCAGCGGCAGATTGCGTGATCGTAATGTTTCCGCGAAGTGGCGCATTGCTGACAGGAACAGTGCGATGCGGGCCTTGTGACTCCAGACGTGGGTTGCCTCTCCCGCGGCTTCGATCATCAAGATACTGTCGCGGCCGGGGTCCAGGCCGGTCAGCGCGGAATTTCCGGAGTCTAGCTGGTCACCCAGTACAAGGATGAGATTGCGCATCGGATCAGCGGCTTCGGCGACAGCGCTCGGAACAGTATTTGACGACGTCCCAGACCTTGGCCCAGCGTTTGCGCCAGATCATGGGGCGACCACAAGCCGAGCAGGTTTTGACCGGCAGTTCCGATTTGCGCATGGAGCTTCGTTCTTTTGCGTATCAGCGGCGCGCGTGTTCCACACGCCAGCGCTCCAGGGCGTAACGCATGTCGTCGAAAGAACGTAGCAGCAGAACCCCGTCCGGAGACTTGCGCGCGCGTGCCAGAGCGCCGCCGCCGCCCCAGATTTCAACGTTTTCGGGAAGCAGCGTTCGCAATTCCGTCAGGCCTGCGAGTGCGGCGCTTTGGGTGACTGCGCTGCTGAACGACAGGGCGACAATATCGACCTGATACGCCGGTGTCGCATTCTTGATGTCGATCACGGGCGTTTCTGTGCCTAGAGCAACGCAGGCCGCACCCTCTGCGGTGAGCACGGCTTCAACCCTCAGCAGGCCGATGCGATGTTTTTCACCGGGTAGCGAGGTCAACAGTACGCGCGGCGTCATGCCGCGGCTGGGCTGAGCGATTATCGCGTTGCGCAGGATGTTCTGGATGTGCTCCGAGTACAGGTGTTCGTCAAAAATGGCAACCCGTCCAGCAAGCCAGGCATCGCCGATCCAGTGATTCAGTGCGGTCACCGTTTCGGTGACGAAGCGCAGCAACCCCTGCTTCATCAAAGCCTGCATCAGCGCGTTGCGGAATCCATCGACATCGTGGCGCAGCAGCAACTCCAGAATCGCGTCGATTTCCGGCGGTGGCGTCTGCTCGGGTGCGCGCGAGGAAATCAGCTGCGTCAGTTCGGACACGCTGCGGTTGATGATTTTGCCCGGACGGTGGCCATAGTCGATCAGCAGGCGCAACAGTCGCAGTTTTTCCAGTTCTGGCAGCGAATACAGGCGCTCGTCATGCTGGTCGCGCAGCGGTTTCGGAAAACCATAACGTCGTTCCCAGACCCGCAACGTGTCCTTTGACAGACCGGTGTCCCGTTCAACCGCCGCAATGTTGTAACAGGCTTCGTCAGAAGACCTGATTGGTGCTAGGGTATTGGTCATATGTCATGGACAAACATGGGTTTTATCATTGGACAATGGGAATTATCGGGACTTTTATGTATCTTTGACTAAGACATTATTGGACAAACATTGGACAAAGTCAACGCGTCGAAGTGCCGCGTTCGTGATTCAGCGAGGTGACCAACGGTGGTTTCCCGGATCCAGACATGCAATTCAATGCTCCACCGACTGTCGCGATAATTCCCAACAGGAGATCTTATGAACGCCCCCGATCAATGGCTGTTGCCTGATGTTCAGGCCATCACCGACCGTCGCAACATTTACATCAATCATGTCGGCGTTAAATCGCTGGTCCATCCGGTCCGGATTGCAGGTGCGGATGGCAGTGTTGTGGCGACCGTTGCCAACGTTGACATGACTGTTGGACTGCCGCCCGAGGTCAAGGGCACCCACATGTCGCGTTTTGTCGAAGTGCTGCAGCAACATGAAGACGCGCTGGATGCCGCCGGTTTTGCCGGACTGCTGTCGCGCATGATCAAACGGCTTGATGCCGATACCGGCATGATTGAAATGCGTTTTCCGTATTTCATCAGCAAACGGGCACCGGTTTCCGGCGTGTCCAGCCTGCTT
>CAMAYE010000192.1 GCA_945862135.1 Bordetella parapertussis
GGCAGTCCAGATACCGAAAAAGGCCCTCCACCGGATTAGCCGCTCGCATTTTTTATGCCCCGATAGCAAGAACCGAAAATCACGCTTTGTTATGCTGGCGCCCGACATTTTTCCAACAATAGACATGTTCAGCGGCCCACAGACAACACAGGATAAAAATCTCCCCATGAAAGAATTCCGCCTGGTTCAAGTTGCTGATATTCATCTCGGCGCAGGACAGGAGCACCATCTCGAAAACTGGACACAGGTTGTCGAATGGATCTCCCGCGAAAAACCCGATCTGGTCGTCGCCAATGGCGATCTGATCATGTCGGACCCGGACAACGACGCCGATCACGCATTCGCCCGCGAGCAGCTCGCCAGACTGCCGGTCCCCTTTCGCTGTCTACCGGGCAACCATGATATCGGTGACAACATCGTATCCGGCCATATGCCCCAGCGCATCAATGACGAACGTCGTGCTCGCTTCGTCGAACACTTTGGCGAAGAACGCTGGGCCTTCGATGCTGCCGGCTGGGCCTTTGCCGGAATCAACGCACAGTTGCTGGGCAGCAACGGCCAACTGGCGGAAGCCGAACAGTGGAACTGGCTGGAGCAGACACTCGCCTACTACGCGGGCCAACCCATCGCGCTGTTCATGCACAAACCACTGTTCCTTGATCACCCGACCGAGCCCGACTACGAAGACCCGTGGACACGGCAGTCCTGCATCGATTCCGCAAGCCGCGAACGACTGCTCGGCCTGTGCAAACGGTTCGGCGTCCGTATCATCAGCACCGGACACAAACACCAGACGCGAACCTTCTCATTTGAAGGTATTTATTACCTGTGGGCGCCCTCCACGGCCTGCGTCAACAGCGCGCCGAGCATGCTGCACTGGGGCACACGCGAGGTTGGATTCTTCGACCTGCGCTTCCGGTCTGATGGCCGATTTGACTACCGCCTCATCGGCCCGGACTTTTTGTTCCGGCATGAGAATTACATCCGTAAACACAAGGTCGCGACAAAATAAGCGGACCAAAAATAAAAAAGCCACCGCGAAGGTGGCTTCTCTATTTGTGGCGTCCCCACGGGGATTCGAACCCCGGTTACCGCCGTGAAAGGGCGATGTCCTAGGCCTCTAGACGATAGGGACTACGTCTGATTACAGCGAGGTGTTCTGCTGGTGGAGGTAAGCGGGATCGAACCGCTGACCTCTTGCATGCCATGCAAGCGCTCTCCCAGCTGAGCTATACCCCCACGAGAGCGGCGAATTATACCGATGCATCCTGAGGCTGTAAACCCGGAAATCAGGCTGGAAAGACCTTTAATTCATGCGTTATGCGGGCCAGCACCTGTTCGCGACCAATCAGTTCCAGCGTCGCGTCCACTGAAGGCGTCTGGGGCTCACCGGTCACCATGACCCGCAGCGGCATTGCCAGCTTGGGAAACTTCAGTTTGTGTTCGGCAACCACCGTTTTCATCGCAGCACTGATGCTGGCCCGATCCCAGGTGATGTCAGCGAAACGGCGATGCAAGTCATCAATCGCTGGACGTACATCCGCCCTGTAATGCTGCGCCCGCAGTTCAGCAGCGGGTTCCAGCACGCGATAAAAAAACACCGCGGCATCGGCCAGTTCCTCAATCGTGCTGACCCTCTCCTTCAGCAACGCCACGACACGATCCGGCGCCGGACCTGACGCGACATCACAACCATCACGCTTCAGGAAAGGGATCATCAACTGCGCCAGACGCGAATCATCGGCATCTTTCATGTACTGCTGGTTCAGCCAACCCAGTTTCTCCGGATCAAAACGCGCCGGCGAGCGGCTGATGTGCTTCAAGTCGAACCACTCGACCAGCTGCTGCATCGAGAACTTCTCCTCATCGCCGTGTGACCAACCGAGCCGCGCCAGATAATTGTTCAACGCCTCCGACAGATAACCGTCCTCGTGATACTGCATCACACTCACCGCACCGTGGCGCTTTGACAGACGCTCACCATCGGCACCAAGAATCATCGGCAGATGCGCGAACAGCGGCAGTTCCGCGCCCAGTGCGCGATAGATGTTGATCTGCCGCGGCGTGTTGTTGACATGATCATCGCCGCGCACCACATGGGTGATGTTCATGTCGATATCGTCGATCACAACACCAAAGTTGTAGGTCGGAATGCCGTCGGCGCGCATGATCACAAGATCATCGAGCTCGGCATTGGCAACGGTGATCGACCCCTTGACCAGATCATTGAAGGTCACCTCACCCGTATCTGGCGTGCGGAAACGGATCACCGGCTGCGCGCCCGCTGGCGGCGTCAGGCCCAGGCGTTTGGCGTTCTCCGGCCGCCAGCGTCCGTCGTAGCGCGGCTTGTCACCTCGCGCACGCTGCGCCTCGCGCAGGGCATCAATCTCTTCGCGTGTCGCATAACAATGGTAGGCATGGCCGTCGCGCAACAACTGCTCCACCGCCGTCTTGTAACGATCAAGACGCTGCATCTGGAAGTACGGGCCCTCGTAGTCCAGCCCAAGCCAGTTCATGCCGTCAAGAATGGCCTGCACCGAGGCATCGGTCGATCGCTCGCGGTCAGTGTCTTCAACGCGCAGGATGAATGTCCCGCCATGCTGTTTGGCATAAGCCCAGCAGAACAGCGCGGTACGCGCGCCGCCAATGTGAAGATAACCGGTCGGGCTGGGGGCAAATCGGGTTCTAACCATGATGAGGCCGGAAAAAAGACGTTATTTTACGTCACACCACCATGGCAGACGCACCGAATTCAGGACTAGAACCGGTCAGGACGATAGGGATTGAGATCAATGCGTGACGGGCGCCCCGCAATGAGGTCCGCAACAAGCCTTCCGGTCGGCGCCCCGCCGCACAGGCCGACATGACCGTGGCCGAATGCGTAATAGACGTTTTCGAATTTGGTTGCACGGCCGATGACCGGCGTGGAGTCCGGCATCGAAGGACGCCGCCCCATCCATTCCGTTGAATCCACCCGGCTGATGCCCGGGAACATACGCTGCATCAGTTTGCCGAGAATTTCCGAGCGCCGGTAATCCGGATCAGCGTTGATGCCGGCAAATTCACTCTGCCCCGCAATGCGCAAGCCCATTTCCATCGGTGTCACAAAACATTTGTGCTCCGGCACCATCACCGGCATCGGAAGCGAGAAGCGCGGATCGGAATAGGTCAGGTGATAACCACGCTCCGCCTCCAGCGGCACCGCATCGCCCAGCGCCGCGCTGAATTCATTGGAATGCGCGCCGGCGCAGATCACCAGTTTTTCAACAGGCAACGGTCCGGCATCGGTGTTCAAGGCCCGTGGCCCGTCGGGTCCGATATCAATCCCCAGCACTTTGCGTTGCAGCAGCTTGCCGCCATTGCGCTCGAACTCTGCCGCCAGTGATTTGGTCAGGCGCTCGGGATTGGCGCACCAGCCGTGGTCATGCAGAAACAGGCCCATGCGGAAATCGCCATTTAGTTGCGGCAATCGCGCACGGATGCCGTCAGCATCCAGTTCATCGATCACCACCCCACGATCACGCCGCAGCTTCCATCCCAGCGCATCGGCCTCGTAGGCTTTTCGGTCCGAGTAAACAACAACGTAGCCACTCTTGTGGATCAGGTCTTCCACGCCAGCGCTTTTGACCAGCGGCGCGTAGGCATCAAAGGTCTGCGACAACAGCGCACGCAAGCCGTCGGCGATACGTTCCACCTTCTTCCGTTCAGCGGAAGCGACAAAACGAAGCAGCCACGGCAAGGCCTGCGGAAAATAGGACAGACGTAGCGACAACGGCCCCAGCGGATCCAGCAGATAACCCGGTACCTGGGACAGAATGCCCGGCATGGCGATCGGCACGCAGGACCCGGGACTCAGAATGCCGGCGTTGCCGAACGAACAGTATTCACCCGGCGGCCGCTGATCGACCACCGTCACCGCATGGCCGTCGCGCTGCAGGTAGCTGGCGGTTGCCATGCCGACGATGCCGGCGCCGATAACGGTAATGTTCTGTGTTTGCATAAAGAGCCTGATTATAGCCAGCGGTTTGGCGACCTGCGGCCTCAGATGGTAGAATTCGCGCCGGCTCGGGCGGTTAACTCAGCGGTAGAGTGCCACCTTCACACGGTGGAAGCCACTGGTTCGATCCCAGTACCGCCCACCACTCTCATCAGCATTCAGCGCCTCCGGGCCAGCCTGTCAGCCGGCGGCTTTACTCACGAATTCCAATTCGAGTAGCCATCGTGCCTGACCAATACACTCCGCTTGTGACGCCGCCGCCGGCTCTGGATGCACCGGCCGTCTGGTTTGCATTCCAACGCTCATCCATCGTCATCAGCAACATGACATCCGCTGCATTGCCATGCTGCCGCAATCTTGCCGAACATGGCGTAAACCCGCTGCGCAGCCATTACCTCGGCCTGCTTGGCGAACAGCATTGTTATGCCGCCGACATTGAGGAAGGTCATCCACTGCCCGAGGGCTGGACAACATTGGGGCTGCGTGACCTGTTCGGAAGGGTCGATGAAACCGTTGCTGCGCTGTCGGGACGCGCACTGCAGATCATCGACTGGGAACGCAATAATCAGTTCTGCAGCCGCTGCGGCACGCCGATGAAAGCGCGGACGGACGAACGTGCCCGTGCCTGCCCGTCCTGCCGCTTCACCAGCTACCCACCGGTATCGCCGGCCGTGATGGTGCTGATCACCCGCGGCCGTGAACTGCTGCTGGCGCGCAAGTCGGAGTGGCCGGCGGGGCGTTATTCTGCGATTGCCGGATTTGTCGAACCGGGCGAGATGCTGGAAGACACCGTCGTTCGGGAAACCCGCGAAGAAGTCGGCGTCGAGGTCACCAACCTACGGTATTTCGGCAGCCAGCCCTGGCCATTCCCGCATTCATTAATGGTGGCATTCACCGCGGAATACGCCGGCAGCGAAATCAAACCCGACGGCGTCGAGATCGAAGAGGCGGCGTGGTTTGATGTGGAGGCCTTGCCGAATCTGCCGGCCAGCGTCAGCATTTCGCGCCGCCTGATCACCACTGTTGCCGCGGAACTCGCACTTAAATACCCGCGGCGCCCCTGAAGTTTTTTACGAGACACGATTCCAATGAACATGCCGAACATGAACCCATTGCTGCGTCTGCACGCCACCGGCCAGCGCATCTGGCTCGACAACCTGTCGCGGACACTGCTGCGCGAAGGCTTATTGCAGAAACTGATCGCCGAAGACCGCATTGCCGGCGTGACCTCAAACCCCTCGATTTTCCACAAGGCCGTCAGCGAAAGCCCGTACTACCGCGAAGAGCTGCAGCAACTGAAAACGGACGCCTCACTCAGCGCAGAACAGCGTTACGAAACACTGGCGGTTGCCGACATTCGTGGCGCCTGCGACCTGCTGCAGCCGCTGCACAAAAAAACCGGCGGCGATGACGGTTATGTCAGCCTTGAAGTCTCGCCTGCCCTTGCGCACGATGCGGCTGGGACCGTGAGTGCCGGACTGCGCCTGAAAAAAGCTGTGGACCGCGACAACCTGCTGATCAAGGTGCCGGCCACCCCAGAAGGACTCACCGCCATTGAGGAACTCATTGCCCAGGGCTGTTCAGTCAATGTCACGCTCATGTTTTCACTGCGCCATGTCCGCGACGTAGCAGAGGCCTACCTTCGTGGCATCCAGCGACTGGTCAATGCCGGAGGCGAACCGCGTAAGGTCAAATCCGTGGCCAGCCTGTTCCTCAGTCGAGTGGACACGCTGATCGACAAACGTCTGGAGGCCTTGGGGGGAGAGGCGCTGGCGCTGCGCGGACGCACCGCCATCTCGCTGGCAAAGCTCGCTTACCAGGAAGCCCTCGCATGTTTTTCGTCCACCGCATTCGGCGATCTGGCCAAACGCGGCGCCCGTGCGCAGACCCTGCTATGGGCCAGCACCGGAACCAAAAATCCGGCCTACAGCGACGTGTTGTACGTCGAATCCCTGATCGGCGCCAATACCATCAATACCGTACCCGATGCGACGCTGGCAGCCTTCCGCGACCACGGCAAGGCCGAAGAAACACTGACCAGTGATTTAGATACCGCGCACGATCAGTTTGCAGCCATAAAGAACCTCGGCATCGACCTTGATGCCGCCGGAGATCAACTGCAAGTGGAAGGGTTGACGCTGTTTGAGGAATCGTTCCGGCAACTGCTGGCGCTGACGTCCGCCTGAACCGCTATCGGCGCTCAGGTGGCGGGGCGATGCCAGACCGAACCACCGCTGGCCTTGTCGATATCAGCCAGTTGCGATTCATGCGCCGCGACCTCCTCATCACTAGCCCGCAATACGGTCAGCTTGAGATTGCCGCGCTCGAATTTTGCCGCCCTGGTTTCCGTACGCGCACCTTCGGATTCGACAATCAGGCTGTCCTGCCCGCGTGTCATCGCCAGATAAACTTCGGCCAGCAGTTCCGCATCGAGCAGCGCGCCGTGCAGCGTACGTGCCGAATTATCGATCTGGTAACGCTCGCACAGGGAATCAAGGCCGTTGCGCTTGCCCGGATGCAGATCCTTCGCCATGCGCAATGTGTCGATGACCACCGGACAGAAGGTCACGAGCTTCTTTTTGCGGACCAGCGCGAGCTCCGCATCGAGAAAACCGATATCAAACGGGGCGTTGTGAATGATCAGTTCGGCACCGGTGATGTACTCCAGCAGTTCATCGACAATCTCCGCGAACTTCGGCTTGTCGCTGAGAAACTCCGTC
>CAMAYE010000193.1 GCA_945862135.1 Bordetella parapertussis
CTGGGCCACCACATAACCGGTGGCATTAAGCAGCGTTTGGGCCTGTGACGGATAAGCCTGGGAGACGGTGGCGGTTTCTACGGCCAGCGGGGCATTTCGGGCGTAGAGGGCATACGCGCCACCGGTCGCAAGCGCGATCAGCAGCAGCCACCACCATCGAAAACGCAGCCGTGAAGCGGCGCGCGGCGCATTGCGGTCTATTCGCAGTCGGGAGAGGTCTTGGTCAGCCAAAATGATCTAGAATCGAATAACTATCACAACCTGCATTGTATCCGGAGACCCCGATGAACGCCGCAAAGTCCGCGACCAAAAACGAGTTCCAGTGGGATGACCCGCTGCTGCTCGACGACCTGCTCAGTGATGAAGAGCGCATGGTGCGGGACGCGGCGCGCGCTTATTGCCAGGAAAAACTGATGCCGCGCGTGCTCGAGGCCAACCGCCACGAGAAATTCCATCGCGAAATCATGAACGAAATGGGCGAACTGGGTTTCCTCGGCTCGACCATCGAGGGCTATGGCTGCGCTGGCGTCAACCACGTCTGCTACGGCCTGATCTCGCGTGAAGTGGAACGCGTCGACAGTGGCTACCGCTCCGCGCTGTCGGTGCAGTCGAGCCTCGCGATGTATCCGATCTATTCCTTCGGCAGCGAAGCGCAGAAACAGAAATACCTGCCGAAAATGGCCACCGGCGAATGGATCGGCTGTTTCGGCCTGACCGAACCCAACGCCGGTTCCGATCCCGCCGGCATGCTCACCCGGGGACGCAAGACCGACGGCGGCTGGCTGCTCAGTGGCGCAAAAATGTGGATCACCAATGCCCCCCTCGCCGATGTGCTGATGATCTGGGGTAAAGACGATACCGGCGTGATCCGCGGCTTCATCCTCGAAAAAGGCATGAAGGGCCTGACCACACCCAAGATCGAAGGCAAGTTCAGCCTGCGCGCCTCGATTACCGGTGAAGTTGTCATGGACAACGTGTTTGTCCCGGATGAAAACGTGCTTCCCAATGTTTCAGGACTCAAGGGACCGTTTTCCTGCCTTAACAAGGCACGTTACGGAATAGCCTGGGGCGCACTGGGTGCAGCGGAATTCTGCTGGCATGCAGCGCGCACTTATACGCTGGACCGCAAGCAGTTCGGCCGCCCGCTCGCTGCCAACCAGCTGGTGCAACTGAAACTGGTGAACATGCAGACCGAAATCACACTGGGACTGCACGCCGTGCTGCGCCTTGGCCGGCTGATGGACGATGACCGTGTCGCACCGGAAATGATCTCCATCCTCAAGCGCAACTCCTGCGGCAAGGCGCTGGACATCGCCCGCATTGCACGCGACATGCACGGCGGCAACGGCATCTCGGACGAATTCCATGTCATCCGTCATGTGATGAACCTCGAAGCGGTCAACACCTACGAAGGAACGCACGACGTCCATGCGCTGATCCTCGGCCGCGCGCAGACGGGAATATCCGCATTCGGCTGACCATAGTAAATAACCACCAAAAAAAGCCGTTAACCGGCAATGCCGGAGGAGATAACCAATGTTGGACATTCGCCCCACTGGCGCTGCGCTTGGCGCCGAAATCCGCGGTATCGACCTGGCACAACCGCTTTCCGATGCTGTGTTTCGTGCAGTCGAAGACGCACTGCACGAACACGAAGTTATTTTTTTCCGGGGCCAGAAACTCACGCCCGAAGCACACATCTCGTTGAGCCGGCGTTTCGGCGAACTTGAACTGCACCTGCGCAAGGACTGCTGCAAGCCGGGTTACCCTGAAATCTTCGTGGTCTCCAACGTCATCGAAAACGGCAAACCGATCGGCACACAGGATGCCGGCCTGTTCTGGCACTCCGACCTGGCCTATATGGCCGTGCCCAGCCGCGGATCGCTGTTTTACGCTCTCGAAATCCCGCACGATGAAAGCGGCAAGCCGCTGGGTGACACGATGTTCGCAAGCATGACTGCAGCCTGGAACGCATTGCCGGACGATCTTCGGCGCACAATCGCCGGTCGCCGCGCAGTGACCTCCTATGCCAAAGGTTATTACCGCGACCGCAATAGCGGACCGAGGCCGCCACTGACTGAGGCGCAGAAAGCTCGCACCCCGGATGTCGAGCATCCGATCATGCGCACCCACCCCTACACTCGAAAACCCTGCCTGTTCATCAACGAAGGCTACACATCCCAGATCCCCGATCTGCCACAGGAAGAGTCCGACCGCATCCTCAACATGCTGTTCGAGCACGCCGCGCGACCGGAGTTTGTCTACCGCCACAGCTGGCGCGCCGGTGACTTCCTGATCTGGGATAACGCCTCAACCCAGCACCGGGCCGTGTTCGACTACGCGTTGCCACAACGCCGGCGCATGGAACGCACCACGCTGACCGGCTCGCCGCCGTTCTGAACGAACAGACCATGATCAATCACCTGCGCCAGCTTGCACTGATCGCCTTGTTATGCCTGGCCACAGCACTGGGCGCCGAACCCTATCCCGCCGGCAGCAGCCAGCGCAGTGTCAGCATCGACGGCGAAACCATTGAGCTGTTTGCCTACAAGCCGGCAGATTACAAAGGAGGTCCTGTGCTGCTGGTGCTGCACGGCCTTGGTACCAATGCGCCGGGTTACCGCAATTACGCCATTCCGATCGCGGACCAGCTTGGCATGCTGGTCATCGCTCCCTTGTTCGACCGCAAACGCTTTCCGACCTGGCGTTACCAGACCGGCGGCATCGTGCGCGACCAGCGGGTGGAAGGCGAATTCATGGTCGAACCCGAAGCACGCTGGATGGGACGCACTTTCCTCGACATCATTGATGCCGTGCGCGCTGCCGAAGGCCGCTCAGACCTCGGCTACTCGCTGATTGGCCACTCCGCCGGCGGCCAGACCCTGTCTCGATTTGCGGCATTCATGCCGCATAACGCAAAACATATCGTCATCGCCAATCCATCGACTTACCTGTGGCCATCGCGAGAGGAGCGTTTTCCGTACGGCTTCGGCGGCCTGCCGCACGAACGATCCGACGATGCAGTGCTGCGCCGATATCTGGCGCAGCCGGTGATCATCCTGCTGGGCACGGCGGATGTGAAACGCGGCGGCGACCTTAACGTGCGCGAAGGCGCCGAGCGCCAGGGTTACAACCGACTGGAACGCGGCCACAACGCCTTTCGCGCAGCGCAACAGCTGGCTCAGCAGCGCGGCTGGACCTTTAATTGGAAACTGGTCGAAGTTCCGGACGTCGGCCACAGCGCGCGGCGTATGCTGGGCAGTGCCCAGGCACAAGCCGCGCTCTCACGCGACTGAGTCCGCCTATTTCGGCAGCACCTTGTGCAGTTCCACCGGCGCGCGTTTCGCACGCATCCGCAGGTTGAGCATTTCCACGACCACCGCAAACGCCATCGCGAAGTAGATGTAACCCTTCGGGATATGCATCTCCCAACCCTCACCGATCAGCGCAACACCGACCAGGATCAGGAATGAAAGCGCCAGCATCTTGATCGTCGGGTGACGATCCACAAAGGCGCCGATCGGCCCGGCCGCAAAAAGCATCACACCCACGGCAATGATGATGGCCACCACCATGATCGACAGCTCATCAACCATGCCTACCGCCGTGATCACCGAGTCCAGTGAAAACACGATATCGATCACCGCAATCTGCGCGATGACCGCGCCGAATGTGGCTGTCGCGGCTGCAACAACATTGCCGTCATGACCTTCCGTCGGCCCCTCCAGTGAATTGTGGATTTCATGCACGCTTTTCCACAGCAGGAACAGACCGCCGCTGATCAGGATCAGGTCACGACCGGAAAGCTCATGGGCAAACAACGAAAACAAGGGCGCAGTCAGCGTCATCAGCCATGTCAGCGTGAACAGCAGGCCAATACGCGTCAGCATCGCAAACATCAGGCCGATATTGCGTGCCTTTGCGCGCTGGGCTTCGGGCAGGCGACCGCAGAGGATGGAAATGAAAATGATGTTGTCGACGCCGAGCACAATTTCCAGTGCCGTCAGCGTCGCCAGCGCGAGCCATGCATTCGGATCTGCCAGCCATTCCATATGCAACCTCTTTATTCAATAAAAACAATAATTTATATACAACCATCAGGCGGGGAACAGCACTGCACGATTGCGCTGCCGCATTATAGGTCCAGTACGTGATAACAACCATTACACTTCGCAGATGCAAGCGCCCAGATTGCGAAACCGCCGCCGACCGGCTTGCAGGAAGCTGCTAAAGTCCTTCGCTTTAATTCGCCGTCATTCACCACATCATCCATTCCCGGAACCACTGCCATGTCGACACAACCCGCACCCGCCGCAGCGCCCGAAGCCGCCGCCACTCCACTTTCGATCTCGCAACAGATCGCCGAATTCGCGGCAAACCTGACGCCGGATGCGATTCCCGCGGATGTGCGCGAACGCGCCAAACTGCATGCACTCGATGTCGCCGGCACAGCACTCGCCGCCACCCGTTTCGATTTCGCCCAGCATGCGCTGGCCGGCATCAGCAACCTTGCCGAAGGCGGCAACAACAGCGTCATCGGCATGAACATCAAGCTGCCTATGCGCGATGCGGTGCTGATGAACGGCATCCTCGCCCACGGCCTCGATTACGACGATACCCACCCCGGCGCCATCGTCCACCCAACCGCCAGCTCATTTCCCTGTTCGCTGGGCGTCGCCGAAAAACGAGATGCTTCGGGCGCCGACCTGCTGATGGCCTACATCCTCGGCGTCGAAATTGCCACGCGCCTTGGCGTCGCCGCCGGCGGCACGATGCATACCCAGGGCTTCCACACCACCGGCATCGCCGGTCATTTCGGCTGCTCGGTCGCGGCGGGCAAGCTGTTCAAACTCAGCCCGCAACGCCTGCAATATGCACAGGGCTTTGCCGGCAGTACGGCATCCGCCATTTCCGAACATCGCGCCGACGGCGCCTGGAACAAACGCCTGCATCCGGCATGGGCCGGCGTCGGCGGCATTACCGCCGCGGGTCTCGCCAGCGGCGGCTTCGTCGGAACCCGCAAAATCTATGAAGGCGAAGACGGCATCTTCCGTTCACACACCGGCACCCGCTTCAAGGAAGTCGACATGGGCGCGATGACGCGCAAGCTGGGTCAGGAGTGGCTGTTCAAGGAAGTCGCGATCAAGCCCTTCCCGATCTGCCACCTGCTGCATGCCTGCGCTGATTCCGCCCTGGCGATCCGCCGCAAGCACAACATCAAACCGGAAGACATCGTCAAAGTCCGTGCGCTGCTGCACCCCGAGACCTTCCATTACATCGCCGAGCCGCCGGAAATGCGCCGCCGCCCGGTATCCGACTACATGGCCAAGTTCAGCGTGCAGTTTGTGCTGGCCGCCTGTTTCGTCCGCGGCAAATTTGGTTTTGCCGAACTGGAAACCGATGCATTGAACGATCCGGCCATTCTCGCGCTGGCACAGAAGGTGAATCACGAAGCCGACCCGGATTCGGCCTTCCCGAAATATTTCTCGGGCGGCGTGGTCGTCACCACCAAAGACGGCCGCGAACTGGTGCACATGGAAAAAATAAACCGCGGCGCCGGCGAACGCGCGCTGACTGCTGAAGACATCACCGAAAAGTTCTACGACAACGCCTCACTGGTGATCTCGAAACCGCAGGCCGAACGCATTCGCGACGCGGTGCTGAACATGGACCGTCACAGCGCCCGCGACCTGGCGCGGGTTCTGGCTTTGGGCTGAACAGACATGTCCATCGATATGGATCACCTGCGCAGCTGGGTCGGCAAAAAGGAAACGCACGAAGACATCGCCACCGCATTTCCGGTGGCCGCGCTGGCCGCAACGCTGGACCGCAGGGACCCGCCGCCCAAAACCGGGGATGCGATTCCGCTGAGCGGCCACTGGCTGTATTTCCTCGAAACAGCGCCGAATGCCGAACTCGGTCATGACGGCCACCCGAAACGCGGCGGCTTCCTGCCGCCGGTATCACTGCCGCGGCGCATGTGGGCCGGCGGCCGCATCGATTTCCGTGCGCCGGTGCGTGTTGGCGACGTGATTCGCCGCGAATCGGAAATTCTGTCCGTCGAAGCCAAGACAGGCAGCAGCGGCAACCTGGTTTTTGTCACGGTACGTCATACGGTGACCTCGGCTGGAACGCTCGCCATCGTCGAGGAACATGACATCGTCTACCGCGATGCCGCCACCAAAGGTGCTGCACCCCCAGCCGGCAAACCTGCGCCGCAACAGGCGGCTTGGCGGCGAGAAATCGAAACCAATGAAGCGGTGCTGTTCCGTTACTCAGCACTGATTTTCAACGCCCACCGCATCCACTACGACATCGACTACTGCCGCGAAGTCGAAGGTTATCCAGGTCTGATCGTGCACGGGCCGCTGCAAACGACATTGCTGCTGGATCTGTGCCGTCGTCATGACCCGCGTCCTGTACGCACGCTGGATTACCGCGCCACGCACCCGGTGTTCCACCAGGAAAAATTCAGCGTGAACGGCCAGCCGTCCGCAGATGGCCAGTCCGCAGAGTTATGGACAGCCAACGCCAACGGCAGCTACGCCATGCGCGGAACGGCGACGTTCTAAACCATATTCCTGCCTGGCTGCACCCAATGTAGTCAGGAACAAACAAATCAGCACCATTCGCGCTGACCTGAATGTCCTATTTCGAAAATTGCCAGAACCAATAACAAACCCCGCCGAAGCG
>CAMAYE010000194.1 GCA_945862135.1 Bordetella parapertussis
GCTGCAGCGGGTCTACGACGAACGACTGAAATTTTCACCGGGTGCGGAACGCATGCTGGAAAAGGCGCGTGCAGCGGGCATCAAAACACTGCTGGTGTCCGGCGGATTCACCTATATGACCGATCGTTTGAAGGACCGCGTGAAACTCGACTACACACATTCGAATGTTCTGGAAATCGTCGATGGAAAACTGACCGGCAAGGTCATCGGCGAAATCGTCAATGCAGACGCCAAACTCGCCGCGATGCGAAAGGTTGCTGCCGAAATCGGCGCCTCGAAAGAACAGATTGCCGGTGTCGGCGACGGCGCAAATGACCTCAAGTTCATGGCGGAATGCGGCGTCAGCTTCGCCTATCGGGCGAAGCCGGTGGTACGAGAAAAAACTACTTACGCCATCAATCACGCCGGACTGGATGCCCTGCTCTGCCTGCTTTCAGCCGAACCGTACTGACATCTGCCAGGCGTTTCGAGAACACCCAGCGCAAATCAATTCGGAAACTTGTAGAAATTCCGGTTCAGCCACGCCACGATATCCTCGATTTCCTGGGCCGTGAACTTGGGGTTCATGCGATCGTTCCAGCGTTCAGTTTCCTTTTTCAGCGCGGCCAGGGTTGTGACCTTGGCCCTCGGCGGCACGTAAAGCTCAGTGCTATGGCAGCCGAGGCAGTCCTGATGACGTTTTTCACCGCGAAACGGATCGCCCGCCGCCTGTGCCGCAGGCATGGCAGCCACCAGCACGCCACATAACAAAGCCAGCTTGAGCAATCGTTTCATGGCTGGCCCTTTTTCGCACGTGAGGGATCAACAATCTGCAAACCGCGCAGCCGTGCACGCTCTTCCATCGCTTTGACGTGTTCGTCGCGCTGCTGCTCACGCTGGGCTTCGGATTTGGCGCCGCGCTGCCTTTGCCGGTAGTGCTCGCGCTCCTGCGATGTCATCAGTTCGGAACCAGGAATGATTTCGCGTTTGACCGGCGCAGGTTCTGACGCGGCTGCTGCGGCAGGCAGCGCTCCGGCGAAAAAGGCCGCCGCCAATACGGCCTGCAAAGTTCTGGCGCGGAAGGTAGTCATGCTTCGCAGTTTGCCACTGCTGTGGCTCTGCGGTTTGATGCGGGTCAAGCCTGATGGGGTTCGTGATCCGATGGGGCCGCATCTACCTCGGCCGTTGACTCTTCAGCACTGACCTGCTGGTGATACATGCTGAACAGGCAGGCCGCGATCAGCATGGGAATCAGCAGCAAAAGGCCTTCCCCGACATGACCGCCAAACATCAACATGGCGGGCACAATGACCGCTCCTGTAAACAAGAAATCAATGAATCCGGCATTAATCATGGTCTGTATCTCCTGACAGATGAACAGACCTTCATGCCCCCTCCCATGAAGGCACCGTGACACACCGGACTTCATGAGCAATTTAAATGCCAGTAAATATTCTTTTAAAAACAAATAGATACAATTTACCTCCATGAGAGGCGGCACACAGGCGATGCGCCGTTCCCGACACTGCACCAGCATGGCCCAAGCCTAATAGACGCGCTGCCTGCCACCGTCGGTGTATTGATAGGGGCGCAGTGGACCTGTGCCTTCACTGCACATGCCATAGATAAACGGAAACGCATCGCGGCCCGGCGTCAGAAAACGCAGATCCTTGAACCAGATGCAGAGGTGCGTGGCGCCGATATCGATCTCGTGCAGTGCCGGATATGCGGAGAACCAGCGAAAGAATCCGAACTCCGGATGCTCGAAGGCTGCGCGCACTGCCGCTCCCTGTGAACCCGCGCCAAAGCGCAGGTCCGTTTCCCATACCGCCTGGTCGAGCGGCCGGTACACCGCATCCAGTCTGGCGATCAACCCGGCATCGGGTACGGCGGTCTGCACCGATTTGCGAATCAGGTTGACGTGGCTGTAGCGGTAGCCCGCATCACTTTCGATGATCACCATCCAGTTGAACGGCGATACCGGCCGCGGCAGTGCGGTGACCCTGACGTCGCTGATGCCCTGCTCACGCGCAGCGCGTTCGCCGAAATCCACCGCGTTCTGCAACTGCAGGTACTGGAAGCCGACATAAGCAACCAGCACCGCCAACCCTGCAAGTGCGGGGATACGCGAACGCCGCCACAGCAGCGACAGCAGCAGTCCGGCGAGGAT
The DNA here is from genome assembly GCA_945862135.1 of Bordetella parapertussis. Classification (GTDB taxonomy): domain Bacteria; phylum Pseudomonadota; class Gammaproteobacteria; order Burkholderiales; family SG8-41. The sequence continues at coordinate 2,150 of CAMAYE010000194.1, forward strand.
GATGCCGGTGAACCACAAATCAATGATGAAAGTCGTGCCGAGGCCATGCCGGTAATCCGACAGCGGCGCAAAAATCATCGTACCGAAAGTGGTTATCCAGTCGCCGGCGATGTGCACGACCAGCGACAGCGCCACGACGGGCGCATAGGTTTTCCAGCCCGGGCCTTCGCGCCAGATCCACGCAAAGATCAGCGACAGCAATATCGTCCACAGCGGCAACATCACCAGTGAATGGGTGACGCCGCGATGGTGATAGAGGTAGGCCAGCGGAGAAATCCAGGACGCGATGACATCGCTGTCGGGAAATGCGGCGACCAGGAAACCGATGCCGATGCGCCGGCCCAGCGGCAGTGCCGGCTTTTCGAGGCCGGCGGTGGCGCGTGCCAGCAGAGCGCCGGAAAGTGCGTGGGTCAGGGTGTCCATTGAACGAGGCAGCTCCGCATCAGATTCAAAAAAAGACGGCGCCGGATTGTAACCGACGCCGTCCTTCTTCACCCCGCCCCTATGCGCCGGAGCGCGGGAAACCGCTACTTCAGGACAATACCTAGAGACTTGCCCAGCTTGTAGTAAGTCTCGTACTGTTCCTTGACATACTGCGCCGTGTCTTCCGGCGACTTGATAGGCGGCACAGAACCGACTCTTTCGGTCGCGCCGATCCACTGCGAATCCTTACCGACCTTCTGCAGCGTATCGCCCCAGATGGCGATCATTTTTTTGTCCATTTTTGGCGGGCCATAGAGCGCGCTCCAGCCGATGATGCGCTCCAGCGCCGGATAGCCCGCTTCCTTCGCCGTCGGCACGTCAGGGATGTCCTTGAAGCGTTCCGGTGTCGTGGTCAGCAGCGCGCGCATCTGCTTGTTCTTGATGAAGCTCAGTACCGTGCCGATGTTGGAGCAGCTGAAATCGACATGACGACCGAGCAGCGCAGTGGCTGCCTCGCCGCCGCTCTTGTACGGGATCTGGTTGCCGGCATCCTTGCCGAGTTTCTGTGCGTCGAACAACAACTGCGGCCCCATCTCGTGAATGGTGCCGACGCCGGCCGTGCTGTATTTGAGTTTGCCCGGATTCTTGCGGATACCCTCGACCAGGTCGCCAAAGGTCTTGTACGGGGAATCGGCAACCACCGCGCAGACATAGGGATTGAGTTCGAGGATACCGAGAAAGCTGAAATCATTCCATTTGTAACTGAGGTCAGGTTTCAGCGCCGGCAGCGTTGCCTGGGATCCCACACGCGCCAGCAACATCGTATAACCGTCGGGCGCTGCGTTTTTCACATGCTCCGAACCGATCGCGCCGCTGGCGCCGACCTTGTTCAGCACAACGACATTCTGTTTCAGGTATTTCGGGATGACCGCACCTAGATTGCGTGCGGCAATATCCGAATCACCACCCGCGCCAAATGGCGCGACGATCAGCAACGGTCGAGTCGGATACTGCTGGGCTGCTGCTGCAAATGCCACGACTGCAAGAATGCCGCCGAGAATAGGCGTCAAAATACGGCGAACAGAACTGGATTTCATCTTGGGTCTCCTCCCGGTTGAAATTCCGATATGCCTGCAAGGGCATTGTGCGGGGAGGCATTTTGAAAAGCAACGGCGGCCGGTCAGGGCCTAATCCCATCGGTCGTCCATGACCTCGATAATGCCGTTTTCGACCCGCAGTGGCAGTTTTGCCGTAGGTTCATAGGCCGGTGCCGACAATGCCTCGCCGGTACGGATGCAGAAACGCGCGCCATGGCGCGGGCAGATAACCTGATCGCCTTCGATCAAGCCGCTGGCGAGTTCACCGCCGTCATGGGTGCAGACATCTTCAATCGCAAAGAATTCGCCGCCGACGTTGAATACCGCGACCGTGCTGCCGTCAACATCAGCCACCTTGCAGCCGCCCGGGGCGATCTCGCCGACCGCCGCAACCTTGATCCAATCAGCCATATTGATTGTTAAACCGCAACGACTTCCATGTCCGGTTCGATCTGGCGCACCAGGTTCTCGATCCCGGCCAGCGTGCCCGACAGCGAACTCGGACAGCTGCCGCAGGCGCCCTGGTAATGCACCGACAGTTTATTGCCTTCAAGGCCGACGACGTAAAGATCGCCGCCGTCATTCTGCAGATAGGGACGCACCTGCTCATCCAGCGCGGCATTGATGCGGTCGAGGCGCTCGCGGTCTTCCGGGCTCAGCTTGGCCGGATCCATCGCCTCGCTCGACTGCTCGACCAGCTGCGCCGATTGCGCATCGGCGGAAGGGGCTTCACGGATCGGCACCGCCAGATCGCGCATCAGCTGTTCCCAGTCGGCGCCGCCGTCCTGCGTCACCGTCACCCAGTGATCGACATAAAACACGTTGGTGACATGTTCGATGTCGAACAGCGCCATCGCCAGCGGATCGCCGACGGCCTGCTCCGGCTTGTCATACGAGCGGGTAATGCCCCAGGTCAGCGGCTCCCGCAGGATGAATTTCATCGCGTTGGGATTCGGGGTCGGTTCGATTTCGGCGATTTTCGGCATGAATGAAAGTTGCGGATGCGGTTGCTGTTGCGGTTTTTCTTATTCGGTCGATGCGGTATCGCTGCCGGCAAAGGCCGCATGCAGCGTATGCCAGGGCAGGATTGCGCATTTGACGCGGGTCGGCAGTTCGCTGACGCCGGCAAACACGGTCAGGCGGCCGAGGTGATGCGGCCCGGCGGCATCGAGCTTGCCGGTGGTCATGTCGCGGAACTCCTGCACCATCTGCTCAGCGTCGGCTTTGCTTTTGCCTTTGACGGCAACGGTCATCATCGATGCCGAGGCCTTGCAGATCGCGCAGGCTTCACCTTCGAAGCCGACCGCCTCGACCTGGTCACCATTGAGCTTCAGCGACAGGTGGATGTGGTCGCCGCACAGCGGGTTCACACCCTCCGCCTTGTGCGTGGCATCGCCGAGCATGCCCCAGTTGCGGGGCTTCTTGTTATGTTCGAGGATCATTTCCTGGTAAAGGGCGCGGCTGTCCATATGCTTTAAGTCAAAAGCCAAAAGCAGCCACAGAGGTCATAGAGAGCACAGAGAACTGCAAACCCGGGGTTTTCTCTGTGGCCTCTGTGACCTCTGTGGCTAAAGGGGTTAGGTTTTTCATGCAAACAACTTCTGCACGCGGCCGATGGAAGCCACCAGCGCATCCACTTCGTCCATCGTGTTGTAGAAGGCAAACGAGGCGCGCGAAGTCGCCGGCACCTTGAAACGCTGCATCACCGGCTGTGCACAGTGATGGCCGGTGCGGATCGCGACGCCATCATCATTGAGCAGTGAACCGACGTCATGCGGATGCACGCCATCGAGCGCGAAGGACAGCACGGCGGCCTTTTTCTCGGCAGTGCCGATCAGCCGCACGCCGGGCATGCGATTCAGTTGATCAGTGGCGTAATCGAGCAGATCGGTTTCATGCGCAGCAATGCGGTCAATGCCGATCGCCGTCAGGTAATCAATCGCCGCACCCAGCGTGATCGCCTCGCCGATCGGCGGCGTGCCGGCTTCGAACTTGGCGGGAATCGGCGCATAGGTGGTTTTTTCGAAGGTCACCGACAGGATCATGTCGCCACCGCCCTTGAAGGGCTGCATTTTTTCGAGCAGCGCGGCCTTGCCGTACAACACGCCGATGCCCGTCGGGCCGCAGAGCTTGTGGCCGGAGAAAACATAGAAATCACAGTCGAGATCCTGCACATCGACCTTCAAATGCGGCGCGGCCTGCGCACCATCGACCAGCACCGGCACGCCGTGTTCATGCGCAATCGCGATCATTTCGCGGACCGGCGTGATCGTGCCCAGCGCGTTCGACACGTGCGTCATCGCCACGAACCTGGTGTTGGCATTGAACAGCTTGCGGTAATCCTCAAGCTGTAACTCGCCGCGGTCGTTGATCGGCACTACGCGGATTTTCGCGCCCTTCTCCTCGGCCACCATCTGCCAGGGCACGATGTTGGAGTGATGCTCCAGCGTGGTCAGGATGATCTCGTCGCCGGCCTTGAAGAATTTGCGACCGTAACCCTGCGCCACCAGATTGATGCCGTCGGTAGTGCCGCTGGTGAAAATGCACTCGCGCGATTCTTTGGCGTTGATGAAGGCCTGGATCTTGAGCCGCGCTTTTTCGTATTCGGCGGTCGCCGTTTCGGACAGGTAGTGGACGGCGCGATGGATATTGGCGTGCTGCGCACTGCGGTATTTCACCCAGCGGTCGATGACCGCCTGCGGCATCTGGCTCGATGCCGCATTATCCAGAAAAATCAAAGGTTTATCTTTAACCTTCAGGCCCAGGATGGGAAAGTCCCGGCGCAACGCGGCAACATCCAGCGGTGTCACGAGCTTGTCGCGCGCGCTCACAGGCTGGCCTCGGTACGCGCCATCACCAGCTTTTCCAGAGCAGCCACCAGCGAGGGCACTGGAATGTGGTCAATGATCTCGGCGCCGAAAGCATAGGTCAGCAGGTTGCGCGCCTGCGCCTCCGGCAAACCGCGGCTCTTCAGATAGAACAGATGCTCGGCATCCAACTGACCGACGGCAGCGCCGTGG
>CAMAYE010000195.1 GCA_945862135.1 Bordetella parapertussis
CCGGGTTCCAAACTCGTCAAGGCGCAGGCGGAGAAGGAAGGCCTCGACAAGATCCTCATCGCCGCCGGATTTGAATGGCGCGATCCGGGATGTTCGCTGTGCACCGCCATCAACGGCGATCAGCTGAAACCGGGGGAGCGTTGCGCATCGACGTCCAACCGCAATTTCCGCAATCGCCAGGGCCCCGGCGGTCGCACGCACTTGGTCAGCCCGGCGATGGCCGCAGCGGCGGCGCTCAAGGGGCATTTCACGGATGTGCGGGAAGTGTTGAAGTAAAGCTGAAAAACGAAAAGCAGCCACAGAGGACACAGAGAACACAGAGAACTGCAAAAACAAGACCAATTCGCTTTCGTGTTTTGATTTGGTTTTCTCTGTGCTCTCTGTGTCCTCTGTGGCTAAATTTTTTTGAACTTGATTTTCAAGGAAGCACCGCATTATGACCGGCAGTACCCCGCAATCGATCATCGAGAAACTCTGGAATTCGCACCACATCCTCACCGACGAAGGCGAGTCGCTGATGTATGTCGACGTCGCGCTGGCTCAGGAAAACACGCTGCACGCTTTCACCGAACTGGAAAAGACCGGGCGCAAGGTCATCAAGCCCGGACAGATTTACGCTTTCACCGATCACTATGTGCCGACCACCGGCCGCGCCAAAGGTACCGACGGTATTCCGGACCTGGGTATTCGCAACATGGTGATCGACATGCAGGACATGGCGAAAAAATACGGCGTTACGCTGTTCGGCATGGCCCATGAACATCAGGGCATCATGCATATCGTGCCGCCGGAGCAGGGCATCATCCAGCCGGGGCTGTTCGTGATCGGCAATGATTCGCATACGTCCACGCATGGCGCTTTCGGCTGTCTCGCTTACGGCGTCGGCGCTTCCGAATTCGCCCATGTCATGGCGACGCAGGCGCTGTGGCAACGCAAACCCAAGGCGATGCGCGTCACCATCGACGGCGAACTCGGTTTCGGCGTCACAGCCAAAGACGTGATCCTTGCGCTTATCGCGCAGATTGGTGTGGATGGCGCCACCGGCCATGCGATTGAATATGCCGGCTCGACCATCCGCAATCTGAGCATGGAAGGACGTATGACCATATGCAATATGTCGATCGAGGCCGGTGCCCGTGTCGGACTGATCGCACCCGATGACAAAACCTTCGCTTATGTAGAAGGCAAGCCCTACGCACCCAAAGGTCAGGCCTGGACGCAGGCGCTGGAGGCCTGGCGCGCGCTTGCGACTGATGATGGTGCGAAGTTCGATAAGGAAGTAAAACTCGATGCCACGCAGATCGCACCGACCGCAACCTGGGGCATTTCGCCCGAACACGCATTGCCGGTGACGGGCGTCGTGCCGGACCCGACCAGCATCAAGGATGCGAAAAAACGTTCTGAATATGAAACCGCAATTGAATACATGGCGCTGCGTCCCGGAATGGCGCTGCAGGATATCCAGCTTGATCGCGTGTTCATCGGCTCCTGCACCAACGGCCGCATTGAAGACCTGCGTGCCGCTGCTGCTGTGGCGAAACACGGCAAGGCCAAGGTGATGACCTGGGTGGTGCCGGGGTCGATGGCCGTCAAGCGTCAGGCAGAAGCCGAGGGTCTGGATCAGGTGTTTATCCAGGCCGGCTTTGAATGGCGCGACCCGGGCTGTTCGCTGTGCACTGCGATCAACGGTGACAATCTGCAACCGGGTGAGCGTTGCGCCTCGACCTCGAACCGCAATTTCCGCAACCGGCAGGGGCCGGGCGGTCGCACCCACCTGCTCAGTCCGGCGATGGCGGCGGCTGCGGCGATCAAGGGGCATTTGACCGATGTTCGTGAAATTATTAAATAAAATCAAATACTTAACATCAATGACGTAGCCGCAGAGGGCACAGAGAGCTCAGAGAACTGCGAAAAAAACCAATGCCAGATTTTGTTTTTCTCTGTGCACCCCTCAAGGGGGTATCGAGAATCTCTGTTCCCTCTGTGGCTAAAAGATTTTGAATTTAAGCGGAGTATTAAATGCAGCCATTCACCACACTGACCGCCATCGCCGTGCCCATGCACGAAGCGAACATCGACACCAACCAGTTGTGCCCGACTCGCTTTAACAAAGTGCCGCGCGGGCCCAAGTACCGCGAGATCCTGTTTTACGACTCGCGCTTCAAACCTGACGGCACACAAACCGAGTTCATGTTGAACGCCGCGCCGTATGACCAGTCCGGCATCATCGTGGCCGATCGCAACTTCGGTTGCGGCTCGTCACGCGAGACTGCGGTGTATGCACTGTATGAATTCGGCATCCGTTGCGTGATCGCGCCGAGCTTTGGTGACATCTTCGCCGCCAACTGTGCCAAAAACGGACTGCTTGCACTGACGCTCCCTGAAGCCGAATGCGCGGCGATCCGTCGCCAGTTGCAGGACAATCCCGGCGCCAAAGTCAGTGTCGACCTTGCCGCACAGACCGTGACCGACGTGACCGGGAAGGCGTACAAGTTCGAAATCCATGAAGTGCGCAAACGCTGCCTGCTCGAAGGGCTCGACGACATTGCGCGTACCCAGCAATATTCGGATCGCATCGCTGGATTCGAAAAGGGTTACTACCATGACAGGCCCTGGCTGACGGCGAGGGCGTAAAAGTTCCGGAACAACAGATTCCAACCGTCATGCCAGTGCTGCCCGGAGGTTGGTCCTTGTGGGCAAACGGGCATCCATAAAAACGGCAGCGGTATACAAGATTAAAAAACGGACTCCGGTTTTCGCCGGAGCAACTTGTTTACAGGAGGAGTGATGAATAAACAGTACGCGATTTCCAAGGTGTTCGCAGGCTCGGCACTGCTGGTTGCTGCGATGTCAGTTCAGGCGCAGGCCTGGCAGCCCGATCGCAATGTTGAAATCGTCATCAACACCGCGCCGGGCAGTGGACAGGATTCGACCGGACGGCTGATCCAGAAAATCCTCCAGGACCGCAAGGCGGTCCCGACCTCGCTCAGCGTGGTCAACAAGCCGGGCGGCGGTGGTGCGATCGCCTACGGCTATCTGCAGGGTCATGCGGGCAACGGCCACTTCGTGTCCATCGCCTCGAAAAGTCTGCTTACCAATCACATCTCCGGCCGCTCCAAGGTGACTTACAGCGATCTCACGCCGCTGGCGATCCTGTTCGATGAATACATCACCGTCGCGGTCAAGGCCGACTCGCCGATCAAGAGCGGGCGCGAGTTGATTGACCTGCTGAAAAAAGATCCGGGCGCATTGAGCTTCGGTGTGGCCACCAGCCTCGGCAATCCCAATCATCAGGGTATCGCCAAGGCGTTGAAAGTTTCGGGCATTGACCTGAAAAAGACCAAGACCCCCGTGTTCCAGTCCGGCGGCCAGGCTATTACCGCGCTGCTCGGAGGCCACGTCGACGCCGTGCCCGGTTCGGTGGGTCTGATGCGCAAGCACCTCGAAGCCGGCACCATCCGCGTCATCGCTATCGCGTCGCCACAGCGCCTTGGTGGTCTGTATGCCAACGTGCCGACCTGGAAAGAGCAGGGGGCCGATGCTGTGGTCTCCAACTGGCGCGGCCTGATCGGTCCGCCCGGCATGACCCCGGCTCAACTGGCCTACTGGGACAATGCGTTGAAGCAGCTCAGCCAGAGCGAGGCGTGGAAACAGGAGCTCGACAAGAACAACTGGGATAACGAATACAAGCCCAGTGCCGAGACCAAGAAGTACATGGATGCGGAGTATGCGGAGTTGAAAGCGTTTCTGACGGAGCTGGAGCTGGTGAAAGCCAAGTAAGAAATTTATACAAAGGAATCACCATGCCTACCGCAGCCGCAGCCAAATTCGCGTCATCTGTGCATCCTGTCGAAACCCGCGGAAAGCAGCTCACCGCGTTCATCGCCAGTACGCAGACCCGCGAATTCCCGCCAGTCGTGCTGGAAGCTGCGTCTCGGGCGCTGGTCGATTTCATCGGTTGTGCGGTCGGTGCATCGCGTGATGCGCCGGTGCTGCCGATATTGCCAGTGATCAAGTCCTGGCATGCCTCGGGCAAGGCACGCATCTTCTGCGGCGGCCGCACCACGCCGGCGCTCGCTGTGCTGGCCAATGGCACGATGACGCATGCGATGGATTACGACGATACCCATCCGGCAGGCGCAGGGCATCCAAGCGGCCCGTGCTGGTCCACTGCGCTGGCACTGTCCGAGGAATTTGGTTATTCCGAGAAGCAGGCGATCGCTGCGTTCATCGCCGGATTCGAGGTGATGGCCAAACTCGGCGGCGGCGGGCCTCCCGGGGTCGGCCGCAGCCTGCAGCGTCGCGGCTTGCATCCGACGTCGATTTTCGGGCGTGCCGGTGCGGCGGCAGTCGCCTGTTCGCTGATGGGGCTGGATGAGCAACGCATCGCCTATGCGCTGGGCGTGGCTGCAACGACAGCTGGCGGTCTCGTTGGTTCCTTCGGCACGCACGGCAAACCCTTCCATGCCGGCAAGGCGGCGATGGACGGCATACTTGCGTCGCAGCTGGCCGCCAACGGCTTTATTTCGGCGACGCACCTCTATGAGCTGGAGAAGGGGCTGCTTGATGTGTTCATCCAGAACCGTGAAACCGAAGTGCCGACGCTGGATGATTTCGGCTTGAACTGGGAATTACTGGGCAACAGCTTCAAGCCTTTCGCCAGTTGCCGTGCCACGCACGCATCAACGCAGGCGGCGCGTTCCATCGCTGATCAGGTCAAGGGCCGCAAGATCACCGCAGTGCATGCGCGCGTCCATCCGAATGCGCTGGTCACTGCTGGCAAGACCGCGCCGCGCACGCCGCTCGAAGGCAAGTTCAGTGTGCCGTTCTGCATTTCAATGGGACTCAGCGGTTATCGCGTCGTGCAGACTGATTTTGTTGATGCGACGATGCGTGACCCGGCAGTGGCAAATCTGGTGCCGCTGGTGAAACTGGAAGCGGTCGCGGATCAGCCGCCGTATCGTGCTTACCTTGATGTCACGCTCGACAACGGCGAACACGTCAAGGCGCACACCGATATCGTCATGGGGCATCCTGACAATCCGATGAGCTGGGATGCGCTGCGCGCCAAATTCGAAGGTCTGGTTGAACCCATCATGGGCAAGGCAAAAACCGCAGAGCTGTTTGAGGCGGCGCGCGGTTTCGGACCGCCGGGATCACTGGCGCGGCTTTCGGAACTGCTGGCCGGACCGGACGCCTGATCAGCCTGCGCGGCATGATGCCGACGCTACTCGCATACTTTGACAATGCTTTGAAACAGCTCATCCAGTGCAAAACCAGGAAATGCGTGGATGCTGATTACACGCTTCCCCTTTTTTTTCTTTAATTGACATCTTGGGCCAATGGAAGCAAAAGCGTTGTAAGGGTTAGCTTCTTGCTGAGTTGGTACGTTCGGCATACGACGGCTGGACTGGCGAGGTTCGGTTTGTCACATCGCTCCGCTATATTCAATGCCTCTTGTCAGCTTGAGTATGGATTCAAGGAGTCGGGCCATGGTTTCGCGCGGGTATTGCGGTTTGCTGGCAGCCTTGTTTTGCGGGGTGACGCAAGCTGCGACCCCAGGTCTTTTCCTTGATGCGGAACCGGGTGCTGCACGGTCTGTGGCCGGTCATCCGGCCTGGCGGGACATGCCGGCTTTTCCCGGTCAGCTAAATCCAGAACCGGCACGTGAGAGCTCTGACTTCATCGATCGCTCCGGCAATTCCGGAGTGCGTGGAGGCGGCCACAGTTTTGACACGGCGTCGCCGCTTCTTAATGCCATTGCTGAAGGGGGCAGCAAGTCGCCGATTCCGGAAACCGAGGATCCGGTTCCTGAACCTTTTGGCGCCATACTGATTCCCCCGGTTGTCGGGCGTCGTCGGCTGATCTGAATCAGGCGTTGAGCCATCCGATATGGTCTTTTCGGACTATCTTCTGATGGAAATCTGTAATGTGGCGCTTATCAGCGTCATAAGATTTAATCGAAGGTATCTGCGTCAGAGAGTGGTTTGCCGGCAATGTCTTTCGCTGCGAGCTTCGGTTCGCCCGTCAGTGGCCATTGAATGCCCAGCGCCGGATCGTTCCACAGCAACGAGCGTTCATGTTCGGGGAACCAGTAATCCGTTGTTTTATAAAGAAATTCAGCATATTCACTGGTGACGACAAAACCGTGACCGAAACCCGGTGGTATCCACAGCTGGCGATTGTTGGCCGCAGACAGCGTGACGCCGGTCCATTTGCCGAAGGTCGGTGAACTGCGGCGCAGGTCCACTGAGACATCAAACACTTCGCCAACGGTAACGCGCACCAGCTTTCCCTGCGGATGCTGGATCTGGTAGTGCAGGCCGCGAAAAACACCTTGCGCCGAGCGGCTGTGGTTGTCCTGCACGAACTGCACTTTGAGTCCAGTGAGTTGTTCGAAGTCGCGCTGGTTGAAACTTTCAAAAAAGAATCCGCGATGGTCGCCGAAAACCTTGGGTTCGAAGATCAGGACTTCGGGAAGTTCGGTGGGTATGACGGTAAACGGCACGGCCGGCTCCTTATTTCAGCAGGCTGAGCAGGTACTGCCCGTAGCCGTTTTTGGCCAGCGGT
>CAMAYE010000196.1 GCA_945862135.1 Bordetella parapertussis
GGAGCGGGCGTGCTGACAGGATTGGGCCTGTCAGCACGCTTTGCGGCGCGGGAACAACGGCGGGATTGACGCACCGCTGCCGGGGATTTGCAGGCTCTGGTGTATATTCTGACGTCGGAATAAATCACGCAACATTGCCTGGCAGCCATGACGACCCATCCCGATATGTTTTTATTGCGTCCTCACCTGGCGCAGCTTTCCCGTTTTCATTTTTGGGGAAAGAAATGAATATGCCGAAGCAGGGCGGGGCATATATTCGTTCATGGAATCAATTCATCTCGGGTGAAACCGCTCCTGGAGTACTGCTTTTTGTCGCGGCAATCCTGGCGATGGTGGTTGCCAACTCGTCACTGGCTCCGGTCTATCGCACTTTTCTTGAAATACCGATCGTGCTCAGCGTTGGTGCCTTTGTCATCGACAAGCCATTGTTACTCTGGGTCAATGACGGGTTGATGGCCGTATTCTTTTTTCTGGTCGGACTTGAACTCAAGCGCGAACTGATTGAAGGCGAGTTGTCAGACTTTCGGCAGGCGCTGCTTCCTGTGGCGGCCGCAGTCGGCGGAATTGCTGTTCCGTCGCTGATCTACGCGGCGATCAATGCCGGAGACGGCGTTGCGATCCGTGGTTGGGCAATTCCTGCAGCCACGGACATTGCGTTTGCCCTCGGTGTGCTGGCGCTGCTTGGTGACCGTATTCCAAGAGGGCTCAAGGTTTTTCTGCTGACAGTGGCGATTGTCGATGACATTGGCGCCATTATCATCATTGCACTTTTTTATTCGGCGACACCTTCGGCAGTCACCTTGTACATAGCCGGCGCCGCCATGCTGGTGTTGATCATCTTTAATCGTATGGGCGTAATGCGCGTCGCACCTTATATCCTGGTCGGACTGATACTGTGGGCGGCCGTACTCAAGTCGGGTGTTCACGCGACCATCGCCGGGGTACTGCTTGCGTTGACCATCCCGTTGCGCAGCAGCGAGGGCAAACCTTCTCCTTCGCGACAGCTTGAACGTGACCTCCATGGTTCCGTCACATTTGCGGTTCTGCCGCTTTTTGCTTTTGCAAATGCGGGTGTTTCTTTCGAAGGCATGGCGCTGGCTGATCTGATGCACCCCATTACGGCAGGTATTGCGCTGGGCCTATTTGTCGGCAAGCAGGCGGGGATCATGGCTGTGTCCGGGGCGTTGATCGCTGCAGGCTGGGCCCGTCTTCCGAAGGGTTCGACCTGGGGGAGCTTCTACGGCGTTGCTGTTCTGACGGGTATTGGTTTTACGATGAGCCTTTTCATCGGCAGCCTGGCTTTCAAGAGCGAACAGGCGCTGGCTCTGCCGGTTGACGAACGCGTCGGCATATTGCTGGGTTCCGCGATCTCCGCGATCGTCGGTTATCTGATTCTCACGGCAGTGAGCAGGCCGCAGGTATCAAGCAACTGATACTCAGAATTTCGGTTTTTTTGCGGCTTTCTTGTAGCATTTGACGCCATCCACGATCTCGCGTTTGGCTTCTTCGGCGCCAACCCATCCGATGACCTTGACCCATTTGCCGGGTTCGAGATCCTTGTAATGTTCAAAAAAGTGCGAAATCTGCGCGAGCGTGCTTGCAGGAAGATCCTGCGGTTTGCGTATTTTTGAATACAGTGGAGTCAGCTTGTCGATGGGGGCGGCGAGGATCTTGGTGTCATCCCCGGCCTCATCTTCCATTTTCAGCATGCCCACCGGACGGCAGCGCACCACGACACCGGTAATCAGGGGAACCGGGGACAGGACCAGTACGTCGACCGGGTCGCCGTCGCCGGACAGGGTGTGCGGCACGTAGCCGTAGTTGCAGGGGTAACGCATGGAAGTCGACATGAATCGGTCGACAAACATGGCGCCGGTGCTTTTTTCCATTTCGTACTTGATCGGTTCGGCATGCATCGGGATTTCAATGATCACATTGAAATCCTCCGGCACGTCGTAGCCTGAATTAACTCGGTCCAGATTCACGGCAAATTTCCTTCGGGGCGAATGTCGGCATTATAACTTTGAGGCCTGCCACTGCTGTGCGTACATGCTAGGATTGCGGCTCAATTAATCATGGAGCGTTACATGAAACTGTATATCACTTCGACCTCCGGTAATGCTTGGAAAGTTCGCCTTTTGCTTTCGATGCTCAAGTTGCCGTTTGAGACGATTGCGATTGACACCGACAAAAAGGAGCACAAGACGCCTGAATTCCTCAAGCTGAACCCGCGCGGCCAGGTGCCGGTGCTGGTTGATGGCGATCAGGTATTCTGGGATTCGACGGCCTGCCTGGTTTACCTGGCGCGCAAATACGGTGGTGAACAGTGGCTGCCGACCGATGCCGTGGGTATGGCTGAGGTTCAGCAATGGCTGGCGCTGTCAAACAATGAGCTGCATTACGGCTTGCAGTGGGCACGCGGCAAGAAAATCGGTATCCGCAGCATTGGGGACTACGAAGAATATGCGACCTACGGCCGTAACGGCCTGGCCGTTCTGGAAGGTCGCCTGCAATCAAACCAGTGGCTGGCTTGTGGCCGGCCGACCATCGCCGATCTGGCCTGTTATTGCTACACCTCGGTGTCACCGGAGGGCGGTTTTGACATGAACGCACATCCGTCAGTAGCCGCCTGGCTCAAGCGCGTTGAAGCGTTGCCGGGTTGGATCAAGCGCGTCTGATGCGGCCATGATGAAGCGGTTTCGCCTTGGGCACGCCAGCAATGCCGACTGGCGTGCCGCGGCGGATGCCTGTATTGCACAACTGGCTGGTAGCACCGGCAACCTTGGCTTTATCTATGTCACTGATTTTTTTGCCGAACTCCTGCCGGAGATCCATCGCTACATAGCAGACCAGACCGGGATTCCACATTGGACGGGGACTGTCGGGATTGGTATTTGTGCGACCGGTACCGAGTACCTCGATCGACCGGCGATGGTGCTCCTGGCGGGGGATTTTCCGCCGGATAGTTTCCGCATTTTTGGTGGCAGGTCGGCCGCACCGGATGACGTTGAATTGTTGTGCGGCGGGAGCCCCGCCAGTATTGCCGTTGTGCATGGCGACCCGCTGCGGGGCGATATTGCGAAACAAATCGTGGATCTGGCCAAGTGTACCGAAACCGGTTTTCTGGTCGGTGGTCTGGCCAGTTCGCGGCGCGGTTTGCAGTTTCTTGCGGATGGTCCTGCTTCGGCTGCGTTGTCGGGGGTTGCATTTTCGGATGCTGTTGTAGTCGCTACGCGTTTGACTCAGGGCTGTTCCCCGGTACGTTCGGCGCATGAAGTGACGGGTGCGCAGAATAATATCGTGCTTGAGCTTGATGGACGTCCGGCGCTGGACGTGTTGCGCGAGGATGTCGACCTCGACGAGGATGAGGATCTGTCTCGGTTGGGCGGGCAGATTTTCGTCGGGTTATCAGTCGCTGGCAGTGATATTGCTGAATATGTTGTGCGCAATCTGATCGGCATCGATCCCGGCAACCGCTTGATCGCAATCGGCGATCTGGTTCGCAAGGGGCAGCGCCTGCAGTTTTTCCGTCGAGACCATGAAACCGCGCGTGCCGACATGGCGTGCATGCTCGACAGCATTCGTGAAGGCCTCTATACGCCGCCCCGCAGCGCTCTGTATTACTCCTGCCTCGGACGCGGCGGCGCATTGCTTGGCGGCGAATCGGAGGAGTTGCGCATGATTCAGGCCGCGCTCGGCGACGTACCGCTGGCCGGTTTCTTCGGCAATGGCGAGATATCGCACAACCGGCTGTATGGCTATACTGGGGTGCTTACACTCTTTCTCTGATCCTGTTTTTACCTGAGGTGTTGGAGATTACATGGCCGATGGTGTTTACTTTTCACGCTTTCTGAGCGAACTCAGCCTGACCTGGCTCGATATCTCGGGTGTTGTTTTTTTTGTTTTTTCATGGGTCGGTTATGCGCTGTTTGCGCAATGGCATGCCCGCACCGTGCCGTCCCTCCACAACACGATGGACCGCTATCGCCGCGAGTGGATGCTGCGCATGATCGAACGCGACAATCGCATGGTTGATATCAACATCATGCGAAACCTCACCCGCAGCTCTCAGTTCTTCGCATCGACGACGATGCTTGTTCTGGGTGCGCTGATCGCGCTTCTTGGGTATGTGCAGCAGGCTATGGATGTGGTTTCCGGGTTGCCTTTCACGGTCAAGGCATCGACTCGCCTGCTCGAGATCAAGGTCGTGATGATGGTGCTGATTTTTGTATATGCGTTTTTCAAGTTTTCCTGGGCAATCCGTCAGCTTGGATTTTCTTCGACACTGATCGGTGCCGTACCCAAGCCGCCCAAAGAAAATCCTGAGCAATATGCTGCGCGAATCAACCGCATTGCAGCAGTAACTTCCTTTGCCGGAACCAATTTTAATGACGGCCTTCGTGCCTATTATTTCGCCCTGGCTGGGATGACCTGGTTCCTGCATCCCTATCTGATGCTGATTGCGACTGCATGGGTGGTTTATGTGCTGTATCACCGCGAGTTTGCTTCCCGGACGCTGTATGCGCTGACCGGGGAGGACACGACGCCGGGCGCAGGTGTCTGACGATTCAGGGGAAATTCCGTGTCCGTACTGCTCGTACTCAATAACGACGATATCGCCAGCGTCATTGATGTCGCTGACTGCCTTGGCGCACTCGATGAGATGTACCGTGCCGTAGCGAAAGGTCATGCCTTTGAAGGGACCCGCAGCCAGACGCATGTTCCTCTGGATGAGCCGGATATCGACTATTGCCTGAAAACCATGGACGGCGCCATATCCGGTTCCGGTTACATGGTATTCCGTCTGACTTCAGACATCATTGACAGTCGCGTTGTGAACGGCGTTCGCCGTCGGGAGAAACTTCCGCGTGGTCCCGGCGGCCGTTATTGCGGTCTGATCATGGTTTTTTGCACGAAAACGCTGTCACCGGTAGCGATATTGCATGACGGCTACATACAACTGGTGCGGGTTGCCTGTACCGGTGCACTGAGCACGCGTTACCTTGCCCGCGAAGATGCGGGGGATCTCGCCTTGTTGGGTTCCGGCGCACAGGCCTGGTGGCATCTTGTGGCCATAAGCAAAGTGCGTCAGTTGCGCGACGTGCGCGTTTTCAGTCCAAACGCGGATAATCGTGCTGCATTCGCCGCGCGTGCCACGCATGAACTCGGACTGAATGTGCGCCCAGTTGATTGTGCGCGATCAGCAGTTGAGGGCGCAGATCTGGTTGTTGCCGCTACAAATGTCAGTGAGCCCATTCTCCACGGGGAATGGCTGTCACCCGGTGCTCATGTTGTTTCCATCGTAAGCGGCGACAAATCAGCGCCGCGACGGGAAATCAATGACGAGGTGGTTCGTCGCGCATCCCGGGTGGTTGCGCACTGGAAAAAGGGAGCCATGCATCACCAGACCGGTGATCTTGCCGGCCCCGTAGCTGCCGGTGTCTTGAATTGGGACGATGTGGTTGATCTGAGCGATGTCGTGTCCGGAAATGTGAGAGGACGCGCACATCGTGACCACATTACCCTGTTCAAGAACAATGGTGGAATGGGCCTCCAGTTTGCGGCGATCGCTCCCGCCGTTTACCAGAGGGCGCTTGAGGCCGGCATCGGCAAGGCTTTGCCAGCGGAATGGTTCCTGGAAGAAATGAAGCCTTGATGGGTTCTGCCATAAAAAAACGGCCGGGTAAGCCCGGCCGTGTTGTTTGGCGCTTTGCCGTTTACAGCAGCGGCACGATCAGCAGCGCCACGATGTTGATGATCTTGATCAGCGGGTTGATCGCGGGGCCGGCCGTATCCTTGTAGGGATCGCCAACGGTGTCGCCGGTCACCGCAGCCTTGTGGGCTTCGGAGCCTTTGCCGCCGTGGTTGCCGTCCTCGATGTATTTCTTGGCGTTGTCCCAGGCGCCGCCACCCGTGCACATGGAGATGGCGACGAACAGGCCGGTGACGATGGTGCCCATCAGCATGCCGCCGAGGGCCTGGACGCCCGCATCCTTGCCCATCAGCGCGCCGACGATGAAGGCCACTGCGACCGGTGCCAGCACCGGCAACAGCGACGGGGCAATCATTTCCTTGATTGCCGCACGGGTCAGCATGTCCACCGCACGCGAATAATCGGGCTTGGCGGTGCCTTCCATAATGCCGGGGATTTCCTTGAACTGACGGCGCACTTCCACCACCACGGAACCGGCGGCACGACCGACCGCTTCCATGGCCATGGCACCGAAGAGGTAGGGAATCAGGCCGCCGATAAGCAGGCCGATAACCACCATGTGGTTGCTCAGGTCGAAGCTCACCTGCAGCCCGCGTGCTTCCAGCGCATGGGTGTAGTCGGCGAACAGCACCAGCGCGGCCAGGCCTGCCGAGCCGATGGCATAGCCCTTGGTGACGGCCTTGGTGGTGTTGCCCACGGCGTCCAGCGGGTCGGTGACGGCACGCACGCTGTCGGGCAACTCGGCCATCTCGGCAATGCCGCCGGCGTTGTCGGTGATGGGGCCGTAGGC
>CAMAYE010000197.1 GCA_945862135.1 Bordetella parapertussis
CGTCAGAGCACACTCTTTGATTCAGAAACTTACACTGACCCTACTTATGCAAACGACCACTAGTGCTTGGAGAAAAAAACATACGCCAGACACCCCATAACCAAATGGCAATTATTCCTGAAGCCCCAGCGAGGAACGCGGAATCAAACGATGCCACAGCACGAGATGTAGCCCAGGCAGCCCCACCAAGAATCGTGATCGGACACCAAAAGAGAATCGCCCAGCGTGCCCATTTTCGCCCTCGATAAAAAAGGAAAGCAAGAGCAACGAGCACTACACCAGAAACAACGTAAGGCTGCGCAACTCCGTGGCTCCAAGCCTCGGAGCTCGAGAGTGTTGATTGGTCAAAGCTAATGCCGAAAAAACCATATCCCAATGCGAATATCAATCCCAAGACGGCGAGCGTGATGGGATCCCGTTTTCGGTTGGGCGATGTCATATCCCTTTGAGCGGCTAACGTGGAATTAAAGGGCTGCGAGCTTTTGCGCAGTCTCGCTTGACTGTAGGGTTAGCTTGCATTGTTGCTCACCCGCTCGCATGCTTCTCGAAGACGACGAAGTAGCCCCTGTTCGGGCTTTACAGTAAAGACAAAGCCGACAGACGAAAATGCTTGGGCGCGAAGTGACCACAGTGACAATCTGTAGCTCGGCGTGAGCATGTTTTTGGCAAAATAGTCCATCCAATGCTCTTCTCGCGCATTTAGCGGAACATACCAAGAAGCCTCTTGGCCGTGTGACAGATCGACTGGCAATTGACTACTCAGGCTTTGCTCAAACATCTGAACGGCTGAACGTCTTTTCGGCCATCGAATGCTCCATCCGATCTGCACGATCCTGATTGGTCGGTCGCCAGTGTTTACGACCCGAAAGACAGCATACTCAGGGTACGGTGCCACCGAACCAGCGCCAATGGTGATGCGGTGGCCGACAGATAACTCGGCGCTCGGTCGCGAAGAGCGATTAGCGATATAGAGTGCTACTGCGGCTGCGGCAAAGGAGCCAACGGCTGCAAACCAATTGGCGAAGCCATTCACTAAGTCCCAGGTGGGCTTGTCAATGCCAAGAAATATTGGTTCGGTCATGATGCAAGCTAACGTGAATTGGTTGACATGTTTAGTTGCCAAATTTAGGTGCCACTTTTAGTTGACATTCTGCACCAGCCTGACGCACGACATCGCCAACAATTTTACCAGTCAGCATCGCGCAAAAATAATTATAAATTATTGATTTTATTGAATATTTTATCTAACCGCTTCCAACCTCACCACCACCCCCTCCCGCTCATCCGTCAGCAGATAAACAAACCCATCCGGCCCCACCCGCACATCGCGGATTCGCCCGATCTGCCCTTTGATCAGCCGCTCCTCGCGCACCACCTTCTCGCCATTCAGTTCCAGCCGCACCAGCATTTCATCGCGCAACGCGCCGACCAGCAGACTGTCTTTCCAGTTCGGAAATTTGTCGCCGGTATAGAAGGCCATGCCTGAAGGTGCGATCGACGGCACCCAGACCTTCAACGGTTGCTCCATGCCGGCCTTGGTATTGCCCTCACCGATTTTGGTGCCGATGCCGTAATTGACGCCGTAGCTGATCACCGGCCAGCCGTAGTTGCGGCCGGCGCGCATCACGTTGACCTCGTCGCCGCCCTGCGGGCCGTGTTCATGGGTCCACAGCTCGCCGGTCTGCGGATGCAGTGCTGCGCCCTGCATATTGCGATTGCCCAGCGTGAACTTCTCCGGCTTGGCGCCGGCGCGACTCACAAAAGGATTGTCTTTGGGCACGCGGCCATCGTCGTGCAACCGGATTACCGAACCGGCGTGGTCATCGAGCTTTTGCGCGCGCGGCATGTCGCCGCGGTCGCCGAGGGTCAGATACACAAATCCTTTTTGATCGAACACGATGCGCCCGCCGAAGTGATGGCCGGCGCGGGTTTTCGGTTCCATGCTGAACAGGATCTGCACTTCGGTCATGCGGTACTTATTTGCGTCACTAACGAGCTTGCCGCGCGCCATCGCCGTGCCCCATCCACCCGGGCCCGGGGCGTTGTAGGCCCAGTAGATCCAGCCGTTTTTGTCGAACTGCGGATGCAGCACCA
This sequence comes from Bordetella parapertussis, assembly GCA_945862135.1. Classification (GTDB taxonomy): domain Bacteria; phylum Pseudomonadota; class Gammaproteobacteria; order Burkholderiales; family SG8-41. The sequence continues at coordinate 2,095 of CAMAYE010000197.1, forward strand.
CATCGAACAGGCCGCCCTGGCCGCTGGCGACGATCTCGGGCAGGCCTTCGACGGGTTTGGGGTCGAGCTTGAAATCCTTGCTGACGATGCGGATGCGCCCTTCGCGTTCGGTGACCAGCATGCGGCCGTCGGGCAGGAAGGCGATGGACCAGGGGTTCTGCAGGCCGCGCACTAGGGTGACCACACGGAAGGCGTGTTTCTCGGATTGCACGGTTTGCGCGTGGGCCGGTGCAATCATGACAGTAACAAGACACATCAAGGTCAGCAGTCGGCGCATGGGGATTTCCGGGGGAAACGTCAGGGGGCGCGTTTATAATAGCGCCCTTTTCAGAAGCAACATTTGATGCACCCAGAAAAGCTGCCCGCACCCGGGCAGCGCACCAGCACCGCCCTGCTCCACGGTTCCAGCGACGCCCCCCTGTTGGCCGAACTGGCGGCCCGCGCACGTCCGCTGCTGGTGCTGACGGAATCGGCATGGCAGGCGCAGCGCCTGCTGCAGGAGATTCCGTTCTTTGCACCGCAGCTGCGGGTGCACATGCTGCCGGACTGGGAAACGCTGCCCTACGATCACTTCTCGCCGCATCATGATCTGGTGTCGGAACGGCTGGCGACGCTGTGCCAGCTGGTGCGCGGCGACATCGACATCGCGCTGGTGCCGGTCACCACAGCGCTGTATCGCATGGCGCCGGTGGACTTCATCACCGCGAACACCTTTTATTTCCGTCAGGGCGCGAAGCTCGGTGCGGAAGCGTTGCGCCATCAGCTGACGCTCGCCGGCTATAACCATGTGACGCAGGTGATTGCGCCCGGTGAATACAGTTTCCGTGGCGGTTTAATCGACTTGTATCCGATGGGCAGCCCGCTGCCCTATCGCATTGATCTCTTCGACGAGACCATCGATTCGATCCGCAGCTTTGACGTCGACAGCCAGCGTTCGATCATGAAAGTGCCGGAAGTGCGGTTGCTGCCGGCGCGTGAATTCCCGATGGATGAAGCCGCGCGCACCGCTTTCCGCCAACGCTTCCGTGAACGCTTCGAAGGCGATCCGTCGCGCAGCCAGGTCTACAAGGATGTGTCGAAAGGCATCCCGACTGCCGGCATTGAATATTTCCTGCCGCTGTTTTTTGACAGCACGGCGCTGGTCACCGATTACCTGCCGAAGAACACCACGGTCTGCCTGCGTCCCGGCATCACTGAAGCCATCGACGAGTTCTGGGCGGATACGCGCGGCCGTCATGCGATGGTGCGTGGCGACCTTGCCAATCCGGTGTTGCCGCCGCAGGAACTGTTCCTCACCGAGGATGCATTCTTCGGTGCGATCAAACCCTTCGCGCGCATCGACCTCGCCGCGATTGCCCCTGCGATGGTCGGTTCGCCTGCGGCGGAACTCGAATTCAATAATAAAAACAACGATTTACTGAATACCGCCAGCTCGCCGCTGCCGCCGCTGCATGTCGAGCGCCGTGCCGATGATCCGTTGCACCGACTGCGCGGCTTTGTCGACAGCTACCCCGGACGCATTCTGGTACTGGCGGAGGCGCTGGGCCGCCGCGAAACCATGCTCGAGTACTTTGCCGAGTACGGATTGAAACCGGTGCAGGTCGCCGACTGGGCGCAGTTCAAAACCAGTCACGAGCATTTGATGCTCGGCGTCGCACCGCTCAGCAACGGCTTCATCGACACCGCCGTGCAGATCGCGGTCATCACCGAGAACGAACTGTATGCCTCGCAGGTGCGCCAGCGCGCAGCGCGCGATGCCAAGCGCACCTCGCCCGAAGGCATGCTGCGCGACCTGTCCGAGGTCAAGGTCGGCGATCCGGTGGTGCATGAAACCCACGGCATCGGCCGCTACCTCGGCCTGCAGAGCATGGACCTCGGCGAAGGCGCGACCGAATTCCTGACGCTGGAATACGCCAACAACGACAAGCTGTATGTGCCGGTGTCGAGCCTGCACCTGATCAGCCGCTACAGCGGCGCATCGCCCGAGCAGGCGCCGCTGCACCAGCTGGGCAGCGGCCAATGGGACAAGGCCAAACGCAAGGCCGCCGCACAGGTGCGCGACACCGCCGCGGAACTGCTGGCGATCTACGCGCAGCGCGCGGCGCGCGAAGGTTATGCCTTCAATCTGAAGCCGCATGATTACGAAGCCTTTGCCGAAGGTTTTCCCTTCGAGGAAACCACGGATCAGGCGGCGGCCATCAACGCCACGATTGAGGATCTGAAAAGCGCCAAGCCGATGGACCGGCTGGTCTGCGGCGATGTCGGCTTCGGCAAAACGGAAGTCGCCTTGCGCGCCGCTTTTGTCGCAGTCGCCGACGGCAAACAGGTCGCCGTGCTGGTGCCGACCACGCTGTTGGCCGAACAGCATTTCAATACCTTCTCCGACCGCTTCGCCGACTGGCCGGTGAAAATCGCCGAGTTCTCGCGCTTCCGCACTGCCAAGGAAACCACGGATGCGCTGGTCGGGCTGGGCGAAGGCCGCGTCGACATTGCCATCGGCACGCACAAGCTGGTGAGCAAGGACGTCAAGTTCAAGAACCTCGGCCTGGTGATCATCGACGAGGAACACCGCTTCGGCGTGCGCCAGAAGGAGCAGTTCAAGGCAATGCGCGCCGAAGTGGATGTACTGACACTGACGGCAACTCCGATCCCGCGCACGCTGGCGATGTCGCTCGAAGGCCTGCGCGATTTTTCAGTGATCGCCACCGCGCCGCAGCGGCGGCTGGCAATCAAGACCTTTGTCGCGCGTTATGCAAAGTCATTGATCCGCGAGGCCGTGCTGCGCGAATTGAAACGCGGCGGCCAGGTCTATTTCCTGCACAACGACATCGACACCATTGCCAATATCGAGGAAGAGCTGACGCGGCTGCTGCCGGAAGCGCGTGTGCGCATCGCCCACGGGCAAATGCGCGAGCGCGAGCTGGAACTGGCGATGCGCGACTTTTATCAGGGCCGCTTCAACATCCTGCTGTGCACGACCATCATCGAAACCGGCATCGACATCCCGACCGCCAACACCATCATCATCAACCGCGCCGACCGTTTCGGCCTCGCGCAGCTGCACCAGCTGCGCGGGCGCGTCGGCCGCTCGCACCACCAGGCCTATGCCTATCTGCTGCTGCCCGATGAAGGCAACATCACCAGCAACGCCAAAAAGCGTCTTGAAGCGATTCAGGCGATGGAGGAACTGGGTTCGGGCTTTTATCTGGCGATGCACGATCTCGAAATCCGCGGCGCCGGTGAAGTGCTCGGCGAAAACCAGTCGGGCGAAATGCACGAAATCGGTTTCAACCTGTACTGCGCGATGCTTGATTCCGCAGTCAAGTCGCTGAAAGCCGGCAAGGAACCCGACCTCAACGCGCCGCTGGGTGTGACCACCGAAATCAACCTGCACACGCCGGCGCTGCTGCCCAACGACTATTGCCACGACGTGCATGAGCGGCTGGTGCTCTACAAACGCATGGCCAACTGCGACAACGAAGACCAGCTGCTGCTGCTACAGGAAGAACTGATCGACCGTTTCGGCCAGCTGCCCGACGCCACCCGCGCGCTGATCGACAGCCACCGCCTGCGCCTGCTCGGCAAACTGCTGGGTATCGCAAAAATCGATGCCAGTGAAAACGTGATCCAGCTGCAGTTCGTGCCCAATCCGCCGATCGAACCGATCAAGATCATCAAGCTGATCCAGTCGAAAAAGAATTACAAGCTGGCCGGTCAGGACCGGTTGCGCATCGAGTTAAAAACGCCGGACCTCAAAACCCGCGTCGCCGAAATCCGCCGGGTGTTCAGCGAACTCGGCACTCCGCCCGCGCCCTAGGCGGCAATCCGGCTGCGCTGCGGCGGCAGCATTTCGCCGGTAAGCGCATTCATCACAAACCCCGGTTCGGCAATCAGCACTTTGGCAGCAGGCAGCGCCGCACTGACTGCCGCGGCAAATTCCGGCCACGGCCGCGAGGTGACGCCCATCATTTCGTGGAACTTGTCGTGCGGCGGATAAAGGACGACGGTTTTCGGATTCAGCGCCACCACCCCGCGCGCCACATCCGCAGTGAAATCTAGCTGCATGCCGGCCAGCAGCACATCGGTGCGGAACCGTTTACCCAGCGCCGTGATTTCGGCGTCAGTCATCTTGGTGTTGAAACCTTCGTTGTAATTGAGCACATTCAGTCCGCCCGGCAGTTCGACGTGGTAGCCGGTGTACGGGGAATAAAACGGCGCATTGGTTGCACTGCTCCAGGCCCAGGACAACTGGGTGGCGTTGCCGTGAAACACGGCTTTCGACAGCGCCTTCACCAGGTTGATGTCGCGATGCTTCCAATGGAATGCGCTGACCTTGAAGCCCGGCAGTTGCTGCGCCTCATGGATATCCACCGTCACCAATTTTTCGCGCGGCAGG
>CAMAYE010000198.1 GCA_945862135.1 Bordetella parapertussis
ACGTCACTGCTTGGAAAAGCCCATTACCATAAATCCATAATTATTGTTTAAAAACAATAACTTATAAATTATGATTTTCCTAAGTCGTCAAGAATAATTGACCGAAGTATTGATTAGACTACATATCGATACGTCGCGTGACCGCACGACTGTTCCCGAAACACGGTACATACACAGAATGCGTTCCAGGCCCGCCGGCAACAATCAACTGCAAGTCCCCGGCGCTCGGTGAAATCGGCAACAAGGTGTCATCACTCAGTTCCCCAAGTTCGGATGTGCGCGATGCACGGGCCCGATCGATTTCCTTGGCACTGAGGTGTTTCACCGCCATTTTGGAACGCTCCCACAATTCGCGTTTTACCCGGGCCTTGTCCCAGCCTTCGCGCCGGAAAATTTCCGCATGTTCGCTGCCGAGAATGAACCAAGGTTCGCCGCCATGCACATATTCATTGCTCGGTGGATGGATCATTGTTTCGGCAATCACCCGCGCCAGTTCATCAGCGTATTTGGCATGAGTGTTCATGTTCATCGTACCCTCGGCGCCAACCACGGTCACCGTGCTGTCTGTTGCGGCAAAGCCGCGCTCGACATGCAAGGGCTGCCAGGGATGTGCGTCCTCGTTCTCCGCGCAGCAAAAGGTGAATTTCCCCGGCTGGCCATGTGTGGCGCGATCCATTTCCCCGGGCAGCGCAGCGCCGATGTTCTGCAGAATCAATCGCATCGCACGACCCAGCGTTGCATTCGCCCAGCTGCCCTGCCCGATGCAGTTGAAGGTGGCATTGACTTGCAATTTTTTAGAGGCCGGACCGTTGAGTACCAGCCACACGGCAACCGGATTGGTGGTGGCCTGTATGCCCTGCAGATTGAATTGCGGGTCCGCCACCGCTTCAGTAGCTGCAATCAGCACTGGCAGATACTCCGGATCACACCCCGCCATGACTGCATTGATGGCAATACGCTCGACGGTAGCCGCACCAAACCCCGGCGCTACATTCGCAATAACTTCATGACGGTCGTGCCGGCTGTGCGCCAGCATGCGATCAACGCGCGCCACTGTCGGCGGCACAATGGGCAGGCCATCACTCCAGCGCTTTTCGCGATACAGGCGGTTGATTGCATCCAAATCATCCGCAGCATCAAAGGTGGCCGCGCAATCAGCGGCAGGCTTGTTCATGTTTTCTCTCCAGTCAGCAGTTTGACAATATCGTCAATACACTGCTCGGCGAGCTTGCGTACGTCCTCACGACTGCGCCCGCCAAATGGATGCGGAATAACTGCGATCGGCAGCGCACTGTTGCCCAGCGCACGCGCCTGTGCGCGCCCAAGGGTCTGGAACGCGGTTGAACAAACCGTCAACGCGACCTTGCCTCGCTTTGCCACTTCAACACTGTCGTGGACACTCCACGACGCACAGGAACCTCAGTCTCCGGAGCCCGCAATGACTACATCGCACTCACCGGAAAGAGCCTCAATCACCGCCGGATCAGCCGGCAGGGATGCCGAAGATTTTCGGCGCTTGATCACCCGGGCAACACCGTAGCGGGATTGCAGCAGTTCGGCGAGGTCATCCACCAGATGCTGGAAATTCGGTTTCGCATTGTCAATGAAACCTACAGTTGCACCGGTCAGTGTGCGCAACGCCGGCCGTGTAGCCGCCGACAGCGTGTCGGCACGGCGTGGTGCAGTGGGATCAAACAGCGTAAGGGTCTGTGACATGATGTCCCGAAATAAACAAATGTGCCGAACTCAGGGATCGAGCTTGATATTGGCCTGCTTCACCAGCTGAGTCCACATCTGGATTTCCTTGCCGATGAAGGCCTGCAATTCCTGCGGACTGTTGCCAACCGGTGTTGCACCGAGCGCCTGCAACTGTTCGCGCATCTGCGGTGCCGCCAGTGCTTTAACCGTTTCGGCATGAAGCCGCTTGATGATCTCCGGTGGCGTGCGTGCAGGGGCCAGCAAGGCGTACCACAGTGCAGACTGGTAGCCCGGAACAGTCTCGGAAACCGCAGGTACATCGGGATAGGCAGGTGCGCGTTTCAAACTGGTCATACCCAGTGCGCGCAAACGCACGCTCTTCACATGCGGCATGGATGGCAAGGGACTGGTGCAGATGATCTGGACCTGGCCTGCGACGACATCCACCAGCGCAGGTCCAGCACCCTTATACGGGATATGTACGACATTGATGCCAGTCATCGACTGTAGCAGTTCAACCGACATGTGCCCACCGGAACCCGGCCCTGAGGAGGCATAGTTGATACGGCCCGGCTGTGCCTTGGCAGCAGCAATCAACTCTTTGATGCTGCCGACTTTCAGGGACGGATGCGCGACAAAGACCAGCGGCGATTCGGCAACCAATGTGATCGCAGCAAAATCCTTCAGCGTGTCGTAGGGCAGATTCTTGCGCAGGGCCGGATTGATCGAATGGGTCGCACTGGCCAGAAACAGCGTGTAACCGTCGGGGGCAGCGCCTGCCGCAATTTGTGTCGCAATCACCTGCCCGCCGCCACCGCGGTTGTCATTGACGACTTGCTGGCCGAGAGCGGCACTCAAGCTACCCGCGAGCATGCGGCCGACAATATCCCCGGCGCCTCCCGGGGGATAAGGAATGATTTGCCGGATCGGCCTTTGCGGATAATTGTCGGCTGCTGATACCAAGCCGGGAAACAGTGCGCCAGACACCAGCAGGGCTGATAACAGTTTGGAATGAATCATGAGGCCTCGCGCATGGGAGATCGAATCGGTAAGCGCCGATCTTACCGCAGACCATCCGCCGGCCGATGCAACCCCTTACGATATGGACTGCATGGTTATCACCGCTCACCCCTTGTAGGCAGAGGTTTCCGTGTTGGCCTTGCGGAGATTCGCCGAAAGCTGGGATGCGAGTTGCTCCAGCATCCGGATCTTCATGTCGGGACGTTCCTGTCCAATCCGGTCAAACAGCGCGCGATCAATTACACGAAATTTAACCGGCTCCAGCGCAAGCACATCGGCTGAACGCGGCGCTCGATCAAGCAGCCCCATCTCGCCGAAACTCATGCCCGCCTCGAATACGTCAAGTCGCGTGCCCTTCGCGTTCGACTCGGAAGGCAAACGCACCTCTACCGAGCCCTCAAGCAGCAAAAACAGACTGTCTCCCGCATCACCGGCGTGGATCAGGTGTTCACCTGTCTGCGCGGTGCAGGTCGGCATTTCTCCGTTCAACCAAACCAATTCATCGCCAGTCAGTCCTGACAACAAGGCAATGTTGTGCAGGCCAACCGCGCGGGAACCGATCCAGCCGGTTCCTGAAACTTCTGTCAGCAATGAATTTTCGCAGTACTCCAGCGCAGCATCACCATCATCAAACACCGTTGCCGGGGAAAAACCCTGACGAGACAAGTTTTGTGCAAAACGTCCGGCATGACAGATCATCATCTGCACACCCTGCCGGGCCAGGCTGGAATGCAGCTCGAAAATCAGACGCAGTGAAACATCATCGATGTTGATCACGTTGCGCAGATTGAGCACCAGATACTGGCAATACGGCGCCTGCTTCAGTGCAATCCGGATAAACGGTTCCACTGTTGAAAAAATCAATTCCCCCTGCAGCTCATGCACACGAATGCGATGGCCACTGGCGCGCAGCGTCTGCTGGATGGTGCGCGGACGCCGCCGGCACGAGGTGACCTGGCTGCCGGTATAGGACAGCCGCAGGGACGGCGTCGGCGCAGACCCATTGGCAAACTGGTGCAAAGACAAATCGCGCGACAGATCGCCGCAGACCTTGATGCCGCGCGCACTGTTGCCTTGCGCATCCAGCGGCGGGGAAAAGATGCCGATGCCGAGCTGTCCAGGCAGCACTGCAAGAATACCGCCGCCGACACCGCTTTTGGCCGGCAGTCCGACGCGATAAATCCATTCGCCGGAAAAATCGTACATGCCGCAGGTGGACATCACCGACAGCACGTTGTCCACAACCTCGGGATTGACGGCGCGCTCGCGCGTTAACGGATTGCGTCCCTGATTCGCCAGCGTCGCCCCCATCACGGCAAGATCACGGCAGGTGACAGCAATCGCGCACTGCTGGAAATAGGTCTCCAGAATTTCCGTGGGCTCCTCATTGAGGATGCCGAAGTTGCGCAGCATCCAGCCAATGGCGCGATTGCGATGCCCAGTTTCGCTCTCAGACTGATAAACCGCTGTATCCACGTCCAGCCTGCGTCCGGCACAGGCGGACAGATACGCCAGAATGCGCTGGATGCGGGTCTGCTCCGGTGTCGCGAGAATCTGGCCGCAGGTGGCGATTGCACCAGCATTGATCATCGGATTGAATGGTGCCCCGGTTTCGGGCTTCAGGCTGATGGCATTAAACGCCTCGCCCGAGGGTTCCACGCCGACGCGGGACAGGATGAACTCCTCGCCGCGATCCTCCAGCGCCAGGCCGTAAGAAAGGGCCTTGGATATCGACTGAATCGTAAAGACCTGCCGGGTATCTCCCACCTCGTAGATATGGCCATCGCGGGTCGCAATACAAATGCCAAACCAGTTGGGATCAGCCTTGGCCAGTTCGGGGATGTAATCAGCGACCTGCCCCTCCCGAAAAGAGGCGTAACGGCCGTGCAGATCATTCAGGTAGCGCTCAATCGGCGACCCGGATAACAAAGAAGCAAGAGTGTCCAAAAGGCAGTTTCAGTTCAGTTTTTGTTCTGGAGGGCAAAGCACGATCTGCATTAGCAATATTGATGCCAATGCAGCAAACACCTGCCCCAGCCCCGAAAAATCCAGCGTGTCAGTAATCGCGTATGCGGGCGCGAATGATGGACTGCCGCGGCAATGCTGGTCCCTTGAGAAAGCTTGGTCCTGTTGAATTGAATGCAACGTATTTAATGCTGGTCATCGGAAAAACCATCAATTGACCTTCCGCCTCGACCACCACATTTTTGCTGCTCATGAACTCCGACAACTTGATCTGCTTCGCAACAGCACTCTTGGCTTGCTCGGGAAACTCGAACGTCATTTTTGTGCCGTCATTAAAATGTATGGTCATCGTGCGATCATTCGCCATCTTTTTCTCCCCATGTTTTGCATTACCCGCAGGAACGCTATCAAATCCACGACCCGGTGTCACGAACGAACAGGCCTGCAGCCTCGCAGCACCCCTAGGTCCAGGCCGCACGCGTGATCCGCGACCATTACCGTCTCGAATGCGTCGCCCCAATCTATAATCCTCGCTTCAACCTTTAATCGGGAACTCTGCGCATGGTCCGTATCGTTGATGTCCGTGAAGTCACCAAGCCGATCGCCTCACCGATCCGCAATGCTTATATCGATTTCAGCAAGATGACCACCAGCCTGGTCGCCGTGGTTACCGATGTCAAAGTCGATGGCCGCACGGTGGTCGGCTACGGTTTTAACTCCAATGGTCGTTACGGTCAGGGCGGACTGATCCGCGAACGTTTCGCGCCGCGCCTGCTGGAAGCCGATCCGAAAAGCCTGCTCGACGCAAGCGGCAGCAATATCGATCCGCACCGCGCCTGGAACGCAATGATGATCAACGAAAAACCCGGCGGTCACGGTGAGCGTTCCGTCGCAGTCGGCACGCTGGACATGGCGATCTGGGATGCCGTCGCCAAAATCGCACGTAAGCCGCTGTTCCGATTGCTAGCCGAGAAACACGGCGTCACCGCCAATCCGAAGGTCTTTGTCTATGCTGCTGGAGGTTATTACTACCCCGGCAAGGATCTGCAGGCGTTGCGCAAAGAGATGCGCAGCTATCTAGATCGTGGTTATAACGTCGTCAAGATGAAAATCGGCGGCGCCGACCTCACCGAGGATTGCCGACGCATCGAGGCCGTGCTGACGGAAATCGGCAACAGCGCGCAACTGGCCGTCGATGCCAACGGGCGTTTCGATCTTGAGACTGGAATTGCCTATGCCAAAGCGCTGCGGCAATACCCGTTGTTCTGGTACGAAGAAGTCGGCGACCCGCTGGATTTTGCAATGCAGGCCGCGCTTGCCGAGTTCTATCCGGGGCCGATGGCCACCGGTGAAAACCTGTTCAGTCATCAGGACGCGCGCAACCTGCTGCGCTACGGCGGCATGCGACCGGACCGCGACTGGCTGCAATTTGACTGCGCGCTGTCCTATGGACTTTGCGAATACGAACGCACGCTTCGTGAACTGCACATTGCCGGCTGGTCGCCTTCACGCTGCATCCCGCACGGCGGGCACCAGATGTCGCTGAACATCGCCGCAGGATTGGGGCTCGGCGGCAATGAAAGTTATCCCGACTTGTTCCAGCCCTATGGCGGATTCCCGGACGGTGTGCGTGTCGAAAACGGAAAGATCAACATGCCGGAACTGCCAGGCATCGGCTTTGAAGGCAAATCCGACCTGA
>CAMAYE010000199.1 GCA_945862135.1 Bordetella parapertussis
CGGAGGTGCTGGCCTCAGACTATGGCCTGCGTGAAAGCCTTCTGACCAACGACCCGTATACCATCGACTCCACGCTGCAAAACCACAGGAAAAGAATTTCAGCACAGCGCATGCTGGCCATTTCCGGCGAAGACCAGGTCACCGGTGACACCGACAAGCGGATCAGCAAGGGCACCCGTCTGGCGCAAAGCAGCCTGGCACCGATCATTAACCAGAGAATCACCACCCTGCATCTTTCCGAGGGAAAGCTGTTCCGCTACGCCAGGGCGGTGATCCTGGCGCCCAATCCGGCCGGAGAACTGGTTGTCGGTTACGACATGGAACAGCGTCTAACCAAGGATGCCGGAGAGCTGATGAACATGAAAGTCGCATTTGCCTGTGCCGTTGACAAGTCAAACATGCGCATCAACCGGGGCAGCTTCAGTGAAGCCGCGCGGCCGGCGCTTGAAAAACTGGCGCAGAGCCCTGGGGCCATGCTGCCCTGGGCTCACAACGCCGGCAGCGAAAAAATCGCCGCGAGCCTGAACCTCGATACGAGCACGGGTGAGCGCTGCATTGCCATACTGGGTGAATCAGCCCCCGGCTCAAACAACGCCTTGCTGATTCTGGAGATCTTCGGCTGGCTGACGCTGATCATCGGACTGGCCATCTTTTCCATCAGCGGGCTGATGGCGCGAAGAACATCAAAAGATCTGCAGGCCTGACGGCTGGACGCAAAGAAATCCCGGTCACTGCCGGTCACGCCGCCCTTCAGGCCACAATGTAATCGAGCTGGTTTTCCGGCAGCCAGACCGTGACTTCGGTACCTTGCCCGGGCTCGCTGATCAGCTTCACCCGTCCGTGCAGCAGCCCGAGCGTATCCTGTAAGATCGACATGCCCAGACCGGTACCGAGAATATCCCCGGTACTATCCGCGCGGTAGAATCGCTCGAATACCCGTTCCACGACCTCCGGCGACATGCCGATGCCGTCATCCCGGACCCTGAGAAGAATGCCGCGGACTTCATCCATGCTGCCCGCCTCGGCTTCCAGCGTGACAACCGTATCCGGACCGGAAAACTTGAAGGCATTGCTCAGCAGCTGGCGCAGCACCACTTCAATCCGGTCGCGATCGGTGTAGGCCTGTAATCCGGCCGCTACCGGCTTGAGCACGGCGCGTCTGCCGTCAGGCGCCATCACATCGCCGGCAATCGATTGCAGGAAGGGCTGCAGGCTGACCGGCTGCAGATTCAATTCGCCGACTGCGCCGGCGTCGATGCGCGCAATATCCAGCAAATCCGCAGACATTACTGACAGGCGCTTGGCGGTCTGGTGAATGGTGTTCAGCAGATCGTGGCGGGTCTCGTCGTCGAGATTGCGATTGAGCAGGATTTCGGAAAACCCCAATACGCTGGTCAGCGGCGTGCGCAACTCATGCGCGGCGGTACGCAGGAACTCGCTTTTCGCGCGCTCGACTGCAGCCTCGCCGCTGACGTCACGGAAAAAGAAAATGTCGCCGCCACCGGTTTCCGTGGCAATCAGGCAGGATCGGGCCAGCACCATCGAGCGCGGACGCGCCAGCCGGAGCAAGACCGGCTTGCTGTGTACGGCACTGGACATCGGGGTGTAAATGCTGCCCTCGACCACCGCCTGCTGTCCGATCGTATCGAGCTCCTCCAGACTGCGCCCGACCACATCCTTGGCGTTGAGACCGAACATGCGCAGCAGTGCGGGATTGGCGAAAGTGGCGCGGCCCTCGACATCGGTTACCAGGATGCCGTCCGGACTCATCCGGTAGATCTGGTCCATCAACTGCGCCCTCTGGGTGGCCAGGGCCTCGGCCTCCTGCAGCGCGGTCACATCGGTGCAGATGCCGTCGATCACCTGCAACCGTCCGGCGGAATCAAATTTTCCGGTGAGCCGGTCATTGAACCATCGCCAGCGGCCGCCGACATCCTTCAGCCGGTAGCGGATCGACAGCGGTTTACCGGCTTGCAGGGAGCCGACAGCGGCATCGATCAGTGCACGGTCCTCGTCGTGAATCAGACTATCGCGGAATGTAGCGACATCCAGGAGCAGGGCCGGCGCATAACCGAGCAGCGGCTCGATCGCCGGACTGACCGCCAGCACAGCACCGTTCTGCGGCTGCCAGGTCCAGGTGAAGGTGACCGATTCCTCGGACATCCGGGACAGGCTGCGCTCCGTCAGTTCCAGGCGCTCGGTACGCTCGCGCAACATCTGCTTCAGCCGCAGATCGGAGAGATTCAACTCGCTCAGCATCCGGTTGAAGGTTTCGATCAACTGGCCGATTTCATCGCTGCGTGCGGGCAGTTGCAACTGCAGTGTCGTGCCCATGTCCTTGATGTTCGCCATCAGTGCGCTCAGCTGAGTCAGCGGCTCGGTCATACGCTTGCCGACCATGCGCGCCAATACCACCGCGATGACCAGCGACAGCATCGCCAGCAGCAGATACGCCAGATTGAAATAACTCAGCGGCTGAAGAACACGCGCCTCTTCAATGGAAGCCACCGCAGATATTCCCAGATCGGGTATTTTGAGCTGGGACCCCAGAGCCACCGACTGCATCAACCAGCCACCGCCGGAATCCTGCGTACCCGCCAGAATGTCTCCGTTACTGCCGATCAATGACCAGTTGATCCCCTCGGCCGTATACCCTGCAGCGCTGCGCAGCAGACCTTCCAGATCCACCGAGATGATTAATGCCCCCTCCCGGGTGCCGGTCGCCTTGTAATACAACGGATAGGCCATCAGCAGTCGTGAGCGCGACCCGTCAAGAAATACCCGGGTTGCCAGCGCACTCTGGGTCTCGGGAAAGGAATGCGCAAACGCGGTGTGGCCCTTGGGTGCGAATTCCGCACCCTGCACCACGATTGGACGCCCGCGGTAGTCATGGATGCTGATGATGGTCTGTTTTTCGGGAAACAGTGCGATATCCCGCAAACGGCTGACGACATTGCCGGTGAGTTCGGCATCGACGAGTACATTGGCAATCAACTGACTGTCGGCGAGACGCCTGCTGGCCTCCAGACCCTGCTCCAGGGATCCGGCCAGCCGGGCCGCCAATGTACTGGCGTGCGCAGCCAGGGTGGTCTGCGCCTGGCGGTCAAGCTGGTTGCGCAGAAAACCGTAGGTGGCGCCGATCAACAGAAACAGCACGAGGACGGTCACCGACAGTGTGGCAACCGAAATGCGGTTGGAAATGCTGCGGTTAATCCATTCACGGAATGCCGCATTCAGGCGCTGATTGATCTGTCGCAAACCCATGGGACTCAGCGCCGGAGTTTGCTGCGGGTGTTGTCGAGGCTGCCGTCGCTGCGTAATCTGAACACGGCAATATCGGTGGCACCCAGTGCATCCTGGCTGCCACCGGCATAAGGATTACGGTAAAGCCTCAGCATGCCGCGGTATTCGCCGGCGTTCAGCAAAGCCCCGCGTATCGCTGTTCGTTCCACGCTTCCGGAGCGGGCAATCGCCGCAGCCAGCAATCGGGTCAGATCGTACGCCTGCAGGGCCGCAGCAGGAACCGGCACTTTTCCCGAGTAGCGTTCCGGCAGTTGTGTGGCGATACGCTCTAGCACCAACGAAGACTGTCGGCTGTCGGGCATCACGGGATGCACTACGCTCAGATCAAACCCTTTTCCTTCGGGAGAAATCGTCAGAGCAGTCCTGCCTGACATTGCCGTCCAGTGCAGATAAAACGGCAACCGGGGTATCTCCGGATTGGCCGCGAGGTCGCGCAGCAGAATCCTGCTGTCGCTTTCATTCGTGATCAGGATCAGCGCATCCGCACCGCGGTCGATGACCGCCTTGTAAGAAGCCATCAGGGATGGCGACGCGCTTTCATACCAATGCGGCTCGATCACACTGAGCAAATCGCCGGGCTTTGACAGCGACAACGCCTCCCTTGCGACGCGACGTCCCCAGGCATTGGAAGGCAGCAGTAAACCAATCCGCCGGTATCCCCGTTGCCGCGATTCATTGAGAATGAGCCTCAGATTTTCGCGCTCGCTGATCGCCAATCTGAACACATAGCGGGCCGGGGACTCGCTGACCGGGTCCGGGTCCGGGTCCGCCCCCACCCAGGGAATCAGTATCGGTGTCTTGAGACTGTCGGCGGCTTTGACCAGTTCATTGCCGAGGCTGACCGAAGCGCCGGCAAAAATGCCCGCCATTGCCGGCAGCGAAGCCAGTTCGCGAAAATTGTCGAGGCCCCGTGCCGGTAATCCGCGATCGTCACGCTCGACCAGTTCGAGCGGCCGGCCGGACAATGCGCCGCCCCCGGCATTGATCTCGGCAATCGCCGTGCGGATACCCGCACGGATGGACTGGCCGGCAGCGCTGGTGGGATGCTGCAGTTCAGCGGTCAACCCGACTAGTAGCGCAGGTGCCTCCGCAAAAAGCAGATGAGGCTGCAAAAACAGCGCAAGCGCGCAGGCCATCCATGGCACTCGACTAAACACGGCTTGCTCAGCAAGTCGCGATAAGTGCGAGAACACGCTGACGGAGGTCTTCTGGACTGAAAGGCTTTATAACGTAGTCGTCAGCGCCCGCCTTGCTCCCTTCCAGCACATCGGCTTTCTGACCGCGCGCGGTCACCAGAATCAGCCGCGTAGCGGCCAACCCGGTATCCGCACGAACCTGGCGACAAACCTCGAGACCGTCAATGCCCGGCATCATGATATCGATCAGGGCAACCTGCGGTTTTTCGGAAATGATCAGCCGGATGGCTTCCAGCCCGTTTGCCGCCTCGACGATACGACAATCATCTCCGGCGAAGGTGATGCGAATCAGCTTGCGCAGTTCGAATTTGTCGTCAGCAACAACGACGGTGAAAGGGGTGGTAACGGCATTCATGTTCGGTCATCCATTGAAATGGCGGCCGCATTTCGTATCTTGTGGTGAGGCCTAAAACAATCTGTAGCACCGGAAGGTCATTTTACCCACGCCCCCCCCATAACGCCATCGACACGGCCCCCTTGTGCCGGGACACCTCTACTTCAGGCCCGTGCGCTGGCTATGGATCCGGCTTGAATGATTCATGCACTGCTCGGAGCGCGGGGCGGCAGAGCAGGTTCTAGCAGGCCACCGCCTTCTGCTCTCGCGCCCGCTACGGGCTTGCGCCGGCGAGCCGGATCCGGCTCGGGCAGTTCAGGCCGGTCTCAGGTTGAGACGCAGCAACAACTGCAGTTCGCCATTGGCCTGTTGCTTCATCTCAACCTCCGCGCCGGACACATCGATTTCACCAATCGAGGGATTGTTCGTGAAGTCTTGCCTGCGGATGCCGGGACTTGGCAGCTCGGATTGCCCGCAACCGTCACGGGCAGTCAACAACTCCTTGACTGATGAAACAAGGATGCGACGATGGCCACCCTCTGTTTTCCAGGCGCGCAACCGACCCGACTCCGTCCACAGTTGTGCAGTACGTAAGGCCACACCTAACGCCTCCGCGGCTTGTCGTGTTGTGCAGGTCTCGCCGGACAATTCTTGTTTGCTCACAGGCTATCGCCTCAAATGGATGAAAATGAAACTAATGTCGATATTACACTATTTATCATAATTATCAATTATTTTCTGGCGCGCCCGTTCCGGCGATTCTGAGGGCCGCTTCATCGTTCACGGCAGGCAGGCTAACCCGAACCCGCAAACCGCCGCCCGGACGGGGGGTTACGGACACCACGCCTCTATGGATATCAATGATTTCCTTAACAAGGGCCATACCCAGGCCACTGCCAGTCACAGGCCCGTTGGGATCCGCGCGGTAGAAACGGTCAAAAACCCGCTCAATCTGATCCGGCGTCATGCCGATACCGCGATCCTCAACATAAATTTCCACATATCCTTCCGTGGCTTTCGAAATACGTAAATCCACGGGGCTCCCCGGCGGCGAATATTTCACCGCGTTGGACAGCAGGTTGACCATGACCAGGCGCAATTTTTCCTTGTCAGCCCAGACCTTGGGTAAAGCGGACGCCGATACCAAGGCGATAGTCCGCTGCTCTTCAAATTCGGCGCATACCGACTGGAGCATCGGCGGCAATTCAACCGGATTGATTCTGAAATCCTTGCCGGCACGTGCCTCAATCCGGGCCAGGTCCAGCAGTTCATTGACCAGGCTGACCATGGCGGAGGACTGCCGATGAATTGTCTCCAGCATCTCCCTGCGCGTGTCGGCATCGAACTCGCGCTTGATCATCAGTTCGGAGTATCCGTGGATACTGGCCATGGGCGTGCGTAACTCATGAGCGGCCGCCGAGAGGAATTCCGTCTTCATGCGGTCGACGTCGTGTACCTCGGTAATGTCGTATACATAAATGACCACGCCGCCATCCG
>CAMAYE010000200.1 GCA_945862135.1 Bordetella parapertussis
TCTGCGGAGGCCTGTGCATCGACGTTGGCAAAAGCTGCAGAATAATCTTCGCTTTCGATTTCGGCATAGAACAGGCCGATGCGGGCTTCGCGATTGTTTTTGTCACTGTCGAGAACATCCTGATAGGCGCGTCGTGCGCGTGCCGGCTGGCGCAGTGCCAGCAGCGCGTCAGCTTCGGCCAGTCGCACATAAGCCGGAATCGTATCGCCGGCGGCGCGCAGCGCTTCGACTGCAGCCAGTGTGTCGCCCCAGCGCTCCCGGTTACGCAAAGCAACGGCACGATCACGCTCGAGATTCCAGAGCAGGCTGCGGTCGACCGGTGATCGTCCCTGCGTTTCCAAGATCAGGTTTTCAAGGCGCCGGATGGCAGCGTCGGTGTTTGCAAATCGCGATTGGCCGTTGTCGGCAGGCACATCTGAACCCCAGCGCACCATTGAGGCGGCCTGACGGGCGCGGATCGCGGGGGGCGCTGCGGGTGTCTGGGCGGCTGCGGCGTAGGGTGCACGCAACTCCAGCAGTATGTTTTGCAGTTCGCGCGCTGCCTCGGCATTTTCGGGCTGCAGACGCCGGACTTCCGCATACGCCCGCATTGCTGCATAAGGTTGTCCGAGGGTCCTTGCCGCATACCCGCGCGCAAGCCACGCATCCGTGTTGCCCGGATCTTTTTCAGTGAGCCCCTGCAGCAGGAGGTCTGCATCGGCAGCGCGGCCCTGGTCGGTCATGACAAGGGCGAGAAGGATTGTCCATGCCGGGGCGCCCGGATTTTTTTCGAGTGCGGTTCGGGACATACGCTCTGCCTGGGCATGGGTTCCACGTGAACGGTAGGCTCTCGCGACAGCCGCCTGCACGTAGTCGGGCGCGTTTGCCGCGATTCCGCGCTTTTCGTAAATGTTCAAAGCGTCTTCGGTCCGACCCGCCCAGGTCAGGACGACGATCAGATCATGGGTGGTGCGCAAATCCGGCCCTGCCGCATCGAGTCGCTGCAATTCGGCGATGGCCTGCTCCAACTGGCCACTGCGTGCAGTTGCGATGGCTCGTTCACGCTGTTCGTTGAGCTGCGCCGGGGTGGCAGCTATTGCGTTGTTGCCGATGAGCAGGCAGACCAGCACACCGGAAGCGGCAATGCCAAGAAGACGCGACCCTTGCGAGGTACGTTCAATTTGGCTCTTCTGAGCCTGTTTTTTTAACGCCCTTGAATCCATGGGCGACATTCTAAGGGTGTCTTATCGGCCTTTGCATGCTTTCCGTTGCAGATCGCGGTGGCTGCGCAACGCGGCCAGCGGGTTGTTATCATGAGGAATGAAGAAATCTTCTCTGCCCGGCAGTGTGCCGCATGGATTTGCTTTCGCCGCATTGTTGCTCTGCATCGCCTGTACACCCCAGCAAGCACTGATTTCCGCGTTGGTGCCGGACGGCACGGCATCCGTGCTTCTGGGGCATCTGCAGGGCGTGCCTGATGCCAACCGGCAACGCGTCGCTGATCTGGAATATCGCGGTGATTGGGCTGGCCTGGCGAAATTTGCCGAAGACAATATCGCCAAGGATGCATTCAGCAGTGAATGGCGTATGGTCGCCGGTTATGCGCAGTCACAATTGCGTAACTATCCTAAAGCCATCGGACATTTCAGTGAATTGGTGCGGATGTCGCCGGATGATGCGACTGGTTACCACTTTCTGGCGGAAACCCAGCGTGCGGCCGGGCAGCCGGAGCGAGCGGTGACTACGCTGGAGCGGGCGTTGCTGGTCGTGCGTGAATCACCGGTTACTTTCCAGTTGCTTGGGGAGGCGAATAGCGATTTGTCTCGTTACGTCCCTGCGGTCATTGCCTACCGCCGTGCATTGGCCATTGATCCGATGTATGACGAGGCGTGGTTTGGGCTGGGGCGCGCATCACTGCGGCTTGCGCGGAATGCCGACGCCCGTGAGGCCTTACGCGCACTGGAGCAGATGCGTTCGCCGCGCGCGTCGCAGTTGCGCGTGATGATGACTGACTGAAGATGATCGCTGAAGGTGGTGCGCATACCGCGCCGCCGTCAGTTTTTCAGTGCGGTTGTGAGGTGCGGTGCGATCAGCGGCAGCAACTGCGCAAATACCTTCGGGTTGCCGGCAACGATGTTGCCTTTTTCAAGGTAACCGTCATTGCCTTGCAGATCGCCGACCAGGCCGCCAGCCTCAGTAATCAGCAATGCGCCTGCGGCAATGTCCCACTTGCTGAGACCCAGTTCCCAGAATGCATCAAGGCGTCCGGCTGCAACATAAGCCAGATCCAGGGATGCTGCGCCCGCGCGGCGGATACCGGCTGAATTCTTGATGATGTCGCGCATCATGCCGAGGTAAGCCTCAAGATTCTCCAACTGGCGGTACGGAAAACCGGTGCCGATCAGTGACGGTTGCAGGTGGGCGCGTTTGCTGACGCGGATGCGGGTGTCGTTGAGGTAGGCGCCGGCACCTTTGCTGGCGGTGAAGAGGTCATTGCGGCCCGGATCGTAAACCACGGCGTGGGTGAGTACGCCCTTGTGTGCCATGGCGATGGATACGGCGTACTGCGGAAAACCGTGCAGGAAGTTGGTGGTGCCGTCGAGTGGATCGATGATCCATTCGTAGTCCGATTTGCCGGAGGCGCCGGACTCCTCTGCTAAAATCGCATGCGCCGGATAAGCCTCACGCAATGTCTGAATGATCGCTTTTTCAGCCTCGCGGTCCACCTCGGAGACGAAATCGTTTGCAGTTTTCTCCTTGACGGCGATGACGTCAAGATTCCGGCCGGCCCGGTTGATGATGCCGGCGGCACGGCGTGCGGCCTTGACCGCGATATTGAGCATTGGATGCATGGTGGGCTGCTATGAGTGATTTAAAAAGAGCGAAAGAGCGGTTGCCGGCTGATCCAGCCGTCGGCAACGCTATCAATGACATTACCGACCGTCGATATTTTACGTGATCCCGCCTGACCCACTCAAAAATATTCGCATTGTTCTGTGTCGCACTTCGCATCCCGGCAATATCGGATCGGCGGCGCGGGCGATGCGAACGATGGGTATCACCGATCTCGCACTGGTCAGCCCGGAACGGTATCCGGACCCGCAGTCACAATGGTTTGCCGCCGGTGCGACCGATGTTCTGGCGGCGGCGCGGGTTTGTGCGACCCTGGATGAGGCATTGCAGGGCACGACATTTGCCGTTGCCTGTTCGGCGCGGCGGCGGGATGTTGCAGTTCCGATGGTCGATGTGCGTACTGCTGCCAGTCAGGCCGTTGAAATCGCGCAGTCTCACTGTGTTGCCTTTGTTTTTGGCAACGAAACCTCGGGGCTCAGCAATGACGAGGTGGGGCGCTGTGGTTTGCTGGCGAGCATACCGGTGGACCCGGAGTTTTCTTCGTTGAACGTTGCCGCTGCGGTGCAGGTGTTTTGCTACGAACTGCGGATGGCTTGTGGCGGCACACTGCCGGTGCCCAAGGATGAACAACTGGCGACTCATGAAGAAGTCGAAGCCTTTTACGGACATCTCGAGAGCACGATGATGCAAACCGGTTTTCTGAATCCGGCGCATCCGCGCAAGCTGATGCTGCGCTTGCGCCGTTTGTTTGGCCGTTCCCGGCTGCAGGTCGAGGAGGTCAATATTCTGCGCGGGATTCTCAGCAGTCTGATCACTTCCAAAAAGCGGGATTAAATGTGGGGTTATTAAGTTGATGTTTATAAAGGACTTTTCGCTTAGCTTGAGTCTTGATTAAAATAGTGGGAATTGATTGATTCAAAAATCCCTATCCATCAGGTCACGCTAATGTTTGAGCGTATCAAGGAAGAAATCGCCGTCGTTTTTGAACGCGATCCCGCTGCCCGCAGCAGTTGGGAGGTGATGACCTGTTATCCCGGCTTCCATGCCTTGCTGGCGCACCGCGTATCCCACGGATTGTGGACACGCGGCTTCAAATGGCTGGCGCGCTGGCTCGCACACTTTGCACGTTGGCTGACGGGTATTGAAATCCATCCCGGCGCGCGCATCGGGCGGCGGTTTTTCATCGACCACGGCATGGGCGTCGTCATCGGTGAAACTGCAGAGATTGGTGATGATTGCACGCTGTATCACGGCGTGACTCTGGGGGGCACCACCTGGAACAAAGGCAAGCGCCATCCGACGTTGAAGAATGGCGTTGTCATTGGTGCTGGTGCAAAAGTGCTCGGGCCGATCAGTATCGGCGAGCACGCCAAAATCGGTTCCAACGCTGTAGTGGTCAAGGATGTGCCTGACAATGCGACTGCAATCGGCATCCCTGCACGTCTGGTCGAGAGTCACGAGGCCACCGGTCGTTTTGCCGCTTACGGCATCGCACGGGATGCCAATGACCCGGTTGCCAAGGCGATGCATGCGCTGATTGATCACAGTGCTGATACTGACAAACGCATTGATCAGATCATTGCCGAATTACAGCGTCTGGGTCTGAAAATTGAAGGTGCTGACCAGTCCAGGCTGGATGCCAGCAACCTCAATCGCATAGTTGACTGAAACTCGGGGTTTATCTATACTTGAGTGAGTTTGTAGGACTTTGTCTTGAGCAATTGAGGGTTATTCGTAAGTAATTGTTTTTAAATGATTATTTGAGGTGCTATATGAGATTGACGACAAAAGGCCGATTTGCAGTCACCGCGATGGTGGATCTGGGCATGCGTCATGGCACGGGGCCGGTAACGCTCGCCGAGATCAGCGGGCGGCAGCGCATATCACTATCTTATCTGGAGCAGTTGTTCGGCAAATTGCGCCGCAGGCAGATCGTGGATTCGGTACGCGGACCCGGCGGTGGTTATTGCCTGGCCCGTGACATGGCGCAGCTGACTGTTGCTGAAATCATTCTTGCAGTGGACGAGCCGATCGATGCAACGCAATGCGCGGGCAAGGAAAACTGCAAGGATGACGAGAAGTGCCTCACAC
Source organism: Bordetella parapertussis (assembly GCA_945862135.1). Classification (GTDB taxonomy): domain Bacteria; phylum Pseudomonadota; class Gammaproteobacteria; order Burkholderiales; family SG8-41. The sequence continues at coordinate 4,924 of CAMAYE010000200.1, forward strand.
ATGATTTGTGGGCCAACCTCAACGAGCGCATTTTTGATTACCTCGGTTCGGTGACGCTGCGCCAATTGGTGGAGAACCAGCGTGCCAAGGACGCCGGAATCGCTCCTGTGCACGACATGCGCAAGGTGGCACGCAAGCCGGACACCGTGACTGCCTGACCGGGTTTTTGACCTGTCCTTGCCCATGTCGCACGTCTATTTCGACCATAACGCTTCGACGCCGCTGGATGCGCGTGTGCTGGAGGCGATGATGCCCTTCCTGCGCGAGCAGTGCGGCAACGCGTCCAGCCGCCATGAATTCGGCACTGTGGCGCACAAAGCGGTCGATCGGGCACGCGAGCAGGTCGCGGCTATTGTCGGCGCGCAGCCGGCACAGGTGGTTTTTACCAGCGGCGGTACCGAGGCCAACAACCTGTTCATCCGTGGTGTTGCGGCTGGCATGAAGCCGGGGCAGGTGGCGGTCAGCAGTATTGAACATCCCTGCGTCACGGCGCCGGCGCAGGATTTGGTGCGCCAGGGCTGGAAGCTGCGCAAGCTGAAAGTGACCCGCGACGGCGCGATTGATCTCAATGACGTTGATGCCGCGCTGACGGAAAAAACGGCGCTGATGTCAGTGATGCTGGCCAACAATGAAACCGGCGTGATTCAGGATATTGCGGCTGTTGGCGAACGCGCGAAACGTGCCGGCGCGATCATGCATACCGATGCAGTTCAGGCGCTGGGCAAGATTCCGGTAGCGTTTTCTGCGCTGAATGTGCAGGCATTGACGCTGTCGGCGCACAAGATCTACGGCCCCAAGGGGGCGGGTGCGCTGGTGGTCGACAAGCGGCTGGATCTGCGTGCAGTTATGGCCGGTGGTGGACAAGAACGCGGTTTGCGCGGCGGCACCGAGAATGTGCCGGCAATCGTTGGTTTTGGCGCTGCTTGTGAACTCGCGGCTGCGCGATTGCAGGAACTGGAGCCGCGGCTTGCCGCATTGCGGGAGCGGCTTGAACGCGGGCTGAAGGGTATGAGCGCTGTGATTTTTGGCGTCAACGCACCACGTCTGCCCAATACCTCGTATTTCGCGATTCGCGGCATTCATGGCGAGACGCTGGTGATTGAACTCGACAAGGTGGGCTATGCGGTGGGTTCGGGCGCGGCCTGTTCCAGCACCGATAACGCGCCGTCCGGCACATTGCTGGCGATGGGCGTGGAGTCTGAACTGGCGCGGGGCGCAGTGCGTTTTTCACTGGGGGCGGCCAACACCGCCG
>CAMAYE010000201.1 GCA_945862135.1 Bordetella parapertussis
CGCCTGCGATCTGATCGGTGGCGCGGGGGACTGCAGTGCCAACGGTCTGGTCCCGGGTGTTGGCGGCCATATCTGGAAAATCCGCTACAACGTGGATTTCGCGCAAGGATCGCAGGAGGTTACGGATAATCCCTGCAGTAATCTGCGCGCCGAGCCGCGTTTCGGTACTGGCTTCTGTCCGGTCAATCTGAGCACTCCGGCCGGGTCGATTGCCGAGCAGCTGGCGATCGTCAGCCCGATGCCGCGCGAAATCATTGCCCGTACCGGTCATCGCCTGGCGGCGCTCGCTGCCGGCATCACGCCGACGACGGTGGATATCAAGGGTACGCCGGCCACCAATGGCGAGTATCTGGTGCCGCTGGGCGTCAATCTCGGTGGCGTCGGTTTCCCCGAGTGGCAGGAGTTTGACCTGACCAAGATGGCCTGGCCCTTCCAGTTCACCGGTCTGCCGTGGACGCTGGATCGCCGCCTGAGCCCCGGTGGTTGCAAGGATGGCGTTTGCGAATCGACCCCGCAGCCTCTGGATCCCTATCCCTTTGAGGGGGTGGACCCGCGCCTGCAGGCACGCACGCTGCCGACCGGTCCCTACAACGACCCGCGTTTCACCGCTGCACCGCTGACCGATGCGCGCAACCGTATCCTGTCCTATGTGACACCGGTCAATGGCACGTTTGATTTCAACGGCAACGCCAGCGTACTCGCGTGGCCGCCGATTGATCCGCCGACCTTCGCGGTGGCGGTGACGCCGGCGGAGACCTTCTGCGCGTCGAGCACCGGCAGCTGCGCCACAACAGTCGCACCGCCCGTGTGTTCAGCGCCGCTGGTGCTGCGTAACGGCGCCTGTATGCCGGCGGAATTGCTGGCGCCGCCGCCGGCGCCGCGCAATCCGCCGGTGGTGCCGGTGGTGACGCCGGTGATCGCGCCGCCGCCGGTTCCGGTGGTGACCCCTGTGGCGACGCCTGATACGGTGACCATTGAGGGTGTGACCTGGACGACGTTTGGCGGTCGGCGCGGGATCATGGTGGTGGCCAAAACCTCGCAGCCTAATGGCCCGGTTCCCTCACTGTTTGTGACGGGTTTCAATAACCAAAACATCATATTGCCGCAGACCGCGATGCGCCGGGTGACGTTCCCGATCGATTTGCTGCTGGAAGCCACCGATCCGCGTGATCCTAGGCGGGTGATCGGTACCGTGCAGTGTTCGGTGGCCAGCCCCTGCTGGCAGTTGCCGGTGACCCGGATTCCAGGAGATGCGGCACGGGTCAAACCGACTTCGGTGACGGTGCAGTCGAGCAAAGGCGGCAGTGCGACGCGGGCGGCAATTAACGGCCCGGGTTTCTGATCCCGGAGCCACTGTTTCCGCGGATGGTGACCCCGTCCGCGATCGAATCAGCGGGGCTTCCCAGGAAGCTCCGCTGTTTTTTTAACCAGGAATGTGGAGTTGATGTTGGCTGCCGGCGTCAGCAGGCTGCTGCGGAGCTTGCAAAATGCTGACATTTTGCGTGACGCGTCAGGGCACAGCGGTCCAGTCAATTCCGCAGGTCAGGCTGCAGCGAGCTGGGCAATACGGGACGTGTTGCGCCGGGGTCGCTTGACAGGAGCCTGCGCGACGATTTCCAGTGGAGCGAGGGGTGCCAGCTCCCGCTCAAAAAGCACTCTGGGTTTCAGCTTGCCCTTGAATTCAAGGCTGTAAGTGATCTGGCGGTTGCGATGAATCGAACCGATAAAGGCGTGAAGGATCACGCCGATGCCGAAACGCGTGCTGACAACATCGCCGGGCTGGAAGCTCGGTAACTGGATTTTTCTCCGTGTCGATTTGGGCATCGCTTAATTTCCATTGCGTTGAAGTTTTGTTACGGCGATCCACTTGAAGTGGGCCGCAAGGCGCTAAAATCGAATATTGATATGATATTAATGAGAATTTTGATAAAATGCAAAGGGGTAAGGGTGGCAAACAAGGCCAGAAAAGCCTTCCTTTCCCTGATTGCTTGTTCCAATCGCGATGCGGTGAATGATGTCGTGCGATCGTCCTTTTTCCCGGGCGGGCACTGAAAGCAGGACGGCTGATTTTCCGGTGTGAATCAGAAAATCATTTAAAAACAAGTGGTTGCTTTGATGCGCGGAATGGGTGCTGCCCGCACTCACCCAGGGTTACTCCCGTAACCTGCGGTGATTGCGGGTAGTGCTCTGCCCGGCAGGTGCCGGTTAGCGCGGGGTCGGACTGAGGTTTTGTGCAGCGAGATGCTGCAGGAGTCGTTGGTGTTCGGTGTTGATAAGGGTCCAGGCCGCAGCGAAGCCCGCAACTTCTCCGCTACGAGCGAGAGCCTCCAGTTGCATTGCGCTGTCACCGAGCGGGCGGGCACCGACCATGTAAGAGGCGCCTTTGAGGCGGTGGGCGCTGCGCTGCACCGAGGGGCTGTTGCTTTCGCGTATTTCGGATTCGAGTTGCTGCAGGTCGCCGGTCAAGGTGTCGAGGAATTGCTGCAGCACTTCACGCCGCAATTCTGCGTCATCGCCCAGATACTCCAGCAGCACGCTGTCGTCGAGCGGACTCTGGGCGGTGGAAGCGGACGGTGATTGCTGTTGGGGGTCGTTCATGATGTTGGGCGGAATCGAAAAAAACTGATCGAAAGTCAGCGCGGAGAAAAGCAGTAAACGCCGGTTTTCCCTGCGATTGGGCAGGGCGCGGATTGTAACCTGTAGTCGAATGACCGATAAATTTCCGGGGGCGCCCTGCAGTATCCCGCGCCATTTCCCGAACTCAACAGAACAGGCTCCATTGTGCGAATGCTGAAAAAATTAAGCAACATGCCGCCGGTGAGCGTTGCGTTGTTGTTGGGTGCGCTGTTCATGTCCCTCATTCTGCTGAGGGGTGTTATCCAGGCAAAATTCACCTACGACCAGAACGCCGAACGCTGGCTCGGCGTGGTGTCCGCCGATTTGGTCAAGTTATCGGCATATATTGACCAGAATTTCGACACTTCATTTCTGCTGCTCGACAGTGTGGTGCAACTGGCCGATACCAAGGGTATTGAGACTGCGGACGAATTGCGCGCCGGCATGTCCGGACCGGCGCTGCATCAGACCCTGAAAGACCGCATATCGGCGCTGCCGCATATTGATGTGCTTGCGGTGATCGCGGATAACGGCGAAATCATCAACTCCACACGCAGTTATCCGCCACCGAAAATAAATTTGGCGGATCGCGACTATTTCTTGGAGGCATTGCAGGGCGATCACCAGGGCGTAAAGCGCAGGATCAGCGTACCGATCCGCAACCGAGTCAATGGAACCTGGACCTTTTATATCAGCCATAAACTGACCGGCAACAAGGGGCAGTTCATCGGGATGGTGGTGGTTGGACTGCGCAGCAGCTTCTTTTCGGATTTCTTCGAGCAGATCCATGCCGCACCGGGGAGTACCATCTCGCTGTTCCGCGATGACTACCTGCTGCTGTCGAGATGGCCGCGCGATGAACAGTTGCTGGGTGATACTTTTCGCAACGGCGCCATGCCTTCAATTCTGAAGAACAATCCGTCCGGCGCAGGTGTGATGTTTTATGGGGGGCCGCGCTTTTCGGATCCCTCAGTCAACGACAGGCGCCTGGTCGGGGTGCGCCGCCTGGAACGTTCCCCCGGGCTGCTGACGGTTACGGTTCCCGAGAAAACTTATCTGAAACAATGGTGGGAGTTAGCGTGGAACATCGTTGCGGCAACGGTGCTTGGGTTGACGGTTGCCGGACTTTTTCTGTGGCTTTTTGTGCGGCTGCTGAAGCGTCGCGAGGCGGATGTGGTGCAGTTGAGTCGGCTGAAACAGCGTGCCGAGGAGGCCAGCATGGCCAAATCGGAGTTTCTGTCGGCGGTCAGTCACGAGCTGCGCACACCACTTAACGGATTGCTTGGTTTCTCCGAGTTGCTTAAGGGAACGCAACTGAACCGCGAGCAGCAGGAATTTGCCGACATGATTCACACGAGCAGTCTGCAATTGCGCGACATCATCAATCACGTGCTCGACATGTCGACGATCGAGGCCGGTGAAATGGCGATCCATGAGTCGCAGTTTTCACCCCGGGAACTGGCGGCCGGTGTGGCCGCTCTTTACGCGCAGAATGCCCGCGTCAAGAATCTGACTCTGGAATTCGAAGCCGCCGAAAATCTCCCCGTGTGTTGTCTCGGCGATCCGTTGCGCCTGCGGCAGGTACTTTCGAACCTGGTCAACAATGCGATCAAGTTTACCGAAGCAGGCCGGGTGCAGGTTGTTGCCGGCGGGTGGAGCGCCGAGCCGGGGAAATATTCTCTGCGCCTCGAAGTTTTCGATACCGGCATCGGCATCGATGAGGCGGCCCTGAAGGGTTTGTTCGAGCCGTTCAAGCAGGTGGATTCTTCATTGTCACGGCGCTATGAGGGTGCCGGTCTGGGGCTGTCAATTTCAAAGAAATTGGTGGAGCTGATGCAAGGCCGTATCGGCGTCAACAGTCGATGTGATCTGGGTTCGCTGTTTTGGGTGGAGATCGAGCTGACGGTTGTGGAGTCTTCGCCGCAGGAAAACTGAACCGGTCGCACTTCGTCGGCAGAATCCCGTTATGATGTTCGGCGACACCGGTGGAGCATGTCCCTGAACCGCCGGCGGTAGGTGGCGTGAATATCGGGGGCGCGCCGCATCACAAACCCGAAGCCGCATGACCACTTCCCCACGGCATTTGGCGCAGATCGCGCTGCCGGCGCTGGCTACAATACTGGCTGCACTGGCGATGATCGGCCCGTTCACCATCGACACCTATCTGCCGTCATTTCCCCATATCGGGGCCGAGTTTGCCGCCACACCGGCGCAGCTGCAGCAGACACTGAGTCTTTACCTGTTCACGCTGGCGTTCATGACGTTGTTTCATGGAACGTTGTCCGATTCGTTTGGCCGGCGTCCGGTGATTCTCGTCAGTCTTAGCCTGTATGTTTTTGCTTCCATGGGTTGCGCGGTTGCAGACAGCTTGCCGCAGTTGCTGTGGTGGCGTGCAATCCAGGGTTTGTCGGCCGGGGCGGGGATCATCGTCGGTCGTGCGATCATTCGCGACAGTCTGGAAGGGCATGAGGCGCAACACCTGATGTCGCTGGTGACCATGATATTCGCCATTGCACCGGCAATCGCGCCTGTCATTGGCGGCTGGCTGCAGGGGGCCGTCGGTTGGCGTGCAATTTTCTGGTTTCTGGCGATTTATGGTCTCGTGCTGCTCGCAGCAACCCTGCGCTGGTTGCCGGAAACGCATGTCGCCGGTGACCGGCAGCCGTTCCGCGCAGGTCTGTTGCTGCAGAATTATCTGCGCCTTGGCGGCAATGGCAGGCTTGTGCTGCTCTGTCTGGTGATCGCTTTCAATTTTTCCGGATTTTTCCTGTACATCGTATCGGCCCCGGCGGTCATTTATGATCTGCTTGGCATGACGGAGCGGGATTTTGCCTGGCTGTTCGTGCCGGGTATTGGCGGCGTGATGATCGGCGCCTTCCTCTCGGGCCGCCTTGCGCGGCTGATCACCCCGCGCCGTACCATAAGCATTGGCTACCTGATCATGTGCGCTGCTGCGGTGATTAACATCGCGTATTGTCTGCTGCTGCCGCCGGCTTTGCCATGGACGGTGCTGCCAGTAATGGGTTACACCATCGGTATGGCGCTGGTGATGCCCAGTGCAACATTGCTGGCGCTGGAACTCTATCCGCAGTTGCGCGGGATGACATCTTCGCTTCAGGGTTTCGCGCACAGCCTGTTTGCAGGGCTGACTGCGGGGCTGGTTTCGCCGCTGGTTTCCGGCAGTGCGCTGACGCTTGCACTGACGATGGGTGCTTTGCTGCTGGCGGGGTGGTTGGCATGGCGCGCATACCGGAGTATTGCTGATCGGTGAAATGGTGGCGTTTGTGAGGGGGCGAAGGCCCTGACATGCAGGTTGACGGGTACGAGGCTGGTGCGCTGTGCTCGTGCCAGAGGAGGAAATGTAATGGGCAAAAACGACCAAGCGGCAACGTCCTCGCGGCACGCGATTGATTTTCTGGGCGTGCTGGGTTGTTTGGTGCTGATTGCAGTCGTCGTTGTTGCTGCCTGGATTTCGTACAGGCAGCACAGCGATGCCGAGCGCGCATTCCAGTCCCGGCTCGCGCACGA
>CAMAYE010000202.1 GCA_945862135.1 Bordetella parapertussis
CGAGATTGCTGATCCGCAGTCGCGGGTGTTTGATGTCGGACACTACGTGGTGGAAGACGGCAAGGCGGGCGTACAACGCGGCTGAACACCCGGCGGAAATCTATATAACTTTTTGATTATATTGATATTTTTATAATCCGAGTATGCGCGCGATGTCCGCGGCATAACGGCTGATCGTCGTGCCTTCGTAAATCGCTTCGTCCACGGTCTCGTCGAGCAGGCCGCGAATGTCATGCAGGCTGTCGCTGACCCAGTGGTGGCGCTGCACCGGTGAGTTGAGCACATTGCGCAGGGTCTCCACTTCATCGCGCAGGCGTTGCACATCTCCCGCACCACCCTGCACCTTCGCCAGATCGCGCTCCAGTTCATGGATCAGCTTTGCGGCCTGTTCGAGGTCGATGTTTTTTGTAATGTCGTTGTTGCTCATGGCCCAGTTCCTTTTGCAAATCTAGTGATCGCGCCAGCGGTCGAGCTGCCGCCGCTCGCGCTTGGTCGGCCGGCCGTGGATGTCCTGCGCAGGATCGGCGGCAAACTTGCGCAGTGCCGCCTGCTCTTCACGCCGGATGCGACTGGCTTCGTCTTCAGCATACAGCGTACGCGCAACGGTTGCCGGACCACGTTTGTCGGATAGTTGTTCGACGCGGATGATCCACTCCGCATTGCCGATCTGGATCGCCAGCTCATCACCGACGCGCAGATCCTTGGCCGGTTTGACGCGTTCGCCGTTGACCCGCACCTTGCCGCCTTCGACCGCTTGCTGCGCCACCGAACGCGTCTTGAAAAAACGTGCGGCCCAGAGCCACTTGTCGATGCGTACCGACATTTCAGTCGGGCAGCGGCATCGCGTTGCGGCTCATCAGTGCCAGCCAGCCGCGGATGATGCGGTACAGAATCCACAAGCCAACAACAATCATGATCGGCACACCGATCACCATGCCGATGATGGTGGCGATCATCACGCTGGCAATCACCACCCACAACAGCGACCACCAGAAGGTGCGGATCTGCCAGGAGAAATGCGAATCGAGGAATGTACCGCGCACGCTGTCACGTTTCACGTAATTGATGATCACCGCAATGATCGACGGCCAGCCGCTGAGAAAGGCGGTGACGATGAAGGCGGCGCTGAACATCCCTGTCAGTACGCTGAAGGCATGCAGCGCATAGATGATGTGTGTCAGCGTGATCAGGTCCTGCCCGGGCACTGCGGTCAGGGTCTTGCCGTCGATGTCAGTCATGCGGTTCCTTCCTCAAGAAAGGTCGATTGCGTGTTTTTTGTAATCTGCCAATGAAGCAAACTCCAGCGATGCCTCATGCGTCGCCCCCAGCACTACCCGCGGCGCACAGCCCGCATCGAGCGCCTCGCGCCAGCGCGGCGCACACAGGCACCAGCGGTCGCCCGGCTGGAGCCCAGGAAAACCGAACTCCGGCACCGGCGTCGACAGGTCATTGCCGCGGGCCTTGCTGAATTCAAGAAACTCCGCGGTCATCACCGCGCACACCGTATGCACGCCGGCGTCTTCCGGGCTGGTATTGCAGCAGCCGTCGCGGAAAAAACCGGTCATTGGCCGCTCACTGCAGGACTGCAGCTTTTCGCCCAGCACGTTGCGGGCAAATTCGTTTGGATCAAATCGTCGCATGGTTTACCTCATCATCTCGCTGGATATCCTGACGCTGCATATGCCGGAATTCACGCGTGCACATGCCGCGTCTGGCGCAACTTGCTGCGCGCGCCCGGTTGCGGTTCCGGCCGCGTACCGGTTTTCATGAACGGCAGGCGCCCCTTGGCGCCACTCGCTTCGTAGTCGCCGACCACTGCTATTGCCACCGTCGCCGCATCGGAACCCGTCTCGACCAGGAAATCGTGCAGGTACCCGCACAATTTTTCCAGTGCAAATTCATGGGTCTTCGCGGTGCGTGCATACAGCCAGTCGGTGAACTGCATGAAACGCGCGAACGGCGAATCGGCCAGCAGCAGCGGCAAAGCACGGTGGAAACGGCCGGAGTTGCCGACCAGATCCCAGTAGCGGGCGAAGCGAACGATGCGTTGTACGTCATTAAAGCTCATGGCGTCGGTGGCCAGCACCACATAGGGCGTATCCGGGCTGTAGCGCATCGCATGCCCGACAGTGTGGCGGTCGATCGGCGCGCCGCGCAGCCGCTTGAGAATGCCGACCTGGATTTCGTGAGGCTTCAGCGCATAGAGCCGGTCAAAACCACGGCCGAATGTGGCGAGGTCCTCACCGGGCAGTCCGGCAATCAGATCGACATGAATCAGCGCCGGGGACTCCTCACGCAGCCAGCGCAGATTGGCCTCGGCCAGCGCATTGTCCTGCTTGCGCGAGATGCGCGCCTGCACCGCTTCATCCCAGGTCTGGATGCCGACCTCGAAATGCAGCCGGCCCTGCGGGAAACGCAGGATCGCCGCCTTGAGTTTTTCCGGCAGGTGATCGGGGATCAACTCAAAATGAATGAACAGGTCATCACTGAGGCGCTCAAGGAAAAAATCGAGAATCGCCAGACTTGCCGCCACTTTCAGATTGAAGGTGCGGTCAACAAAACGGAAATGCCGCGCACCGCGGTCATACAACGCCTTCAGTTCGGCCAGAAAACGTTCCGCCTCAAACGGCCACGCCGTTTTGTCCAGCGCCGACAGGCAGAACTCGCATTTAAAGGGGCAGCCGCGCGAGGCTTCGACATATATGAAACGCCGTGCGATGTCTTCATCGGTGTATTCGGCATAAGGCAGTGCGATCTCCGCAAGTTTGGGCTGCACACCGGCATGAATCTTCTGCTGCGGCAGCTTGCCGGCCATGATGTCGGCGCACAACTGCGGAAACGTCACATCGCCCCAGCCGGTGACCACATAGTCGGCCAGCGCGCAGATGCGTTGCTCATCCGTCTCGTAACTGACTTCCGGTCCGCCGACAACAACGACCACTTCCGGCGCAACACGCTTGATGATGGCGATCAGCCGCGTGGTTTCCTCGACATTCCAGATGTAGACGCCGAAGCCGATCAGCTGCGGCTTGTCGGCAAGCAGGCGTTCGGCGATGTCGGCCGGTCGGTCGCCGAGCACGAACTCGCGAATCCGCGTCGCGTCGCGCAAAGGCCCCATATTGGCGCGCAGATAGCGCAGGCCGAGGGCCGCATGGACATAACGGGCGTTGATGGTGGTCAGAATGATGCCGGACATGACGGCATTATCGCACCGGGCATGCCATGCCCCGGGCGTTTTTGATACCCTACGCCCCTTCCCAACTTTTTCTACCTTCCACACCGGATGCAAACGCCATGGCCCAGAGACCCGATACCCCTGACAGCAAAATGGACGCGACGACGCTGTATCGCGAAGACATCATCACCGACCGCAAAGTAGGCACCATCCGCCGCATGACCCCGATCACCAGCGACGGCGCCGACGACAGCGCGCGCCCGACGATCTATCTCGGCGAAGCGCAGATCATGACCAATGCCGGCCCGCTGCCGATCAACTTCGAAATCGAAGCCGCCGGTGTAGCCGAAGCCGTCGAAAAATTCGGTGATGCCGCCAAGGAAGCGGTGGAACGTACGGTGCGTGAACTGCAGGAACTGCGCCGCCAGCAGGCTTCATCGATTGTCGTGCCCGGCATGGGCAATCCCGGCAGCAAGATCCAGATTCCGTGACCGCGCCCGCAACGGTTGTCCGTTCGGCCGGCGTCGTCATCGCACGGCGCCGCGGCGGCGACTGGCGCCTGCTGGTATTACGCTCGGGCAATAACTGGGATTTCCCCAAGGGCTTGCTTGAAGAAGGCGAAAGCGCGCACGACGCCGCGCGCCGCGAAGCGACCGAAGGTACCGGCATCTCCGACCTGACTTTCGATTCCGCCGAGTCGCACAAGGAAACCATCGCCTACGGCACCGGTGAAATCGCACGCTACTACCTGGCGATCACCAACACCGCCGAAGTGACGCTGCCCATCGTGCATGAACTCGGCCAGCCTGCTTACGATGAATGGCGCTGGGTTACTTTCGATGAATCCGAGGATGTGCTGCCGCCGCGGCTGACCGCGGTGCTGGCCTGGGCCCGAGACACCCTCGATCACTCCTGATCAGCCAGTCCAAACCGCCCGTGCATACAGACCATCGCATCTGCTTTGTCGGCGATTCGTTTGTCCAAGGCACTGCGGATGAGACGGCACTGGGTTGGGTTGGTCGTGTTGCCGCCGCCGCGCGCCATGACGGCCACGACCTCACGCCATACAACCTCGGCGTGCGGCGCGACACCAGCGCCGACATCCGCAATCGCTGGCTTGCGGAATGCACCGCAAGAATGCAGCGCGAATGCCGCTACGGCAGCGTGTTTTCCTTCGGCGCCAATGACATGACCGCAGAAGGCGGCGCGTTGCGTGTTTCCGTCAATGACAGCGTGGTCAATCTGACGGCCATTATCACCGGGGCCAGAAATCTCGGCGCGGTGCTGATCGTCGGACCGCTGCCGGTCAACGACGTGGAGCAGGACCGGCGGATCATCGCACTGTGTGCGCGTTATGCTGAGGCCTGTGCGGCACTGGGCGTGCCCTACCTGCCCCTCGCCCGGGAACTGACAGGTGAAGTCCGATGGCAACGTGCCGTCGCAAAAGGCGACGGCACGCATCCCGACAGCAGCGGTTACTCGATGATCGCCGACCGGGTGCTGCAATGGCCGGCGTGGTGGTTTCCCGCGACAACCAGCAACACGGCATCAGGCTCGCACTAAGTCAAAATCTGCCGTGCTGTCCCCACCGGCAACACCAGACGCAGCGGCGCATCCAGCAACGGAACAAAACCATAGTGCCGATAAAAGCTGGCAGCCTGATCGTCCTTCGCATCGACCATGATCAGGCTCACGCCGACGTTGTTGGACACCTCGACAATCCGCCTCAACGCATCGATCACCAGCAATGACCCGAAGCCCTGACCGCGCACTGCGACCGCATTGGCCAGGCGCCCGATCAATACCAGTGGCGCCCGTCGCGGCAGCTTCCGGGCGACATCCTTAGGCAGTTTGTCGGTGTCGAGTTCAGCGACGGTTAAGCTGTAGTAGCCGAGAATCTGCTTCGGCGAATCGGCATCAACCGCGACAAATGTGCGGGAAATGCCTTTGTTGATGTGCTGGCGGGCAATGCCCCGAAGCCACTGATCGAGGACGGTTACTCCGCAGCTGAACCCCGCGGTATCGTGACTATCTTGAAGCGCTTGAAACTGGATCCTGTTCTTCATGCTTTACGGCCTTATTGTAGAGCCGGGCCGCCTTGCGCAGCGCCGCATTCGGCGCAGGTGGGGCGTCCAGCAAATTTGCAATAAGGGCAGCATCACGACGCGATACGTCGATCCGCGTGCAGGTTTCAATAATCGCGCGCGCTTTTTCCGAAGCAGCTTGCACGACGAACTGATTAACCGTGACACCCACCAACGCCGCCGCCTCCTCCAGCACGCTTACATGTGCCTGAGGAAGACGGGCTGTGATGCGGCCCCGCTCATCTGATGTTTTTGTTGCCATCTTGGTTGTCATTGTCTTTTTGAGTATCAGCGTCAGTATGTTTAGCGGCGGCAGAGTCAGTGTAATTATCAGTTTCAGTGTCTATGTGTTGTCGTCAGTTTCAGTTTTAGCGTCAGTTTCAAGTTTTGTTTTACAGAATGTATTCGGCTTGTATTAAGTAATCAGATTTTCGATAGCTGTGTTTAGCAGGCAACGCATGAACTATACCTTTGTGGTGACAATTTGTCACCACAAATAACCTTGCGCTCATGGCCACCCGAAGATGTTTTATTGTATATATATTTGATTATTAATAAATTTTTATATGTGGCGTCAAAACAAATTAGCAGAATTCGAACTGTATTTACCAATTACCGACTTAACGACCGGCAAAAAAAAGCGCCATCTAAGGCGCTTTTTTACCGTTAGAACGATTGAACCGGTTAACGCCCCTTCTTCGCCGGAATGATCGGCAACATCAGATAGGACGCCGTCTTGCCGCCGGCATAAATCGTGTTCTTCGCGCCCGCG
>CAMAYE010000203.1 GCA_945862135.1 Bordetella parapertussis
TGCCCGTGCGAATATACCGTTCGAAATTCGCACGGAATTCGCACGAATATGAGTCACCCACTATGACGTGAACGCGGGAACTTATCCGCCGAACATTTCGCCACAGAAAATCTGCTGCCATAAAAAACAGTATTCACCCGACCGCACAATGCGCTGGGCTGTCGGCCGCCGGACCACGCCGCAATAAACGCGAAACCGCCAGCATCAGAACAGGCGGCGGCTATGCAGTAACGTACGTCATTGAACCTGACATAAAAAACCAGTCAGGCCACATCCACAGCGGTTACATAACGCCATGAGGTCATGCAAGCTGCCGACCGGCGATCTCTGCGGCGTGTACCGCAACCGGCATGAAGCTGTCGGCGCGCGCCAGTGCCCATGCTTCGGCATAACGCGGATCATCGGTGCCGTTGAGGAGTGCACCGGGTGGGAGTGCCGGATAGATTTGCGCATAACTTTCAACGCAATTGGCCGAAACACGCCGCCATAGATGATTCAGCATGAGTTGGTCCGGGGAGCGCAGCCCAGCAGCTGCAATGACCTCAGCCAGCGCCTGCAGCGTGGACTGATGAAAACGCAACACACGTTCGGCCTTGTCATTGACCACAAGCGAGCGTTGGCGATAAATATCCTGAGTCGCGACTCCTGTCGGGCAACGGTCGGTATGGCAGCTCTGCGCCTGGATGCAGCCGATGGCGAACATGAATCCGCGCGCGGCGTTGCACCAGTCGGCGCCCAGCGCCATGACGCGCGCAATGTCGAACGCGGAGGTGATCTTGCCGGCAGCGCCGATACGGATTTTCTGGCGCAGGTTCAGCCCGACGAGGGCGTTGTGGGCAAACGTCAGGCCGTCGCGTAGGGGCATGCCGATGTGATCGACAAATTCCAGAGGGGCTGCGCCGGTGCCGCCCTCTGTGCCGTCGATGACGATGAAATCCGGCGTAATACCGGTTTGCAGCATCGCCTTGCAGATAGCGAGAAATTCCCATGGGTGACCGATGCACAGTTTGAACCCGGTCGGTTTTCCGCCGGACAGTTGCCGCAGCGTGGCGACGAATTCCAGCAGTTCGACTGGCGTTGAAAACGCGCTGTGCCGTGCCGGGGAGACACAATCAACGCCCATCGGTATGCCTCGTGTCGCAGCGATCTCCGGCGATACCTTGGCGGCAGGCAGCACGCCACCGTGACCGGGTTTGGCCCCTTGGGAGAGTTTGATCTCAATCATACGGATCTGGTCCGCAGATGCGGTTTCGACGAAGTGTTGCGCCGAAAAACTGCCGTCTTCGTTTCGGCAGCCGAAATAGCCGCTGCCGATTTCCCAGATCAGGTCGCCGCCGTGTTCACGGTGATAGGCGCTGACACCACCTTCACCGGTATCCTGGGCAAATCCGCCGAGCCGGGCACCCTTGTTCAGAGCGCGCACTGCGTTGGCACTCAGCGCGCCGAAACTCATTGCCGAGATATTGAATATAGAGGCGGCATAGGGACGAGTGCAGGCCGGACCGCCAATCATTACCCGGAACGGTTCGCGCGAAGGTTCGCATGCGGATACCGAATGGCTCAACCACTCGAACGCGGTGTCATAGACGTCCAGTTGAGTGCCGAATGGCACCTTGTCAAGCTGCCCTTTGGCGCGTTGATAAACGATCGCACGTTTTTTGCGTGCGAACGGCGTACCGGTCGAATCGTCCTCAAGAAAATATTGGCGGATTTCCGGACGGATGTGCTCCAGCAGGAAGCGGACGTGGGCGGCAATCGGGTAACTGCGCAGCACACTGTGTCGGGTCTGAAGGAGATCGTGCAGACCGAGCAGCGACAACGCCGCGGCCAAGATGCAGGGCAACCAGAACATGCTCCAAGTCTGCGCCAGCACGAATGAAGCGCATGCTGCGATGACCATCAATGTCATCGTGGCATAGCGGCGGCGGAAAGGTAACAACAGGAATTGCATCGATAGGATCCCTGATGTGCAAACCAGCACCACGGGGCGATGCCTTTTGTTAATGTAACCCATCGTAAATGTCGGATTGATGACAAGTCGCGGTTGCGGCTCTGCTGTTGATTAGAGAGCCGGGGGATTGCACTCACCCCGATTAGCCGGGCCTGTAAAAATGCCGTCATCTTAAATGGCTATAATTTTTGTGATGTAATGCCAGTCTTTTATGCTTGCATCCCTCATGCATGCTTAGTCCATTTACGCAATTGAGCCACTATGAATTCAGATAAATCCAACGAACTTAACGATTACGAACGCCGAATTCACGCTGAGATGCTGGACGGTTTTGATGAAGAGCTCGAAATGGAGATCGACGACGACCGAATGAATGACTTGGTCGAAGAGGCTGCAGAGGCGGCAAGCAAGTCATCCGATACGGATAGACACTTCTACTTTCGAGAGCTTTTTCGGCTACAGGGGGAACTTGTAAAACTTCAAGACTGGGTAGTTAACCAAGGGTTGAAAGTCGTAGTGCTCTTCGAAGGCCGTGATGCAGCGGGCAAAGGGGGCGTCATCAAACGCATCACCCAGCGCCTGAATCCTCGCGTCTGCCGGGTGGCCGCATTGCCGGCACCGAGTGCGCGGGAACGGACACAGTGGTATTTCCAGCGTTACGTCTCGCACCTGCCTGCTGCCGGCGAAATAGTCCTCTTTGACCGCAGTTGGTATAACCGTGCGGGCGTAGAAAAAGTTATGGGCTTCTGTAATGAGGAAGAATACGAAGAGTTTTATCGCAGCGTTCCAGAATTCGAGAAAATGCTGATCCGATCCGGCATCATCTTGATCAAATACTGGTTCTCAATCACTGATGACGAACAAGAACTGCGCTTCAAAATGCGCATACATGACCCGTTAAAACAGTGGAAACTCAGCCCGATGGACATGGAGTCCCGGCGTCGCTGGGAAGACTACACCAAGGTCAAGGAAACCATGCTTGAGCGCACACATATTCCCGAAGCGCCCTGGTGGATTATTGAGGCGGTCGACAAGAAAAAGGCTCGCCTAAACTGTATTCATCACCTCCTCAGCCAAGTGCCTTACGAAGAAGTAGAACACCCGCCCGTAGTTCTGCCCGAACGTGTTTACAACCCGGAATATTTTCGCAATCCCGTTCCCAAGGAAATGTTTGTCCCTGCTGTTTATTGAATTGCCCTGCTGATTAGATGGAATTGGGCAAATAAAGCCAACATTCGCGTTAACGGACTGCGCTGCTGTAATTTGGATTGGCAGAGGTAGATCAAGCTCCCACAGCTTGAAAAATGACTTATCGACCAGCGGGCTAATCGGCGCGACCGCTTCGCTACCGCGCCCACTGCACTGCAAACCAATGCCAGCAGATCCACCTTCCGGGTTTCTTGGCAAGACTTGCACGCAAAATTGGGCGCGGTTCGCCATTGACATCATTTCGTCACATAATTGATGTTATCTGCCTGTTTAGCTTAAACCACGCAAGGTAAACATGGCGCAAAAGACATTCTGTGCAGCGATGATTGATTCAGAAACCGGCGGAAACGAAATGTATACGTTTGATGCTCCGTCCGATTTGCTGGACCTGCCAGCTTCGGAAGTCGTTGATGCATTCATCAAACATCTGGACAGCGAGGGCAGCTATCCGTCGCCAATGACCTATCATCTGGACCACGCCATCAACAAAAATACTAAAAAGATCGTGTTGGCAACGGGTTCATTGATTCTTGGCGCGGGCGAGATCCCTTTTTTACTGATGATCTCACCGCAAAACCGGGATACCGCGGATTAACGTTTATTGCCGAGCGAGCCAGTCAATTCTTGCTGTCACGCATTTCCTCAAGCGCCTCTGGCCTCTTCGCTTTCAGGTCTGCGAAATTGATCCCCAGAGACCCATGCTTGCGGGACTCCAGCCAAGCTTCATTGATAAGGGAGTCAAAATAGTCGGCCCAGTTCATGTCCTTGGAAATTTTGTTTGATTCCGTCGTTTCCATGAGATTCTCCATATTGATCAATCTGCACCTCTCTTCTCATTGTGGCATAGCTGTTACAGACTATTTCGACTTCCAGCCATCAAACTTGAACAGTTTCATCCGAGAATTAAATTCCTGCGCCACAAGAGGTTGCACGAAAAACAGATCGGCTCGAATTCACTTCTTTTTTTAAATAGATAAAAATAATTTTTAAAAATCAATAGGTTAATGGAGTATCCAGGGCGGCTCTCTAATTTTTATCCACAGATATTGTTAGCAAATTTGCGCCGCATGAAGCGAATCAATGACCAAACTGAAAATGCTCAATAAATTTTCTCAGCCCTCAGTTAACTAATCATTCGAGAAAATCATGAAATCATTAAAAGTATCCCGAACGCAGTATGAAGTCCTTCAGGCGCTAACCCGAAGAGACATCTCAGTGCTCAGGAAATACCCGAACATACTTGCCGAGTCCAAACAACTCTTACGCGCCTTCAAAAGTGTCATCAAGAAAATTGAAGACATTCCTGAACATGCAAGCCGGCGCAAGCGCAAAACAGCACACAAACGGGTAGTCGCTATCTGCAAGAAAGCGATTGACCGGATTGAAAGCTAGTTCAAAAGAACAGTCAGATTTAAAATAATAAAATTCAGACTACCAGACTAACGCTCTCGCAACGCTTGCGTTACTGATTGAAGCGGCCGGAACAGGTATTCCAGTACCGTTTTGCTGCCGGTCCTGATTTCCACAAACGCAGTCATCCCGGGGATCGGCTGCATATTCATCCCGTGCCGCATGCGGTCCGTATCCCGAATGCGGACAATGATGCGATACAACCCCTCCTCCCGTTCCACCGGATTGCCTGATCTCCGGTTGCGCTCATCCTTGAGGGTATCCGGACTCAGGTGCTCCAATGTGCCTTGAAGGCCGCCGTAGCGGTTATAGTCGTAAGCAGTCAGCTTTACCGTCGCCGGCATGCCAATTTTGAGGAAAGCAACCTCCGCTGGTTTTACATACGCTTCAACGAGCATTTCATCCTCGGTGGGAACGATCTCGAGGATATTCTGGGCGGGCTGAATAACCGCACCTACTGTGGTTAGTTGAACATTCTTGATAATTCCTTTGACCGGAGAGCGAACCACAGTGCGCCGGAAGGCATCCTCGCGCGCATCTGCCGTTTCCCCAGCCTGCGACAACTCGGAACCAACCTTGACCAGTTCATTGTTTGCCTCAGTCAGGTACCGATTGCGCCGCTCCACGATCTGCCCCTCTAGATCAGCCTGCTGCCGCGCGAGATCAGCCACTTGCCGTTGCAGATCAGCTAATTGACGCTGCAGCCTCAGCACCTCAACTTCGGAAATGACACCCTGGGCGACGAGCGGCCGCGTCATCTCCAGTTCCCGGCCCGTTGCGGCAATCGATGCCTGAACGGCTTTGACTGAAGACGCATTGGCCGTCAGCGAGTTCTTCACAGACGCAACCTGCTGATCCAGTGCTTGGCGCCGCGCCATATATGCCTGTCGCTCCTGTTTCACTAACTCGGGTTGCGCCATAACTTCCGGGGGAAATTCCAGCGGCAATGACAAGGCCTCAGCCCGCAGACGGGACGCCTGAGCCGCGAGGGCCACTTTTTTTGCGCGGGCTTCCCGGAACATGGGCCCGCTTCGCGCATCGTCTATTTTTAATAGAATCTGCCCGGCAACGACACTATCGCCTTCACGGACCAACAGCTCGTTAAGTACCCCGGAGTCCAGACTTTGAATCACCTGCTCGCGGCTTGCCGGGATGACTCGGCCCTGGGCTTTCGTAATCTCATCAAGCTCAAAATTGCCCGCCCAGATCAGCGCGACTGCAACGGTGACGCCCGTCGCCCACACCAGATAACGACTGACCCTCTGCTCATCATCCTCAACTGTCGACACACCGAATACGTTGATCTTCATGCTGCCGCCTGTGAGTCATGACGTTTGACATCGATGCCCGCGGCAAGGCGCTCGATCATTTCCTGCTTCTGTCCGATCGCAACCAATCGTCCCGCATCAACCACAGCGATGCGCTCTACAAGCTCCAGAA
>CAMAYE010000204.1 GCA_945862135.1 Bordetella parapertussis
TGAATCCGCCAAAAGCCATGATGGTCAGGCTCCTGCCCTGGCGACCGCGGCAGGGCGTACCGGCGCGACCGTCGCCACATCGTTGACATGGGAGCCGGTGGTCAGGAATGCATACAGGTCATGTGCAAACGAATCGAGCTGCGCCAGCACCATGCGGTTGCTGCGCACCGCGAAGTTGTAGGCGAGCACTGCGGGAATGGCGACGGCGAGGCCCAGCGCGGTCATGATCAGCGCTTCGCCGACCGGGCCGGCGACTTTGTCCAGCGTGCTCTGACCACTCATGCCGATATTGACGAGCGCGTGATAGACGCCCCATACCGTTCCGAACAAACCGATGAAGGGCGCGGTGCTGCCGACTGATGCGAGTATGGTGAGTCCGGATTCGAAGCGCGCCGTTTCTTCGTCGATGACGCGCCGCATCGAGCGGGTGACGAAGTCTGCACCCGAGCCGGCTTCATCCAGCTTATGGGCACCGTGCCGCTGGTGATGGCGCACAGCGACGATCGCATGCCAGGTCAGATGTGAAAACGGTTCGTCCGGATGCTGCTGTTCAAGCGTGGTCGCCACGGATTGAAGGGACGGCGCATTCCAGAATGCATCAAGAAAACGCCTGGAGCTGCGGCGCTGCAGGAATGCGCTAACCGTTTTGGTGATGATCAGGTACCAGGTGACCATGCTCATCAGCAGCAGGATTACCAGCAGGGTTTTACCGACCACATCAGTCTGTCCGAGAAAATGGCCAAGGCCGATGGTTTGTTGCGGTTCCAAGTTTTAACTCCTTAGACTGAATGAAATGGGGACGAGTACCCAGGCGCTGATGGCTTCATCACCGCGGCGTGCAGGCACAAATTTCCACTGCCTGACGGTTTCCAGTGCAATGTGGTCAAGCCGTTCATAACCGCTGGAGGTACGCAGTTCGATACGTGCGGGCAATCCCTGGGCATCAACGAAGACTCGCAAAGTGACGCGGCCTTCTTCGCGCAGGCGGCGTGAAACCGCCGGGTAGCGCGGCGCGGGATTGTTCAGGTAGTTCGCGTTGAATCGCGGCGGTGCGACCGGTGCCGGTTGTGTAGCGGCAACCGGTTCCGCGGGGCGTGGTTCTGTCGGTGGCGGCGGTGCGACCGTGGCTGCCGGCGCCGGCGCTGATTCCGGTGTAGTCAAAACCGTTTGTGGAATCGGATCGACTTTGCGGTAGGCCTGTTTGACCACCGGTTTGGGTTTGGGCAGTTGCTGCGGAATTTCCGGTTTCTGCGGCGGCAACAGGCTGACCATGACCGGAGCGATGTCCAGTAACGTTTGTCTTGCCGGTGCATAACTGAGCACACCGGCAATGGCGGCCGTGTGCAAGGCCACCGAGATAGTGATGCCGGACAGATGGTTGTTGCGTGGTGTTGATGAGTTGGGCACGGCGCAGAAATGAATGAAACCAGGTCGATCTTAAATATCTTTTAAAATCAAATAATTACAAGTCAATCATATTAATGATAACCGTTCTCATTATTATTTGCAAACTCTGAAGAAATGCATTTCGTATGGCCGTGTTTTGTCGATATATTCACTGCCGCTTTAAATGACTGTTAAGGATTCCAAGGATGAAACTCGCATTTATCGGCACCGGCGTGATGGGGGCTCCAATGGCCGGTCATCTGGCCAAGGCCGGCCATAACGTCACCGTTTATAACCGCACCCGTGCCAAGGCCGAGGCCTGGGTTGCGCGTCACGGCGGTTCGGCGGCCGATACGCCGGCCGCAGCAGCTCGAGATGCAGCGTTCGTATTCAGTTGCGTGGGGAACGACGATGACCTACGTCAGGTCACTGCGGGTGATGGCGGCGCTTTTGCAGCAATGACGCGTGATGCGATTTTTGTTGACCATACGACGACATCCGCCAGCGTCGCGCAGGAGTTGTACGACGTGGCAAAGGCACGCGGATTACATTTCCTCGATGCCCCCGTGTCCGGTGGCCAATCCGGCGCCGAGCAGGGCATTCTGACCGTTATGGTCGGGGGCGATGTTGCGGCCTATGAGCGGGCCGAGCCGGTGATCAAGCATTACGCCCGCGCGGTCACGCTGATGGGGGAATCGGGCGCCGGCCAGAAAACCAAGATGGTCAACCAGATCTGTGTCGCCGGTGTTGTGCAGGGATTGGCCGAGGGGCTGGCGTTTGCGCTGCATGCCGGTCTCGATGGCAAACGTGTGGTTGATGTGATCTCCAAGGGCGCGGCCACTTCATGGCAGATGGAGAATCGCGGCAAGACGATGGTCGACGGAAAATTCGATTTCGGGTTTGCGGTAGACCTGATGCGCAAAGATCTGCGCATCGCGATGGAAGCGGCGCGCGGCAACGGTGCGCAGTTGCCGACCACTGCACTGATCGACCAGTTCTACGCCAGCGTGCAGAAACAGGGCGGTGGTAAGCTCGACACGTCCAGCCTGATCAAACTGCTGGTTCAACAGTCGTGATGAATTTGATCGCGAATATGAAACTGAAAGGCAAGGCGTGAACAGCAAAAGCGGAAAAACGGTCGCTGATCAGGATCGTGTGCCGGCACCGGCGATGCCGGCGGCCACGGTCACCATCGTGCGAGACACGACAGGCGGCATCGAAGTATTGATGATGCGGCGCAATCTCAAGTCGGGGTTTGTGCCGGGGATGTATGTGTTTCCCGGCGGCGGCTTGGATGATGCTGATTTATTATTTAAAAACAATGGCTTATGTAATTGCCTCGATGATGTTGCAGCGAGCGGGGTACTTGGCATGACCGCAGACGGGCTCGCTTACTGGGCAGCTGCAATCCGTGAAGCGTTCGAAGAATCCGGTCTGCTGCTGGCTCGCGACAATGCCGGCCGCATGATCACGCTGACCGATGAACAGGTCGCCGCGCGTTTTGATGCACATCGCCGGCAATTGAATGCCGGTGAAATTGATTTTGCCGCACTGATTGCGGCTGAAGGATTGCAGCTTGCCGCCGATCAACTGACGTATTTCGCGCACTGGATTACGCCGGTCACCGCGCCGCGGCGTTATGACACGCGATTTTTCATGGCCGAGGCGCCGCCTGATCAAGAGCCTTTCCATGACGATCACGAGACCATTGCGGCCACCTGGATCAGTCCCGCTGGTGCGTTGACGCTGCACAAGCGTGGCGAGTTCGAGATGCGAACGCCGACGGTGCGCACGCTGGAAACCTTTGCCGATTGCAACGATGTGGCCAGCCTGCGCCGCAGTCTTGATTCGATACAGGGCAATGTGCGTCCGCTGATGCCGCGAATCGGCAAGGACGGCCGGCGTTATCTGCCGGGTGAGCCCGGTTACGAGGAAGCGGGTACAAAAGAAGGCGCAGGGCAGTGGCAGAATTGATTCCCATCATTCCCGGTGAAGTGGTCGAGATCGCACCCGGCGTGCGTCGACTGACCGCGCCAAATCCGGGCGTAATGACCGGCCCCGGTACGAATGCCTATCTGCTCGGCCATGATGACCTCGCGCTGATTGACCCCGGCCCAGAAATCGACTCGCACCGCGAGGCGCTGCTGGCCGCGGCCGATGGCCGCCTGCGCTGGATTTTCTGCACACATACCCATCGCGATCACTCACCGCTGGCACTGTCGCTGAAGACAGCGACCGGTGCACAGGTGTTCGGATTTGGCCGTGTGCCGACCGATGGCCGTCAGGATGAAACTTTTGCGCCGGACCGCGCCCTTGTCGATGGAGATGTCGTTGCCTGTGACGGCTTCAGCCTGCGCGCCGTGCATACCCCCGGCCATGCATCAAACCATTTGTGTTATTTGCTCGAAGACCGCGGCGTGCTGTTTACCGGTGATCACGTCATGCAGGGCTCTACCGTGGTGATATCACCGCCCGACGGCGACATGCAGGCCTATCTGGATTCGCTGCAACGCCTGCTGCAATTGCCGATCGGGGCGCTGGCGCCGGGGCACGGTCATGTCATTGAAACGCCGCACGACGAAGTGCGGCGCCTGGTTGCACACCGCCTGAAGCGCGAGGACAAAGTGCGTGCAGCATTGTCACTCGTAGGGCCGGCAACGCTGGAAGTGCTGGTGGCCCATGCCTATGACGACGTGCCGGCGCGTATCCATAACGTTGCAATGCGCTCGCTGCATGCATCATTGATCCGACTCGAACGCAACGGCCATGCCGCATGCGACGGGGCTTTGTGGCGGGTGCTTTAGGATCATGCCGGCGACGCAACCCCCGCAAACGTTGATGGCCCGGCTGAAAGCCGGCGTCTCCGGTCGCGGTGGCGATGTGACTGTAGCGATTGTCATTTTCGCGCTGCTTCTGATTGGCGGCTTGTGGACCATGATCCTCACCGAAGAGCGGGCGGAGCGCGATGAAGTCATCGCCTCGGTGGTGAAGCAGAATTCCAATCTGGCGGTGGCCTACGAAGAACATGTGGCGCGCACGCTCAAAGGCCTTGATGGCGTGCTGTTGTTCCTGCGACACGAATACCGGCGCATCGGCGCCAGAATGGATATTGAGCAGTACGTCAAAGACGGCATCATCGACGAAAGCCTGTTCAGTATCGTCAGTATCACAGACGAGCGTGGAAATGTCGTGGTGAGCAGCAAACCGGTGCCGCCGGTCAACTATTCCGATCGTGAGTATTTCCGGGTGCATCAGTTGCGTCGTGGTCGTGATGACCTGCATATCAGCACACCGTTGCTGGGGCGGGTATCCGATACCTGGCAGGTTCCGATCAGTCGTCCGCTGAGCAAGGCTGACGGTTCATTTGGCGGCATCATCGTGCTTTCCGTGAATCCCGATTATTTCACCCGCTTCTATCAAAAGGCCGAAATCGGCAAGCAGGGGCTGGTGATGTTGGTCGGTCTCGACGGCATCTCACGCGCGCGCCGCGTCGGCAGTACGCTGAGTTTCGGTGACGACATGGCGGAAGAAACCCTGTTGCGGGAGCAGTCGCGCAGCGATGTCGGTGAAATACTCAGTCAGAAAGGCGTCGACAACGTTACCCGCTATGTGAGTTATCGAACGCTGCCGGGTTATCCGCTGATTGTTGCGGTTGGCGCCTCCCGGGATGAAGTGCTGGCCGAGTTCATGCGCAATCGCAACCGTGATTATTTTCTGGCCGCACTGATTACCGCAGCGATTCTCGGTTTTGCTGCCATGCTTGTGGTGGCGGTCCACCGGCAGGAGCGTTCTGCGATTGCATTGGCGACCAGCGAGGCGCGTTTTCGCGCGACATTCGAGCAGGCCGCAATCGGTATTGCGCACACCTCACTGGATGGTCGTTATCTTGCAGTCAACCGCAAATTCTGCGACATGCTGGGATATACCCGTGAGGAACTGGTCGGGTCGCCCTCGACCAGTGTCACCCATCCTGAGGATCAGGATAATGAAGGACTGTTTCGGGAGCGCCTGATGAGCGGAATTCCCAGCCTGACCGCTGAAAAGCGTTATGTGTGCAAGGATGGCCGCGTGATCTGGGGCAATCGCACGGTGTCGCTGGTTACGGATCATGCCGGTGAGCCGCTGTATTTCCTGCGGGTGGTCGAAGACATTACCGAGCGCAAACGTCTTCAGGCCGAATTGCTGGAAATGGCGACCACTGATGCCCTGACCGGATTGCCCAACCGCCGCACTTTCATGGGCCGCCTGGAGGAGGAATTTGCGCGTGTGAAGCGTTTCGGCGCGCATCAGGTGGCGGTGCTGATGCTGGACCTCGACTATTTCAAGCGCATCAATGACACCCACGGCCATGCGGCCGGCGATGAAGTATTGCGGCAGGTGGCGATGCTGATCCGCGAACGGGCGATACGCTCACTCTCCCCTCGCCGGCCGCATGGCCGTGGGTGTCATTGATGCGCTTGAAATAGTCGAGGTCCAGCATCAGCACCGCCACCTGATGCGCGCCGAAACGCTTCACACGCGCAAAT
>CAMAYE010000205.1 GCA_945862135.1 Bordetella parapertussis
GACTTCGTAAAACACTTCGTTCTGTCCAGCGCCGCCTGACATTTTCTGCTCCAATTCCAGCGCATCCTTTTTCAGATCGGCTTTCATCAACCATGGCCCGATCGCCGTCAGAAAAAGGATCAGCCCGAGATCGCCAAATCCGTAGGTGATTGCATCGGCCAGCGGCGCATTGGCGGAAAGCGTCGCCTTGAGTTCTGCTGAAACCGGCAACTCCGAAATCGCACTCAGACCCGTGCCCAGCGCCGCCGACTGAGTCATTCCTCCGGAGAGCAGGCCGACTGCGATGCCTTCATCAAAATCAAATAGCACCGCCATGGCGATGACCGTCGCCAGCCCCGTCAAGGAAATGATCACCGCCAGCGCGACCTGCGGCAGCGTTTCGCGGCGCAGGCTGCCGAAGAACTGCGGGCCGATCGAATAACCAATGGAAAACAGGAACAGGTAAAAAAATGCCCAGCGCAACAACTCGGGCAATTCCGGTTTGGCAACGATGCCAATGATGATCCCGGCGATCAGTGTGCCGACAACAGTTCCGAATCCAACACCCTTGAAATGAAAGCGACCGATGAAGTGACCAAGGAGAATGCTCAGGAACAGCGACAGCTCCGGCAGCCTGTGTAATGTATCTGCAATGGTTTGCACAGTGACGTTTTCCGGTTTGGAGACCAGATCAGTTTAGCAGTCCGCAAAGACTTGGCCAGCCCCCTCAATCAGCCCTGACTTCTACATTGCAGGGAAAATTGATGCAATAATTATTCGGCATACTGGACGCTGGCATGCGGCCTGAACAACAAAAATGGGGATGCGATGGACAACATGATGATCTACGTGCAGGGCGCGATGGTGATCGCGCTGATCGCCGTCGGTGTGCACTTCAAGGGCATGGCCATCGGCCTATTCGGCGCTGTGGGGGTGCTGCTGTTCGTGGTGGGCTTCGGGGTGGCGCCGGGATCGGTACCGCTGTCGGCAATGCTGATCATCATGGCAGTGGTCACTGCGGCGGGCTCGATGCAGCTTGCCGGCGGGATCGATTACCTGGTCAGCCTGGCACAGAAGGTTATCCGCCGCTTCCCCCGCCAGATCACCTACGTCGCACCGCTGACCACATTCGGTTTCTGCGCCGGCGCGGGAACCGGCAACATCTACTATTCGCTGATGCCGGTAATCTACGAGGTCGCCCATGCCAACAAGGTGCGCCCCGAGCGCCCACTCGCCTTGTCGGCAACCGCCGGCCAGCTTGCGATCACCTCAAGCCCGGTGTCGGCAGCCACAGCAGCAATGGTCGGGCTGCTCGCGCCGCTCGGTTTCAAGATCACCGACATCCTGTCGATCACGATGCCGGCTTCGATCCTCGCCATCATTGTCGGCGCGTTCATCATGAACATGCGCGGCAAAGAGCTTGATGAAGACCCCGAATACCAGCGCCGGCTCGCTGCCGGCGAAGTCCAGCCCCCGGCAAGCGGCGTCGAGGCAAAACCGGTGACCCGCGAAGGCAAACTCTCGGCTCTGCTGTTCGGCGCGGGCGTAGTGTTCATTATCTGCGCGGGGATCTTCGAGGAATTGCGGCCTATCGTGCTTGCCAAGGGCAAGCCGACCGAAGTGGATCTCTCGCAGCTGATCCAGATCACCATGCTCACCGTGGCTGCCGCCATTGTCGCGTTTTGCAAAATCAAGGCCAGCGACATCGTCAAGAGCAACCTCTTCGATTCCGGCATGGTCGCCGTGGTTGCGCTGTTCGGCGTGGCCTGGATGGCCAACACCTTCATCGGCGCTCACGAAAAAACCATCGTTGACGGCCTCGGCGAACTCGCAAAACAGAATCCGATCATGATCGCCTTCGCCCTGTTCGCCGTGGCCGCGATCACCACCAGCCAGTCGAGCGCAACCTTCTCGATCATCCCGATCGGCATCGCGCTCGGCCTGTCGCCGGCGATGCTCGCAGCGATGTGGCCGGCTGTGGTGGGCGTGTTCTTCCTGCCCACCAACGGCGCGCAGATCGCCACCGTTGAACTCGACCACACCGGCACCACGCGCATTGGCGCGGCGGTGATCAACCACTCCTTCCTGCTGCCGGTTATCATATTCACGCTGGTCGCAGTCGGTAGCGGCATTCTGATTGCTATTACCCTGAAATAGCCATGGCCTCGATCGACTGGATCCCGGCCGGGCAGGCGTTCGCCTTCGACGACCTGGTGTTCTGGCAGGGCAAGGGGAGTGCGCCGTTCGACACTGTCGCAGCGCACATCGACACCATCGTTCTCGGCCCTCATTCCAGCGCGCGTTTCCCGGCGGAGCTGCAACCTTTCGTTGATTCCGCATTGACGCGGCGCAAGCAATACGATTATTCGGACGTCATCACCAGCAGCCTGGGTCGAGCCTGGGCGGCCGCTGACCCCGGCGTGGTGTTCGTCGAGAACCCGCATTCGCGGCTGGTGCTCGATCCCAACCGCGCACCGCCCGCAGACATGATGCCGGGTCTGCGCGAATTTTTTGCCCGCCTCGAACGTCAACGCGCTGGTGAAAAAGTCTCTTTCAGCGGCATCGATGCGGTACGCCCGGTCACGTTCTCCGGCGAGGCCGTGCTGCGACCGCCGGTAAACGATGCAGAATGGTCTGCGCTGGAGAAGGCACTGAACACGGCACGGCGCCTCGGCCCCGAAGCCTATCGCAGCGCCTGTGACCGCGTGATCAAAGCGGTACTGAAAGCACGCAGGCCTGGCATTGCACTGCGCGTGATCAGCCTGCACGACACCATGAATACCAAGATGCGTGCCGACGGCGCCATCGTGGTCGAACGTCCTGCCGCTGACCGCTTGCCGCAACTGGTCAATTTCGGCAACAAGGGCGATGACCGCGGTGAAGCCGGCGCTGATCCCTTGACCATCGGCTCGGCGGAAATGCGGCGCATCGCCGATGCCTGGGCGCAGGGTTTTGGTTTTGACGCGACTACCCACGGCGCTGCCATCACCTTGAACAGCCCGTACAAAGGCGCTTTCGAGACCGTCCACTACGGCGCAAAACTGGCAACAATTAACGATCCCCGTGTCGGCGCAGTGCAGGTTGAATTCCTGCGCGAAACCCTGCTGGGCCCACGCGCGACGGCGCAGCTGCAACAACCCGGGACGGACTGGCCGGCAACCGATGCAACTCACCTCACCGGCATCGTCGATTCTCTGATTGCTGCGGGACGTCAACTGCGCAGCTGATCATCTGATGCCCCGCGAAGTCACCTTCACCGGCCAACACGATGACATCCCCTGATTCGGGGTGACTAGGACTTCAGCTGATGTTCCCCAGCGTCCGCCCCGGCCGCCACGCTTTCGGCGCCGCGCGCTCGTACTGCGGCGGATAGGGTGCTTCGACACCGAGGGTGACTGCCGCATGCTGCGGCCAGCGCGGATTGAACAGCATCGCCCGCGCCAGTGAAATGAAATCCGCCTGGCCGCCGGCAATGATGGCCTCGGCCTGCTGCGGATCGGTGATCAGGCCGACGGCGCCGGTAGTAATGCCGGTTTCTTTTTTGACGCGCTCGGCAAACGGCACTTGATAACCGGGGCCGACCGGGATCTTGGCGTCGAGCACCACACCGCCGCCGGACACGGTCACATACGCGCAGCCCTCAGCCTTCAGGGCACGCGCATAGGCCACGGCCTCGTCAGGAGAAAATCCGCCATCAACAAAATCGCTGCCGGATATTTTTGCGCCGACAAAACGATCCACCGGAAACGCCGCACGAATCGCACGGAACACTTCCAGCGGAAAACGCATGCGGTTTTCGAGACTGCCACCGTATTCGTCGTAACGTTTATTGGACAACGGCGACAGGAATTCCGACAGCAGATAACCGTGGGTTGAATGCAGTTCAACGAAATCGAGTCCGATGCGCGCCGCACGTTGCGCCGCCTGCACAAAGGACTGCGTCAGTTGCTGCATGTCCGCCCTGCTCATCGCCTGCGGGGCCGGCCAGCCCTCCGCAAGCGGAACGGCTGACGGCGCCAGCGTCTGCCAGGCGCCTTCATTCGACTGCAGCGGGCCGTGGCCCTGCCACGGCCGGTGGATGGAGGCCTTGCGTCCCGCATGCGCGAGCTGCACGCCGAGCACAATCGTTGAAATGCTTCGCACATAATCGGTGACGCGTTTCATCGCCACTTCGTTGGCATCCGAATAAAGGCCCGGACAATACGGCGTGATGCGGCCGGCCGGCGTCACACCCGTAGCCTCCATCACCAGCATGGATGCTCCGGAAATCGCCAACGATCCGAGATGCATCATGTGCCAGTCGCTCATCGAACCATCGACGGCGCTGTACTGGCACATCGGTGCAACCGTGATGCGATTGGTCAGCGTACGCTTGCCGATCTGAACCGGCGTGAACAATTGCGATGTCATCCCCGTCTCCGTGATCCTGCGTTTAACTCAATGCCCGAAATATCCGATCAGCCGCCACCACAGATAATGCAATGGGATCAGCGCAACAATGCTGATCAGCGCCAGCGGTACGCTCAGACGCAGCGCATCACGCACCTTGAGGTGAGCCAGCTGCATGCCCACCACCACCGGCGGCGCCTGATACGGCAGCAACAGCGTGGAGAAACCCACCGCTGAAGTCATCAGTGCCGCCTGGATCGGCCAGCCGGTGGCTTCAGCGAAATGTCCGGCCAGCGGCGACAGCAGCGCCGGCTGCGCCGGATTGGTGACGATCATCGAGGCAATGGTCGACATCACGCTCAGCGTGATGAAATTCGCCGCATCGGCACCGGGCTCCAGCCGGATCACCGACAGCAGCACATCACCGAAGGCCTTGCTGAAACCTGAATCGAGCATCACCGCACCGAGGCCGAGCACCGCGCCGATGTAAAAAAAACTGCCGAACTTGATGCGTTCCTGGAACAGCGTCACCGGCACCGCACCGATACGCGGCAGCATCGACACCACTGCAGCCGCGAGTGCAATCCAGCCCGGGCGGATGCCATGCAGAAAATCCGTCGCCCACAAGGCCAATGAAATCAGCACGATGGTGGCAAGCCGTTTTTCATTGCCGCTCATCGGGCGCAGGTCGGGGGCATCACCATCGCCGCAGGTCCGTGCCGGAAACATCCAGCAGACGATGGCCACAATCAGCGCGCCCTTGACGATGCCCATCACCGGAAACTGTGCCCACAGGTATTCAGCGTAGATCAGATTGACGCCATAGAGCGTTTCTGCAGCACCGGCCAAGACCAGATTCGGCGCATTCGCTGGAAGAATTGCGGTACCGCACTGAAAGGATGCAACGATGGTTGCAAACAACACGCCGTTATGACCCGGTGAACCTGCCGGCAGTCCGTGACGTTCGGCAACCGCGGCGAGAATCGGAACCAGCAACAGAATACGCCCCACCGTAGCCGGCATCAAAAACGCCAGAACAACAGCCACCAGTACGGCGGCCGTAATCAGTTGCGGATACGGCCAGATGCGCGTGCCGAGCGCGACACGCGCGATGCGTTCCCCGAGCCCGGTCATGCGCACGGCTTCAGCAATCACCAGACCACCAAGCACCAGCCACAGCGTGCCCGACGTGAAACCGGAAAAAATGACTTCCGGTTTGGCGACACCCAGCAATACGGCCAGCGCGAAAAAAATCAGTGCGGTCAGCGATTCCGGCAAAGCACCGGTTGCCCATAATCCCATCACCAATACCAGCAGGCCGCCGGTATGCATCACATTGACGGAGACACCCGCGGGCGGCGGCGTAAAAAAAATCGCTGCCGCCACACCCACGATCAGTGCAGTCAGCAGCGCGACAGGTCTCGACATCGTGATCTGAGCCCGGTTGTTACGCCGGGAATTTATTATAAGTTATTGATTATATTATTATTTATTGAATTTTGCTGCGAGCGCCTCACTGC
>CAMAYE010000206.1 GCA_945862135.1 Bordetella parapertussis
TCGTACGAAGTTCAAGAAAGACGTGGTGCTGGATCTGATCTGTTATCGCCGCCTTGGCCATAACGAGCAGGACGAGCCGATGGTCACGCAGCCGCTGATGTACCGCCGTATTCATTCGCATCCGACGCCGCGCAAGGTTTATGCCGATCGCCTGATGAAGGAAGGCGTGATTGCCGAAGCCGATGCCGACAAGATGGTGGCCGAGTTTCGTGATGCACTGGATCACGGTTATCACACCAACAAAACGATTCTCTCGAACTACAAGCCGCCGTTTGAAACCGATTGGAGTCTTTACAAAGGCACCAAGTGGAACGAAAACGACGATACCCGGATGCCGCTGGAGCGGCTGCAGGAACTGGCGCGCAAGGTTTGCGAAGTGCCGGCGAATTTCAAGCTGCACCCGCGCGTTGAGAAAATCATGCAGGACCGTCGCCTGATGGCGGAGGGCAAGTTGCCGCTGGACTGGGGCATGGCGGAGACGCTGGCTTATGCGTCGCTTCTGACTGAAGGCTTTTCGATACGCCTGTCCGGCCAGGACTCTGGGCGCGGTACGTTTTTCCACCGTCATGCGGTGCTGCACGATCAGAATCGCGAGCGTGGCGACCAGGGCACGCATTTGCCGCTGCAGCATCTGGCGGCTGACCAAGGCGATTTTGTCGTCATCGACTCGGTGCTGTCAGAAGAAGCGGTGCTCGGCTTTGAATACGGTTACTCGACATCCGGTCCGAAAGAACTGGTGATCTGGGAGGCGCAGTATGGCGACTTCGTCAACGGCGCCCAGGTGGTGATCGATCAGTTCATCGCCTCGGGTGAAGTGAAGTGGGGCCGCATGTGCGGCCTGACGATGATGCTGCCGCACGGCTACGAAGGTGCGGGCCCGGAGCATTCTTCGGGCCGTATCGAGCGATTCCTGCAACTGTGCGCAGACTACAACATGCAGGTCTGTGTGCCGGCAACGCCGGTGCAGATGTATTACCTTTTGCGCCGGCAGATGATTCGCCCGCATCGCAAGCCGCTGATCATTTTCTCGCCGAAAAGCCTGCTCCGTCACAAGGAATCAGTGTCGCCGCTGGAGGAATTTGCCAACGACAAGTTCAATCCGGTGAACGAGGACTGGGATGCGCGTGAAATCGACCCGGACAAGGTCGAACGGGTGATTTTCTGCAGCGGCAAGGTGTATTACGACCTGCGTAACGAACGTCGCACACGCGCCATCCCCAATCTGCCGCTGGTGCGCATTGCGCAGATCTATCCTTTTGCGCACGAAGAGTTCCGTGCGCAGATCGTGCGCTATAAAAACGCCAAGGAAATCGTCTGGTGCCAGGAAGAGCCGCGCAACCAAGGCTCATGGCGGCATATCCAGCATTATCTGATGCGTCACCTGTTGCCGCACCAGAAACTGTACTACGCAGGTCGCGATTCTTCAGCGTCACCGGCGGCGGGTTACAAATCGCTGCACGAGAAACAGCAGAAGGAACTGGTTGATCAGGCTTTGACCCTGCACGGTGGTCGCGAACGGCAGGGCGTGGCACCACGCCCGCTGGCCGAAGGCGAAGAGCATTAATTATTCAATTAAATCATAGGTTTACGGAGCCATCATGCTTGTTGATGTGAAAGTGCCGCAACTGTCGGAGTCGGTCGCTGAAGCGACGCTCGTGTCGTGGCACAAAAAGGCCGGCGAATACGTCAAGCGCGACGAGAATCTGGTCGATATCGAAACCGACAAAGTTGTACTCGAAACCCCTGCGCCGCAGGCTGGCGTGCTGGTAAAGATCGTCAAGGCCGACGGCGGCACGGTGACGAGCAATGAGATCATCGCAACCATCGATACCGAGGCTCAGCCCGCTGCAGGCAAGGCCGAAGCGGCGCCCGCCGCAGTGGCGGCGCCAGCACCAGCAACTGCGCCGGGAAAAGCCGCTGCAGGTTCGCCCGCCATGCCCTCGGCGCAAAAAATGGCTGCTGAAAAGAATATTGATACCGGCATGCTCAGCGGTACCGGCCGTGGCGGCCGTGTAACCAAGGGCGATGTCATTGAGGCGACGCAGGGCGGGAGCAAGGCGCCAGCCGCAGTCGCAGCTGTTGCCGCTCGCGCGATGCCTGCTGTTGATATGGGTGATCTCGGCGATCGCCCGGAGCAGCGCGTGCCGATGTCACGCCTGCGCGCCCGCATTGCCGAACGCCTGGTGCAATCGCAATCCACCGCCGCAATCCTGACCACGTTCAACGAGGTCAATATGCAGCCGGTGATGGATATGCGCACCAAGTACAAGGACAAGTTTGAAAAAGAGCATGGCGTGAAGCTCGGCTTCATGTCGTTCTTCGTCAAAGCAGCTGTGCATGCACTGAAGAAATATCCCGTGGTCAATGCCTCCATCGACGGTAACGACATCGTCTATCACGGCTACTTCGATATCGGCATCGCCGTGGGCAGCCCGCGCGGTCTGGTGGTGCCCATCCTGCGCAATTGCGACCAGATGAGCCTTGCCGACATCGAGAAACAGATTGCCGAGTTCGGCAAGCGTGCCCAGGACGGCAAGCTGACCATCGAGGAACTCACCGGCGGAACGTTCTCGATTTCCAACGGCGGCACCTTCGGTTCGATGCTGTCGACGCCGATCATCAATCCGCCCCAGAGCGCGATCCTCGGTGTGCATGCAACCAAGGACCGTCCGGTGGCTGAAAACGGCCAGGTCGTGATCCGACCGATGAACTATCTCGCGCTGTCCTACGACCATCGCATCATCGACGGCCGCGAAGCCGTGCTGGCGCTGGTGGCGATGAAGGAAGCGCTGGAAGATCCGGCGCGTCTGCTACTGGATATTTAAGACTTTCAAGATCCCCTTTACCGCCAAGACGCCAAGGCCGCCAAGAGACTTAAAACCTATTCGGGTTTTCTTGGCGCTCTTGGCGTCTTGGCGGTAAGACGTTTTTCGCAGAGGTCACTAATGGCAAAAAATTTTGATGTCGTAGTCATCGGCGCCGGTCCTGGCGGATATATTGCAGCCATCCGTGCTGCGCAGCTCGGCATGCAGGTCGCCTGCATTGACGAGTGGAGCACACCGGACGGCAAGCCCGCGCCCGGCGGCACCTGCACCAACGTTGGCTGTATTCCTTCAAAAGCCTTGCTGCAATCCTCCGAAAATTTTGATCATGCCAGCCACGCATTCGCCGACCACGGGATTCAGGTCAAAGGCTTGGCCATGGACGTCGGCCAGATGCTCAAGCGCAAGGACAAGGTCGTCAAACAGAACAATGACGGCATCCTCTACCTGTTCAAGAAAAACAAGGTCACGTTTTTCCATGGCAAGGGCGCTTTTGCCGGCGGCGCTGCCGGTGCCTGGCAGATCCAGGTGTCGGGCAAAACCGCCGACGTGCTGACTGCCAAACACGTGATCATCGCGACGGGTTCCAATCCGCGTTCGCTGCCGGACGTGCCGTTCGACAACAAGCTGATTCTCGACAACGCCGGCGCGCTGGCGATTGCGGAAACCCCGAAAAAGCTCGGCGTGATCGGCGCCGGCGTGATCGGTCTGGAAATGGGCAGCGTGTGGCGCCGCCTCGGCGCTGAGGTCACGGTGCTGGAAGCCTTGCCGGCTTTCCTTGGTGCGGTCGATGAGCAGGTTGCCAAGGAAGCGCAGAAGGTTTTCACCAAGCAGGGTCTGGCCATTCATACCGGCGTCAA
Organism: Bordetella parapertussis; assembly: GCA_945862135.1. Lineage (GTDB taxonomy): Bacteria > Pseudomonadota > Gammaproteobacteria > Burkholderiales > SG8-41. Next base: position 3,683 of record CAMAYE010000206.1, read on the forward strand.
GGTCGGCAAGATCAACGCGAAGAAAAACGTCACGGTTGAATACACCGACAGCGCGGGAGCAGCACAGACGTTGGTCGTCGACAAGCTGATTGTGTCGATCGGACGTGTGCCCAATACCAATGGTCTCAACGGCAATGCCGTCGGCCTTAAGCTCGATGAGCGAGGCTTTATCGCTGTCGACGGCGACTGCAAAACCAATCTGCAGACGGTGTGGGCAGTGGGCGACGTGGTGCGTGGTCCGATGCTGGCGCACAAGGCGGAAGAAGAGGGCGTTGCCGTGGCCGAGCGTATTGCCGGTAAACATGGCCATGTTGATTTCAACACCGTGCCCTGGGTCATCTACACCTCGCCGGAAATCGCCTGGGTCGGCAAAACCGAACAGCAGCTGAAACAGGAAGGCGTCAAATACCGTTCCGGTTCCTTCCCGTTCATGGCCAATGGCCGGGCACGCGCATTGGGTGACACCACCGGTTTCGTTAAATTCCTCGCCGATGAACGCACCGATCGCATTCTCGGAGTGCACATCATCGGACCGATGGCCTCCGAGCTGATTGCTGAAGCGGTAGTGGCGATGGAGTTCGGTGCGGCCTCTGAAGACATCGCGATGATCTGCCATGCCCATCCGTCGTTGTCAGAAGCGATGAAGGAAGCAGCGCTGGCTGTCGACAACAAGACGCTGAATCTGTAACCCCGATTCCAGTTCGCCTTTGACTGCCGATTTTGTCCAGTTCCTGCGGAGCCGTGCGGCTGAGCACAGTTTCGTACCGGATGATGCCCAGCAAGTTGCTGCACGGGAACTGCAGCGGGTGCATGAAGACCTTGATCAGCGCCAGCAGCGCCGTGGCCTGCTGAGCTTCCTGAACCGCAGTCGCGTCATTCGTGGCGTCTATCTATGGGGTGGCGTCGGACGCGGCAAAAGCTTCCTGATGGACAGCTTTTTCGCCTTCTTGCCCGATGTCACCAAGAAGCGCGTGCATTTTCATCGCTTCATGCAGGAAATCCACAAAGGTCTGACCCGCCACCAGGGGCAGTCTGATCCGATGTCACTGATCGCTCGTGACATCGCTGCTGAAGCGCAGATTCTATGCCTCGACGAATTCCATGTCACCGACATCACCGATGCAATGCTGATGCGTCGTCTGCTCGAAGGGTTGATGGCAGAAGGTGTTGTGCTGCTGACGACTTCTAATTTTGCTCCGACCGAGTTGTATCAGCATGGGCTTCAGCGCGTGCAGTTCCTGCCGGCGATTGATCTGATTCTCGATCGCATGATCGTCGTCAACGTCGATGCAGGTACTGATTACCGGCTACGCGAGCTGGAAAAGGCGGGCACCTACCATATCGGCGCTGATGCTGACCGTCATCTCGACGATGCATTCACGCACATCTCCAGCGGAGCTGAAGACAATGCGCCGCTGGACATTGAGGACCGATTGATCAAAGTTCGGCGTCAAGCGCCGGGCATCGCATGGTTCGACTTTGAGGAACTCTGCGCTGGTCCGCGCGGCAAACCGGATTACATTGAACTCGCGCGCCGGTATCACACGGTGCTGATTTCGGCTGTTCCGTGTTTTACGCCGGATGACAGCGACATGCTGCGCCGGTTTGTGTGGCTGGTCGATGAGTTCTATGATCGTCGCGTAAAGCTGATGCTGAGCGCTGCAGTTCCTGTTGATGATTTGGTGGCTGCGGCTGCTGACAGCGACGGTTTTCAGGCGCATTTGAATGCATCACTCAAGGAGCGATTGGCCAGTCGCCTTACCGAAATGCAGACACACCAGTATCTGGCCCAACCCCATTTACCGTGAGGGCGTCATGGAACACTGCAAGGCATTCAGAATATTCAATGAAAACAATAAGATAGAGGGTCGTGTTGTCGAGATGCCGACTGCTGATATCGGCAGTGGTGAAGTGTTGCTCCAGACGGCTTTTTCCAGTGTCAATTTCAAGGATGCGTTGGCGGCTACTGGGGCCGGCGGAAAAATCATCCGTAACTATCCGCTGATCGGCGGCATCGATGCGGCGGGCACTGTGCTCAGTTCCAGCGATGCGCGATTCAAGGCTGGTGACGAAGTCATCTGCACCAGCTATAACATGGGGGTGGCCCATGACGGGGGTTATTCAGGGCTTTGCCGCGTGCCTGCAGATTGGGTGGTGCCGCTACCCAAGGGG
>CAMAYE010000207.1 GCA_945862135.1 Bordetella parapertussis
TGATTGTTCCTATTGTATTTTCTTTGGAGAATTGATTGATGGATGCCACGCAGGCTTATGGGGTAGGTGCATTCCTCAGCCAGACGGATGTTGTCGGAAAGATTGTTTTGATCGCGATGGTGCTGATGTCGATGTCGACTTGGTATCTGATCATCAGCAAAGCACTTCAGGGCTTTTTTGTCCGGCGCAGCGTTAACCGGTTTCTGGAGCGATTTTGGGCCGCTTCTTCCATCGAACAGGCCACCAGCGGCCTGCGCCTGGAAGACAGCAGCGATCCTTTCTCAACACTGACGATTCGTGCGCTGCGCGCCCGAGAGCATCACGCGCAACATGGCGCCCAGCGGCTGGACGAGGCAGGCAGTTCGCAGGATTTCCTGATGCGCGCGATGAGGAGTGCGATTGCCGACCAGAATCTGCGCGCGGAAAGCGGCATGACGCTGCTGGCTTCCGTCGGGGCGACAGCGCCCTTCGTCGGTCTTTTCGGAACGGTCTGGGGTGTCTACAAGGCGCTGATCAGCATCGGCATGACCGGGCAGGGCACGCTGGACAAGGTCGCCGGTCCGGTTGGTGAAGCCTTGATCATGACGGCGATAGGACTTGCGGTCGCGATCCCGGCGGTGCTGGCTTACAACACCTTCAACCGTCAGAACAGACTGCTCGGGGCGGAGCTCGATGCGTTTGCCCACGATCTGTTTTCGCTGCTGACGACAGGCGCCCAGCTGAAAAACCGGAGCAGCTGACATGGCATTTGGCGGATTCGATTCGGGCGGTGATCAAAAGCCCATGGCTGAAATCAATATGGTTCCGCTGATTGACGTCATGCTGGTGCTGCTGGTGATTTTCATCATCACCGCCCCCCTGTTGACGCATTCAGTGAAGATCGATCTGCCCAAGGCCAGCAGCAATCCGAACATTACCAAGCCAGAGCACGTGCAGCTCGGCATTCGCCAGGACGGCCGGCTGTTCTGGAATGGTGAACTGACCGAAAAGGCGGATTTGCGAAAACGGATGTCCCAGTCTGCAGCATTAAATCCGCAGCCCGAGATCCATATCCGTGCCGACCGGCTGGTTCCCTATGAAAATGTGGCGCAGGTGATGTCCATGGCCAGCAAGTCGGGTTTGAACCGGATTGGTTTTGTAACGGATCCGTCCGCCGTTGAATGACCGGAGGGGCTGTGCGGATCAGTCATGGTGTTTTAACGGGGAAAGTGCTCAGGTGTATTGCACTTGCCGTGTTATTCCTGCTGATGACCCCTCTGAACGCTCCCGCGCTCAGCATCGAACCGTTCGATGAAAGCAGTCTTGCTGCCATAAAGAAAAGATACGAAGGTCAGGCTTTCGTGTTGGTATTCTGGTCCATTCACTGTGAGTTCTGCGGACAGGAAATGGCGTATTGGCGGGTGTTGAAGCGCAAGCATCCTGGCGTTCCTGTGGTCATGGTTTCCACAGACGCTCCTTCAGAGCGGGCAGAGGTGGAGCGTTTCATCGAGCGCCATAACCCCGGCAAAGGCGAGTTCTGGATGTTTGCCGCCGACAGGCAGCAGGCCATCCGTCGCGCGGTCGACGGCAAATGGCACGACAAAATGGGCAGGATTTATTTGTACGACGTCGGCCATCGACGGTCCTACAGCAGCGGTGCCATGAACCGCAGCAAGGTCAATGACTGGATGTCTGTGCAGATTTGCTCAGTTCGCTGACACCAAAGGTTTGATGTTGAGCAGACGGGCAGCACGGTCGGCCGCCTGTCTTGCCGCAGTGTCATTAGGATACGGTCCCGCATTAATCCTGAACAACCCGGCGCTTTCCCTGATTTGCAGGGGCTCAGCCTGAAATTCCTTCTGCGCCCTGAGCTGCTGCAGGTAGGCATCGGCATTTTCCTTGCTGCTGAAGGCTGCAAGTTGAACAAAGAACGCAATGCTTTGCTGCTTGCTTGTCGGACCGGAAGGCGCTACAGCTGCGGGGCTGACTGCTGCAGGTGGCGGTGAAGATGCCTTAGGTGATCCTTCGTTGCCCGGGATGATGAGTTCAACCTCGACCATGCCGCTGCCCGCGGCTGTAAGTCCAAGCTTGTATGCGGCCGTGTAAGAGAGGTCTATCAACCGGTTGCCGATAAATGGGCCGCGGTCATTGACCCGCACAACAACGGATTTCTTGTTCGCGAGATTGGTTACGCGGACATAACTCGGAATCGGTAGCAAAGTATGCGCCGCTGTCATCGCATACATGTCGTACGTTTCGCCGGAAGAGGTGGGTTTGCCGTGATAGCGTCTGCCATACCAGGTCGCTACACCCCGCTCTTTGTAGGGCTCGAGCCGGGTCATGGGGGCGTACCCTTTACCCAGCACCACGTAAGGGCGCATCGGGCCGGGGAGCAATGGTTCTATTTTCGGTACCGCGTCCGGGGTCTCTTTCAGATTGGACGGTGTAAAAAGGCCGGGGCCATCATCCTTGTAATAGCCGCCACTGCCGCCCGCTGTCCCGGCCGAGTCGGCGGGTGTTGAAGAGGGGCTTTTGCTGAACATGCCACAACCGGTCATGGAGATGATCATGGCCAGTGCTGAAATCCATCTGGAAGGGTTCTTTTTCCCGGTATTCATCTGAACTTTATTGGAAATCTTTCGCCCCATGGTCAGAGTCATGTTTGCACAAGCTTTTTATGCGTGCTGATGCTCATTAGGATACCAAAGCCGAGGCATATCGAGACCAATGAGGTTCCACCGTAGCTGATCAAGGGTAGCGGAACGCCAACTACGGGCAGGATGCCTGACACCATACCCATATTGACGAAGGCATAGGTAAAAAAGGTCATCGTGATGGAGCCGGCAAGCAAGCGTGTAAACAGAGTCGGTGCATTGGCGGTGATGACCATTGCCCGGGCGATCAGGAACAGAAACAGTATCAGCAGTACGGCGTTGCCGAGCAGTCCGAACTCTTCAGCAAATACCGCGAAAACAAAGTCAGTGGTGCGTTCCGGGATGAAGTCGAGATGCGTTTGGGTGCCGTTCATCCAGCCTTTGCCGATGGCCCCGCCGGAACCGACGGCAATCGTTGACTGGATGGTGTGGTAACCGCTGCCCAGCGGATCGGCAGTCGGATCAATCAGAGTCAGGATGCGCTGACGCTGGTAGTCATGAAGGGCGGACCACAGGAAAGGCAGGCTGACCAGACCAGCGACTGCAAGTCCGATAATGATCCGCCAAGGCAGGCCGGCCAGGAAAATCACGTAACAGCCGCTGGCGGAGATCAGCAGTGCAGTGCCGAGGTCGGGTTGCCGCGCAATCAATGCCGCAGGCACTGCGAGCATCAGCGCGGCGACCAGGTAATTGCGCAGCCGCAGGGTGGCCTCGTTACGGTTGAAATACCAAGCCAGCATCAGCGGAACCGCAATTTTCATCAGCTCGGAAGGCTGGATGCGGGTGACTCCGACGTGCAGCCAGCGCCGGGCGCCATTGACGATTTCGCCGAACAGGGCGACGCCGACGAGCAGCGCACACCCGACCAGGAAAACCGGGAGCGCTAGACGCTGCAGGTAATGGGGCGGAATATTCGCGAAAACCCACATCACGCCCAAAGCAACCAGCATGTTGCCGAGTTGTCCGGAGGTTCGGATAAAGTTGCCGTTGGATGCGCTGAGCAGTACTAACAGTCCAGTAAACATCAGCAGCAGGATTGCCGACAACAGTACGCCGTCAATGTGGCGGGTCAGGAATGATGTCAGTCGACGAATGGCGGGATGCATCAATCCTCCTCCGACGGTGCGGGCTTGTTCGGCACCTTGCCCAGCAGGTAGTAGTCAAGTACCTGGCGCGCAATTGGCGCCGCCGCACGCGCGCCGAAGCCGGAGTTTTCGGCGACCACTGCCAGTGCAATCGTCGGGCGGTTAGCCGGCGCATACGCGATGAACAGCGCGTGATCGCGATGGCGTTCCGCAACACGGCTTTCGACATATTTCTCGTTCTGTTTGATGGCAATGACCTGCGCAGTGCCGGTTTTGCCGCCGGATACATAGGGGGCGTCTGCAAAGACGCGCGCCGAAGTGCCTTCCTTGTTGACACCGATCAGCGCGTCCTTGATGACCTTGATGTGTTCAGGTTTCAGTGCAAGGTCGCGCAGTGATTTGGGTTCGATCGGTGTTTTCTCACTGGTGCGGATATCCTGGACGTAGTTGACGATGTGCGGCCGGAACATCACGCCATCGTTGGCCAGGGTTGCCGTGGCCGAAGCCAGCTGCAGGGGGGTATAGCTGTTGTAGCCCTGGCCAATGCCGACACTGATGGTTTCGCCCGCGTACCACTTCTGCTTGAAGCGGCGCATTTTCCATTCCGATGAGGGCAGTACACCGGCAGACTCGCCGCCGATATCGATCCCGGTGCGGCTGCCGAATCCGAACATGCCCATGAAGCGCGAAATAGGATCAATGCCGAGGTCGTTGGCGAGCACGTAATAATAGGTGTCGCAGGACACAACGATGGATTTGTACATGTCGACCATTCCGTGGCCGCCGACCTTGTCATCGCGGAAGCGGTGGCCACCGAACATGTAGAAACCGGGATCGCTGATTGCCTGCTGAGGCGTGCGTTTGCCGTAGAACAGTGCGGCCAGCGCCATGAAGGGCTTGAATGTCGAGCCCGGTGGGTACGTGCCGGCAGCAGCGCGGTTGAGCAGCGGTTTGTCGATGGAGCCGTTCAGTTCGCTCCAGCTCTGCGGGTCGATGCCGTCGACAAAGAGGTTGGGATCGAACCCCGGTTTGCTGACAAAGGCGAGAACGCCGCCGGTGGCCGGGTCGATGGCGACCAATGCGCCGCGCCGGTCGCCGAATGCGTTGTAGGCGATTTCCTGCAGTTTGGCATCAAGATTAAGCACCAGATTGTTGCCCGATACCGGCGGTGTGCGCGACAGTGTGCGCACTGCACGGCCGCCGGAATCGACTTCGACTTCCTCGACGCCAGTGGTGCCGTGGAGAAATTTCTCGTAACTCTGTTCAAGCCCGGTCTTGCCGATGTAGTCGCTGCCGCGGTAGTTGGCCAGCCTGCCGTCATTTTCCAGCTGTTCGACTTCGCGCTGGTTGATGCGGCCGATATGACCGACCACATGCGAAAACATGTCGCCTTGCGGGTACTGGCGGAACAGCCGCGCCTTGGCTTCGACACCGGGGAAGCGGTAACGATGCGCGGCAAAACGCGAAATTTCCTCGTCTGACAAGCGCGTGCGGATGGGCAGGCTCTCGAAGCGTTTGCTTTCCTCCAGCAGCTTGCGGAAGCGCCGGCGGTCGCGAGGGGTTATTTCAACGACAGTGCCGAGTTCATCGATCGTGGTATCGAGATCGGCAACCTTGCTGGGCGTGATTTCAAGCGTATACGCAGAGTAGTTGTGCGCGAGTTGAATGCCGTTTCGATCGACGATGATGCCGCGGTGCGGGGCAATCGGTAGCACCGAGATGCGGTTGGCTTCGGCGAGCGTGCTGTAATGGCTGTGCTGGATGACCTGCAGGTAGAAAAAACGCAGGAACAGCACGCCGAACATGACCAGCACAAAGATGCCCAGCAAGGCCAGCCGTCCGCGGAAGCGCTGCAGTTCGCGTTCCGAATCGCGAATCTCGATGCCGGGGTTGATCGAAAGTTCAGACACGGTCCGGGTCTGGACGCGGGCGTTGCGGCAGCTTCAGCAAATGGGTGAGTGGCGGCCACAACGCGGCGCCGATGAAGCTGCCGAGGAAATAGGCATAACCGGGGAAGTCGGCGCCGGCCAGAACGCGCACCAACAGCACCACAAGGTCGGTGAACAGCAGCAGCGGGATCACGTGCAGGATCTGCTGCGTCATCGCGAAGCGCTGCACCCGTCGATGCAGCAC
>CAMAYE010000208.1 GCA_945862135.1 Bordetella parapertussis
AGGAAGCTGCTGATACTGGGGGATATGGGCGAGGTCGGAACCCAGGGCAGGGATTTCCACATCGAAATCGGCAACTACGCGCGTGCTCGCGGCATCGATGCCCTCTATGCAATGGGTGAACTGGCGATACATGCGGTTCGTGCATTCGGCGAAGGTGCGCGGCATTACGTGGCAATTGAGGCTTTGCTGGTGGATGTCGGTGCTGCGCTGGGGCCGCAGGTCACGGTGCTGGTCAAAGGGTCGCGCTTCATGCAGATGGAGCGCGTGGTACGCAGTTTCGAAGATTCAGTGGCGGGAGCCTAGGCGATGCTGCTCGAATTCGCGCAATGGATGGAACAGTATGTCCGCGCATTCAACGTCTTCAGTTACCTGACGTTGCGCGCGGTGCTGGCCTGCCTGACCTCACTGCTCATTTCCTTCATGATCGGGCCGACGCTGATCCGCAAGCTGACTGCGTACAAGATTGGTCAGGCTGTGCGTGATGACGGTCCGCAGACCCATTTGATCAAGGCCGGAACGCCGACCATGGGCGGTGCGCTGATTCTGGTATCGATCATCGTGACCACACTGTTGTGGGCCGACCTGCAGAACCGTTTTGTCTGGGTTGTGCTGTGCGTGACGGTCGGTTTCGGCGCCATCGGTTGGGTGGATGACTACCGCAAGGTGGTGCATCGCAATCCGAAGGGACTTTCGGCAAAGGCAAAGTTTTTCTGGCAATCGGTACTCGGACTGGGTGCTGCGCTGTTCATCGCCTATTCGACCAATCTGCCGCAGCAGACGGCGTTCATCGTGCCCTTCTTCAAGCAGGTCGCGTATCCGCTGGGTGCTATCGGCTTCATCGTGATGACCTATTTCGTCATTGTCGGCACCAGCAATGCAGTAAACCTCACCGATGGCCTCGACGGCCTGGCGATCATGCCGACGGTGATGGTCGGCAGTGCACTGGGTGTATTTGCCTATGTTGCCGGCAATGCGGTGTTTGCCAAGTATCTGGTGTTTCCGTATATCCCCGGCGCCGGTGAGCTGACGGTGATCTGCGGCGCAATTGCCGGTGCCGGGCTCGCCTTTTTATGGTTCAACGCCTATCCGGCTGAAGTCTTCATGGGAGATGTCGGCGCGCTGGCGCTGGGCGCAGCGCTGGGCACGATCGCAGTCATCGTACGGCAGGAGATCGTGCTGTTCATCATGGGTGGCGTTTTTGTTGTTGAGACGCTGTCGGTGATGCTGCAGGTGGCGTCGTTCAAGCTCACCGGCAAGCGGATATTCCGCATGGCGCCGCTGCACCACCATTACGAACTGAAGGGGTGGAAAGAGAATCAGGTCGTCGTGCGTTTCTGGATCATCACAATGATGCTGGTGCTGGTGGGACTGTCGACATTGAAGCTGCGATGAAATGCATAACGGAGCCCCGACACATGCGATCGCTTCCCGCCGTCACGGCGTCGGCAGCATTCCGCATCTGCAAGGCATGGCGTTCGTCTGTATTGCTGACGAGGGGATGCTGCTGATGCTCGTTCTCGACGGCGCGCGCATTGTGGTGGTCGGCCTCGGTGATACCGGCCTGTCGCTGGCACGCTGGCTGCAGCGGCAGGGCGCGGTGGTCAGTGCGACCGACACCCGCAGGTCGCCGCCGCAGGCAGCGGTGTTGAGACGTGAATTTCCTGACATGCCGCTGGCACTGGGTGTTGAGCCGGATGCAGCAATTGCCGGTAGCGACGCGATTGCAGTGAGTCCTGGTGTGGACCGTCGCAGCGGCGCCATTGCCCAGGCGGCGCAGCGCGGCGTGCCCGTGGTCGGCGATGTCGAATTGTTTGCGCAGGCACTGGTGCAACGCGGCGATCAAACACCGGTCATTGCAATCACCGGTTCCAACGGCAAGAGCACAGTCACCGCGATGGCCGGCGAGATCTGCGCTGCAGGTGGCCTGCTTCCGGTGGTCGCCGGCAATATCGGCCTGCCGGTGCTGGATGCGTTGAGCGGAATTGATGAAGGCGCGGCGAAACCCGGCGCGTTTGTGCTGGAGCTGTCGAGTTTCCAGCTTGAAAGCACAGGTTCATTGCGGCCGCGTGCGGCAACAGTGCTGAACATCTCCGAAGATCATCTGGATCGCTACAGCGGTTTGCAGGAATACGCTGAAGCGAAGGCGCGGATTTTTGCCGGTGACGGCGCGCAGGTACTCAATCGCGACGATTCGCGAACCATGGACATGGCGCGTCAGCGCCGTTCAGTGGTTACGTTTGGCCTTGATGCGCCGCGGGAAAATGAGGACTGGGGTTTATCAGCTCACGATGCCGGTGCGACACTGCGGCGCGGTTCGCGAAGCGTCGCGCCAGTATCCGTATTGCGTGTTGCCGGTCTGCACAACGCAGCGAACGCGCTGGCCGCAGGCGCATTGTGCCGTGCGATCGGCGTCGCTGACGAAGCGATTGCGCGGGGCTGGCAGGCATTTGAGGGGCTACCGCACCGTGTAAAAAATATCAATATAATCAATAATATAAGTTTCTACGATGACTCCAAAGGCACCAACGTTGGCGCCACTGTTGCGGCGCTGACGGGGATGCGCGAGCCGGTGGTGTTGATCGCCGGTGGGGACGGCAAGGGTCAGGACTTTGCGCCTCTCGCTGCGGCTGCGCGCGGACGTGCACGTGCGGTGGTTTTGATTGGTCGTGATGCCCCGCGGATTGCGCAGGCCATTGGCGATAACGTGCCATTGATCCATGCCGTTGATATGGCTCAGGCCGTTGACATGGCGTTTGAAGCGGCGCGTCCTGGTGACGCCGTGCTGCTGTCGCCAGCCTGCGCCAGCTACGACATGTTCCGCAATTATGTTCATCGTGCCGAGATTTTTGCCGAAGCGGTCGCATCGTTGCAGCGGAGGTGCGCGTGAGTCAGTACTTCACCACCGTGAATCAGCGGAGCGCCGGCGCCGAATATGATCAGAGTGTGATCTGGGTGACGGTGCTGTTGCTCTCGCTGGGGCTGGTGATGGTGTACTCCGCCTCGATTGCCAGTGCCGAGGCCAGCCGCATGACCGGCAACAATGCAATCTATTACCTGACGCGGCACGCCATGTTCGTGGTCATCAGCTTGATTGCTGCAGCCATGGTGTTCCAGGTGCCTTTGCGGGTTTGGCAGCAGGCGGCTCCGTTCCTGTTCCTCGCCGGCCTTGGTTTGCTGGCGCTGGTGTTGGTGCCGGGCATCGGACGTGAAGTCAACGGCAGCCGGCGCTGGCTGTCGCTTTATGTTTTCAATCTGCAACCTTCCGAATTGATGAAGCTTGCTGCGGTGCTGTACGCGGCCGACTACACCGTACGCAAGGCGGCATTCATGCACAGCCTGCGCAAGGGTTTCCTGCCGATGTTCGGCGTGATGTTTCTGACCGGCGCCCTGTTGTTGCGCGAACCGGATTTCGGCGCCTTCGCGGTGATTACCGTGATCGCGATGGGCATCCTGTTCCTCGGCGGCATGAACTGGAGATTGTTCGCCGGGCTGATTGTGATGCTGGTGATCGGCTTCCTGCTGCTGATCTGGACCAGCCCCTACCGTATGCAGCGCGTGATCGGGTTCATGGATCCCTGGGCCGATCCTTACGGCAAGGGTTATCAGTTGTCGCATGCCTTGATTGCCTTTGGTCGCGGCGAATGGTTTGGCGTCGGACTGGGCGCCAGTGTCGAGAAGCTGTTCTATCTGCCTGAAGCGCATACCGATTTCCTGCTCGCGGTCATCGCGGAAGAACTGGGATTCGTCGGGGTTCTGGCCATCGTGTTGCTGTTTTCGTGGCTGGTGTGGCGCGCATTTGCCATTGGCCGGCGAGCCATTGAGCTTGAACGCCCATTTGCCGCATTGGTTGCCGAGGGCATTGGCTTGTGGATCGGCGTGCAGGTGATCATCAATATGGGCGTCAACATGGGTGTGTTGCCCACCAAGGGGCTGACATTGCCGTTGCTGTCGTTTGGCGGCAGCGCCATCCTCGCGACTTGCTGCGCGCTGGCGGTGTTGATGCGCGTGGATTGGGAGAACAGGCAGATCGCGCGGGGGTTCACGGTATGACCCGCACCCTGCTCGTCATGGCCGGCGGTACCGGCGGCCATATTTTCCCCGGATTGGCTGTAGCCGATGTCATGCGCGCGCGCGGCTGGAATGTGGTCTGGCTGGGGGCCAAAGGGGGAATGGAAGAACGGCTGGTGCCGCCCCGTGGATACGCGACGGCGTGGATCAGTTTTGGCGGCGTCCGCGGCAAGGGGCTGCTGCGCAAGCTGATACTGCCGGCGGCTTTGCTGGTTGCATTCTGGCAGAGCGTTGTCGCGATTTTCCGCCATCGCCCTGATGTGGTGTTGGGAATGGGTGGTTACGCTGCATTTCCCGGCGGAATGATGGCCGCTTTGTTTGGAAAACCCTTGGTGATCCATGAGCAGAATGCGGTGCCCGGACTGGCGAATCGTGTACTGGCCGGCGTTGCCGATCGCGTGCTGGCTGCGTTTCCGGATGCATTTGAAGGTCGCGTTGATGTCATATGGTCAGGCAATCCGGTGCGCACGGAGATCGTCAATCTCGCACCTCCTGAGGCGCGTTTTGCCAACCGCAGCGGTCCGTTGCGCGTGTTGATTGTTGGCGGGAGTCTGGGGGCACGCGCACTGAATGAAATCGTGCCGCTGGCACTCGCGCAACTCACGGCCGCAGAGCGGCCGGTGGTAATACATCAGGCGGGGGCCGGGCATGTTGATGCGCTGCGGCGGATTTACAAGGAAGCCGGCGTTGATGCCGATGTGCTGGCATTTGTCGATGACATGGCTGCGCGTTATGGCGAGGCTGACCTGATCATCTGCCGCGCTGGTGCAACAACCGTGACCGAGCTAGCCGTCGCTGGAGTGGGCAGCATTCTGGTTCCGTTTCCGCACGCGGTTGACGATCACCAGACACGCAACGCACGTTATCTTGCCGATCGTGGTGCGGCCTTGCTGATGCCTCAGCCAACCCTGACATCACAGTCTCTGGCCGATGTGCTGCGCGGCATGACGCGCGCAAAGCTTTTGGAAATGGCGCGCGCCGCGCGGTCGGTCGGCAAGCCGGATGCGGCAAGCAAGGTCGCTGACGTATGCATGGAGCTCGCGCCGACATGAGACCGAATTTATGAGACATAAAGTGCGCAACGTGCATTTCGTGGGCATCGGCGGCGCCGGCATGAGCGGCATTGCCGAGGTGCTGCTCAATCTCGGTTATGCGGTCAGCGGCTCGGACCTCAGTGAAGGCAATGTGACGCGCCGCCTCGTCGGTCTCGGGGCCAAGGTCCGCATCGGCCATGCCGCGGAAAATGTCAGCGACGCCGACGTCGTAGTGATCTCCAGTGCGGTCAAGGCGGACAACCCGGAGGTGCTTGCCGCTCGCGGTCGTCTGGTACCGGTGGTGCCGCGGGCGTTGATGCTTGCCGAATTGATGCGCCTCAAGCAGGGAATCGCGGTTGCCGGCACGCATGGCAAGACCACGACCACCAGTCTTGCGGCGAGCGTGCTGGCCGAAGGCGGCCTGGACCCGACATTTGTGATTGGTGGCCGGCTGGAAAGTGCCGGTGCAAATGCGCGACTCGGTGCCGGTGAATTCATTGTGGCCGAAGCGGACGAGTCCGATGCATCGTTTCTGCATCTGCAGCCGGTTATTTCGGTGGTGACCAACATCGACGCCGACCACATGGAGACCTACGACCATTCACTCGACAAACTGAAGCAGGCGTTTGTCGATTTTGTCGAGCGCTTGCCGTTCTACGGCGTGGCGGTGCTGTGCAATGACGATGTCAATGTGCGTTCGATCATGCCGCGACTGACCAAGACGGTGGTG
>CAMAYE010000209.1 GCA_945862135.1 Bordetella parapertussis
CCCGAACTGGACCGAAAGCGATCTTGAGATCGTTGTTGAGGGCCTCACCAGCCTGGGCTTTTTCCTGGACCCGTGCTTGCGCGGACTCGCGCCCGCCGACAGCGCGCTGGACATGTTCTTTCAGCGGATCGAAGCCCGCATTACCCTGCAGCAGGCGGCTGCTATTGCACCGTCAATCGCCGACGCACCCGCCAAGGTCATTCCGGTTACCAGCGAACTTCCTGCTCGACAACCGGAAACGCAACAATTCGCCGCCGACAACGAACTACTTGGCGTATTTCTTGAAGAAGCGCAAAGCGTATTCGCTGATATCAATACAGCACTGCCCACCTGCCGCAGAAATTGTGCCGATGCAGAGGCGCTGGTCATCATTCGTCGCGGTTTCCACACACTGAAAGGCAGTGGACGCATGGTGGGGCTCGACGCACTGGGTGAAGTCGCCTGGGCCGTCGAGCGCGTCATGAATCGCTGGCTGGAGCAACACCGTCCGGCAACGTCTGCTTTGCTTGATCTGATCGAATCAGCAACGGCAGCGCTGACTGAATGGACCAGCGCGTTGTCTGAAAAGCGGCCAGTAGCAATTGACGGCCAGGACCTGATTCAAGCCGCCACGATCCTGCAAAACGCACCGGAAACCGTCGCAGCGCCTGCACCGGCCGGCGATCCGGACGAAGTCTGTCTCGGCAACATCCGCATCTCGCGCACATTCTTCGAGATCTATCGCAAGGAAGCACAGCAGCACGTTGCCACCCTCGAATCAGAAATCCAGGCTCTGTGCGATGCGCCGGGACGAACAGCCACCGATGCGCTTGAAATCGCAGCACATACGCTCGCCAGCATTTCCCGCACCGCAGGACTTTCATCGCCGGCCGATCTGGCGATGCGCATCGAACAATGTCTGCCCCAGGCGCGTCTGCTCAACGCAGAAGCTGACCTTCAGCTGTTGCAGCAGGCCGTGGCAAAACTTCGCGAAATGCTGGATGACATCACGCAACAACAGGCGCCGCGGCTCGCAGATGTGCTGATCACCGATCTGGATGCGCTTAACCGCCGCCTCCAGTCCGCACCTTCTCCGGCGCAGCCAGCCGCCGCGCTCATCAGCGACACGCCCATCCCCGCAGTCATCGCTGACTCGGTGATCGAGCCGGTGGATGACGCAGCGCTGGTACGCGCGGCTGCAGCGCTCACCGCGCAGGATCAGCGCCTGATCCGCGATGACATTGATGCCGAACTGCTGCCGATGTTTCTGGAGGAGGCGCAGGAACTGCTGCCCCAGATCAGCCGCGAGCTGCGCAACTGGCGCGAAGCGCCGGCCGACAGTCAGACGCCGTTGGCACTGCAACGTGCGCTGCACACGCTGAAGGGCAGTGCGCGCATGGCGGGCGCCATGCGCCTGGGCGAACTTGCGCACATGATGGAAACCCGCCTTGAAGCGGCCATAGCCACCGGCAACCCCGGTTCGGCACAGCTGGAAGAAGTGGAAAACCATGTCGACAGGCTGGCTGACGGCATCGAATACCTGCGTGGCCTTGACCTGCCGGCTGCAAAACGCGAATCCGCCGCAACAGCAGAAGACAGCCTCTGCGACGCCGCCCCCGCACCAGCACTGCGCGCGGAACCGCCCCCCCAGATTGCCGCAGCATTGCGAATCAACGCCGATGCTCTTGATCGCCTGATCAACGACGCCGGTGAGGTTGGTATTGCACGCTCAAGGATCGAGGGAGAATTGCGCAACGCCCGTCTGTCGCTGAGCGAGCTCAACGAAAGCATGTTGCGCCTGAAAAACCAGTTGCGTGAACTGGAACTGCAGGCCGACAGCCAGATGCAATCACGGCGCTCGGTGATTGCCGCCGACCGACCCGAATTCGATCCACTGGAATTCGACCGCTACACCCGGCTGCAGGAGTTGACGCGCATGATGGCGGAAAGCCTGCACGACCTCTCCACCGTGCAGCAGACGTTGATCCGCGATCTCGGCGGAATCGATTCCGCCGTCCTGCATCAGGCCCGAGTCGGCCGTGAACTGCAGCAGGGTCTGATGCGGACGCGCACCATTCCTTTCGCCACGCTTGAAGAGCGGCTGTACCGCATCGCACGACAGACCGCCCGCGAGCTGGACAAAAAAATCCATCTCGACATCAGCGACAGCCACATCGAACTGGATCGCAGCGTGCTTGAACGTATCGGCGCACCGCTGGAACACCTGCTGCGCAATGCAATCGGACACGGCATCGAATCGGCCGCGGCGCGTCAGGCCGCCGGCAAACCCGAAACAGGGGAAATTTCGATTGCATTGCGCCAGGAAAGCAATGAAATCGCCATCGTGATTCGCGACGACGGTGCAGGACTTGATCTTGAAAAACTGCGCGCCCGCGGTATCGAAAAGGGTCTGCTCGATCCCGCTCGTGCCGCATCACCGGAAGAACTGGGTGAGCTGATTTTCGCGCCAGGGGTATCGACCGCAGAATCCGTCACCGAGCTTTCAGGACGCGGCGTCGGCATGGACGTCGTGCGCAGCGAAATCACCGCCATCGGCGGCCATATCGAAACCAGCACGGTCGGCGGAAAAGGAACTGCATTCAGCATCTTCCTGCCGCTGACGCTGGCAGTCGCACAGGCGGTTCTCGTGCGTGCCGGATCAGGCATTTTCGCCATCTCTTCGGCCATGATCGAGCAAGTCATTCGCGTGCAACCCGATGCCCTTGAAACGGCCCGCAGAGAAGGCAAGGTTCAGCATCGGGACAACGACTACCCGCTGCACGTGCTGGGCGCTTTGCTCGGCGAGCCCGCCGCTCCGGCGACTCAGGATTACAGCACCCTGCTGCTGTTGCGCAGCGGGCTGCAGCGGATTGCCTTGCATGTTGACGAACTGCTACGCAACCAGGAAATCGTCGTCAAGCACCTGAGTCCGCAACTGGTCCGGGTGCCAGGCGTTACCGGTGCAACCGTACTGGGCGACGGCCGCGTGGTGCTGATCATCAATCCAGTGCCGCTGACACAGCGTGCTGCCCCCGCGGTACGCGCACCAGCCACGCAGGAAGAAAATTCTGCAGCGGCAAACACACCCACAGTGATGGTGGTCGACGACTCCCTGACAGTACGCAAGATCACCAGCCGCCTGCTCGAACGCGAGGGTTACCAGGTGATGACTGCCAAGGATGGCATCGATGCGCTGGAGCAGATGAAAAACCGTCTGCCGGATCTGATGCTGGTGGACATCGAGATGCCACGCATGGACGGATTCGAGCTGTCGTCACGCGTGCGTCAGGATTCACGCTCCGCAAGCGTACCCATTGTCATCATTTCATCGCGCACTGCGGAAAAACATCGCAACCGCGCGCAGCAGATCGGCGTCAACGCCTTTCTTGGAAAGCCGTATCAGGAAACGGAATTGATGGCGCAACTGACGCAATACGCACCGCTGGTCGAAGAGGATCAGCAACAGCCGGTTGCCGCAGCAGCATAAATAAGTTATTGATTTTATTGATTAATTTTTAGGGGCAATCAACCCCTCCTGCTCCAGCAACTGATAAACGCCGCCGGCCTGCACCAGCGCCATCAACTGCTGAGGCAAGGGCTTGCCTTGCAACGCAGTGCTGCGCGTCACGTTGCGTACCTGCGCCGTTTCGAATTCGACCTCGGCTTCCTCGCCTTCAGTGAATGCGGCATGAACACCGGGACACTCCAGCGCCGGGAACGCAAAGTTCACACAGTTGCGCAGGAACAATCCATTCAGCGATTCCGTAATCAGACAGGACAGCCCGAGGTTTTTCAGGGATCGCGCAGCGGCGCGGCTTGAACCCATTCCGAAATTATTGCCGCCAATCAGGATGTCGCCCTTCTGCACCTGCTGCGCCCAGCCCGGACGGTTGGCATGAAACACGTACTGCGTCTGTTCCTCGTGCGTCAGATAGAAGGCCTTGTTGGGCAGGATCAGGTCGGTGTTGATGTTGTCGCCGACGATCCAGACGCGTCCTTTGAATTTCATGATTGCACCGTCAAAGCAAAAGCATTTAACCGCCAAGACGCCAAGAGCGCCAAGGAGATCAAAGGCAAACCACGAATTCTTTTATTGAATTTTGCTTTTCTTGGCGCTCTTGGCGCCTTGGCGGTAAACGAATTTGACCTCATTGCAGAAACTCCCGCGGATCGGTAATGAATCCGGTCAGCGCCGATGCCGCCACTGTCGCCGGCGATGCCATCCACACCTGGGAACTCGGATCACCCATGCGGCCCTTGAAGTTGCGCGTGCTCGACGTAATGCAGACCTCATCTGGCCCAAGCACGCCCATGTGGCCGCCGCCGCAGGCGCCGCAGGTCGGTGGCGCAATCATCGCGCCCGCTTCGAGCAATGTCTGTATCGCGCCGCTTGCGACGGTGTCGCGGTACACGGTCTGCGACGCCGGGGTAACGATGAAGCGCACGCCAGAGGCCACGCGCCGGCCCTTGACCACCAGCGCTGCGAGTTCGATGTCGTCCTGGGTGCCGTTGGCACAGGAACCGATATAGGCCTGATCAATGCGCGTGCCCTTGGCCTGCCCTACCGGCTGCGAGTTGTTGACTACGCTGTCGGGCAGCGCCACCAAAGGCTCCAGCGCGGACAAATCGACTTTGCGTACTGCGTGATATGTCGCGTCGGCATCCGGCCTGACCGGAATGAACGGCGCAGGATTGCGGGTACGCATCCATTCCTCCAGCGCAGCATCGGCCTCAAAGGTCGCGAACTCCGCAGACAGTTCTGCCGACATTGCCGTCAGCGTCTTGCGCGCATTAATCGACAGCGACGCCACGCCAGGGCCGCCGTATTCGACATTCATCGTCGCGTGCGCGCCGTGAATACCCGCAATCTGCAGAAAGGCGTCCTTGGCGGTGACTGCCGTCGGCAATTTTCCGGTCAGTTCATAACGCACGGTTTCGCCGCAGCGGAACCAGGTCTGCCCTTTGATCGCGGCATAAATGATGTCGGGACCGCCGACGCCGCGCGCAAGGCAGTTGAACACCCCAGCACTGCAGGTGTGCGAATCACTGCACAGCAATACCGAGCCCGGCAAGGCATAACCGTAGTCCGCCACCAGCTGATGGCTGATGCCCTGGTTGTGGCCGACATCATGAAAGCGCTTGATGCCGAATTTCTTGACGAAGGCGCGTCCGGTCACCTGTGCCGCAGCCGCCTGCTGCGTCGGCGCCGGCACACGGTGATCAAACGTGACAACGATCTTTTCAGGATCGGCCACCTTGAGGATGTCGCGCCAGTTAGTCGGCAGGAAATTGTTGTCGAACAGGATCACGGTATCGACATCCACCGTGACCACGTCGCCCGGCACCACGGCCTTGCGGCCGCTTTTGGCCGCAAGGATTTTTTCTGCGATGGTCATGCCCATGAGTCAATGTCCTGTACGAGCCTAAAAGATACAAACCCTTTTACCGCCAAGACGCCAAGAGCGCCAAGAAGATCAAAATCAAATCAATTCGAAATGCCTGTCTTGCCAGCGGCAATGAACACCCGGCGCGAGAACATGATGTTTCAGGTTTCCTTGGCGCTCTTGGCGTCTTGGCGGTTAAAGAATTTGGGATTACCCGCCCTTGTATTTCTTTTCCATTTCATCGAGAACCTTCATGCCCATCAGGTCATTGAGTTCCTCGAAGCCCACCTGCAGGTCGGTGCGTTCCACCACCTTGTTCTGGCCGACCACTTCATCCTTGAACACCGCCAGCGCATTCATCATGCCGCGCAGCGCGGCGGTGGTCAGCAGCCGCGGGTAACTCACCGCAGCAACACCGATGTCCTGCAACTGCTGCGGACTCATTAGCGGCGTGGTCTT
>CAMAYE010000210.1 GCA_945862135.1 Bordetella parapertussis
GGCCGCCGTGGCGTCGAAAGCGACCGGCCGGCTGGAATGGCTGACTGTGCGCGAAGGCAGTGTGGTCAAGGCCGGCGAGGTGGTTGCGCGGCTGGAAAGCAATGATGTGACGGCACAGATGCAGCAGGCTGCAGCCAGTGTGCGCGTGGCCCGCGCCAATCTGGAGCAGGGCGACGCCGAATTGAAGGAAGCGGTGCGTGCGATGACCCGCTCGCGTGATCTGCTGGAGAAAAAATTTGTGTCGGCCGCAGCACATGACACTGTGGTGGCGCGGCATGAAAAAGCGCTAGCGGCGCTGAGCGGCTACAAGGCTTCGATTGCCGTGGCCGAGGCCAATCTGCGCGTTGCGCAGGTCGCCGTCGAGCAAACGCTGATCCGCGCGCCGTTTGACGGTGTGGTGCTGACCAAGAACGCCAATGTAGGCGATGTCATAACGCCATTCTCTTCGGCGCTGGGTTCGCAGGCGGCGGTGGTGACCATGGCTGACATGTCGACGCTGGAAGTCGAAGCCGATGTGTCGGAAGCCAATCTGACCAAGGTCAAGGTCGGTCAGCCCTGCGAAATCCAGCTCGATGCTTTGCCTGACCAGCGCTTCCGCGGCGTGGTGCAGCGTACGGTGCCGACCGTGGACCGTGCCAAGGCGACGGTGATGGTCAAGGTGCGTTTTGTTGAACCGGATGCCCGCATCCTGCCGGAGATGAGTGCGAAGGTGGCATTTCTGGAGAAGGAATTGCCGCAGGAGGAACGCACGGCGCGTACTGTTGCCCAGCCTGCAGCGGTGGTTGAACGTGATGGCGGCAGTGTTGTGTTTGTGATTCGCGAGAGCAAGGCCGTGCAGGTTGCGGTGAAAACGGGTATGAAAATCGGCGATCTTGTCGAAGTCACCGGGAAGGTGGCTGCCGGCGACAAGCTGGTTCTGCGTCCGCCGCCTGGCCTGCGCGACGGTGCGCCGGTAGCGGTGGCGACGAAATAGCCGTGTCGCAGTCCGCGCCTGCGGTCGCGATCCGCCATCTCACCAAATCCTACCGCCGCGGCGGGCAGGTGGTGTCGGTGCTGGAAGACATCAGTTTTGATATCGAGGCTGGCGACTTTGTGGCGTTGATGGGGCCGTCGGGTTCGGGCAAAAGCACATTGCTCAACCTGATTGCCGGCATTGACCGTCCAGACAGCGGTGAGCTGCGGGTGGCGGATGTCGACATCATGCAACTCGATGAAGCGGGGCTTGCCGACTGGCGGGCGCGCAATGTCGGATTCATTTTCCAGTTCTACAACCTGATGCCGGTGCTGACTGCGCTTGAGAATGTTGAGCTGCCGTTGTTGCTGACGGGGCTGGGTGCGCGCGACCGGCGTGAACGCGTGGAGGTTGCGCTGGGTATGGTGGGTCTGGCGGATCGCATGACGCATTACCCGTCGGAGCTTTCCGGCGGGCAGCAGCAGCGCGTGGCGATTGCGCGCGCGATCATCACCGATCCGACCATACTGGTGGCTGATGAGCCGACCGGTGACCTTGATCGTGCGTCGGCCGATGACATCCTCGCGCTGATGGACAGGCTCAATAGCGAACTGGGCAAGACCATAATCATGGTGACCCATGATCCGCACGCGGCGCAGCGCGCCCATCACATCCGTCACCTCGAAAAGGGTGTATTGGCGGACTAATGGTAAATAATTAATTGTAAGTATTTGTTTTTAAATAAATATTTATAACCCTGCATGTATCTGCTGAAACTCATCCTGCGCAACGCGCTGCGTCACAAGCTGCGCACCTTGCTGACGGTGCTGGGTTTGCTGGTGGCGATCCTGTCCTTCGGGTTGCTGCAGACCGTGGTGGATGCCTGGTACACCGGCGCCAATTCTGCAGCGCCGGACCGGCTGGTGACGCGCAGCGCCGTGTCGCTGGTGGTGCCGCTGCCGGTGCATTACCGCGACAAGATCCGTGGTCTCGATGGCGTGCGCTCGGTGGCTTCGGCCAACTGGTTTGCCGGCGTGTATCAGGAACCGAAGAATTTTTTCCCGCAGTTCGCGATTGATCCCGCGACTTATCTGGCGATGTATCCGGAATACCGCATTCATCCCGACCAGCTGCGCGATTTCATGCGTGATCGCAAGGGTGCGGTGGTCGGACGCAAGCTGGCCGATACCTACGGCTTCAAGCTCGGCGATGTGGTGCCGCTGAAAGGCACGATCTTCGCCGGCAACTGGGAGTTTGTCGTGCGGGCGATTTACGAAGGTGCGACGCCGAAGACCGATACCTCACAGTTCTTCTTTCACTGGGACTATCTGAACGAGACGGTGCGCACCCGCGCGCCGCAACGTGCCAACCAGGTCGGCGTGTTTGTGGTGCAGGTCAGTGATGTATCTCGCGCTGCGGAAATCAGCGCGACCATTGATGCGCAGTTCCGCAATTCTCCAGCCGAGACGCTGACTGAGACCGAGAAGGCGTTCCAGATCGGCTTCATCAAGCAGACCGAGGCGATTGTCATCGCCATCCGCATCGTGTCGTTTGTGGTGATTTTCATCATTCTGGCGGTGATGGCCAATACCATGGCGATGACGGCGCGCGAGCGCATTGCCGAACACGCGACGCTGAAGGCGCTGGGCTTTGGCCCGGGTTTTCTCGGCGGCCTTATTTACGGCGAGTCGCTGGCGATTGCATTCGCCGGTGCCGGGTTGGGCGTGGTGCTGACGTTTCCGGTGGCGGATTGGTTCGGCGCGAAGATGGGGACGCTGTTTCCGGTTTTTGAAGTCAGTCCGGAAACGGTATGGCTGCAGTTTGCCTGTGCATTGGTGGTGGGTGTCGCCGCGGCCGTGGTGCCCGCGTATCGCGCGGCACAGGTGCGCATCGTTGAAGGCCTGAGGGCGGTGGGCTGATGGCGCTGCCTTTTTCCTACACCTTGCGTAACCTGTGGACACGCAAGCTGACGACGGCGCTGACCGCGGGCGGCATGGCGCTGGTGGTGTTTGTATTCGCAGCAGTGCAGATGCTGGATACCGGTTTGCGCCAGACGCTGATCGCCACCGGTCAACCGGACAATGTGCATGTCACGCGTCGTGCATCCGGTGCGGAAATTTCCAGCGTGGTTGATCGGGCGCAGGCGGCGGTGGTCGAGACCCAACCGGAGATTGCCGTCGGCGGCAACGGCCTGCGCCTGGCGTCGAAGGAGGTTGTGGTGCTGATCACGCTGCCGAAACGCGATTCCGGGGTGGCGACCAATGTCACCACGCGCGGTGTCGGTCTTGCCGCCTTTGAGTTGCGGCCACAACTGCGCATCATCGAAGGCCGTTCGTTCAAGCCGGGGTCTGCTGAAGTCATTGTCGGATCGAGCATTGCCCAGCGTTTCGAGGGTGCGGCAGTCGGTTCTCTGCTGCGTTTTGGCGGACGCGAGTGGCGGGTCGTGGGCCTGTTTGAGGCCAAGGGTTCTGCTTACGACTCCGAAGTGTGGGCGGACGCCGACCAGTTGCTGCAGTCCTTCCGGCGCAACGCATGGTCGGCGGTTGTCGCGCGGTTGGCCGATCCGGCAACCCTGACGGACATGAAAACACGACTTGAAAACGATCCGCGACTGACATTGGATGTGAAGGCGGAGCGGGAGTTTTTCGAGGATCAGTCGAAAGCGCTGTCGAATTTCATCAGCTATCTTGGACTGACGCTGTCGGTGATTTTTTCGGTGGGTGCGATGATTGGTGCGATGATCACCATGTATGCCGCGGTGGCCAATCGCACTGGTGAAATCGGTACGCTGCGCGCGCTTGGTTTCCGCCGCACCAGTATTCTCGCCACCTTTTTGCTGGAGGCAGTGCTGCTCGGCGTGGTCGGCGGCATCGCCGGGCTGATGCTTGCTTCGCTGATGCAGTTCATTCACATTTCGACGCTGAACTGGCAGTCGTTTTCCGAGCTGGCCTTCAGCTTCACGTTGACGCCGCGGATCGTGGTGACATCGATGCTGTTCGCGGTGCTGATGGGCGTGATCGGCGGCTTCCTGCCGGCGGTACGCGCTGCGCGGCTGAGCATCGTCGATGCGTTGCGCGCGGCCTGATCGGTTTCAGTCGTGCAGCTTCAGCTGCGGACGGGGGCGCGTTCGATGGTGCCGAGATGGAAGCGGTATTCGCCGGCTTTGCGATCGTCGTAATAGTGGTGCAGCGTGTTGCGTACGGTTGCAAATGCAATCGTGTCCCACGGCACGTCCTTTTCATCGAACAGTTTTACTTCCAGTGATTCAGTGCCGGCGCTGAAGTCGAGATCGAGCAGGCGGGCGCGGAACAGGATGTAGACCTGGTTGATGTGCGGAATGTTGTACATCGCATACAGCGGGCCGACTTCAACGCGGGCGTTGGCTTCCTCCAGCGTTTCGCGGGCGGCACCTTGGTCGGTGGTTTCGCCGTTTTCCATGAATCCGGCGGGGACGGTCCACAGGCCGAGGCGCGGTTCGATCGCGCGGCGGCACAGCAGAATGCGTTCCTCCCACTCTGCGATGCAGCCGACGATCATTTTCGGATTCTGGTAATGGATCGTGCTGCAGGTATCGCAGACATGCCGGGGCAATGTATCGCCGGCTGGGATTTTGAGTGTGACGGCGGCGCCGCAGTTGCTGCAGAACTTCATGAAGTAATCCGGGTTTCGAGGCTGTAACTATACGGGAAGATGGTTTTGGCGGTCACGTTTTCTGCAGCACCGGATGCATAGGCGTCATGCTGACTTGAACGGATTGCGGGCAGCAAGCGCGCGGCCGTGTTCGTCGAGCAGGGCTGTTTCGCGATCAAGGAATTTTTCGACGGCTGCTGCGAACTCCGGATGCGCCAGCCAGTGGGCCGACTGTGTTTTCACCGGCAGCAATCCACGCGCCATCTTGTGTTCTCCCTGCGCGCCGCCTTCGAAAACCCGTAATCCACGGGCAATGGCGTATTCGATGGCCTGGTAATAACAGGCTTCGAAATGCAGCAGTGGATGGTGTTCGACCGCACCCCAGTGGCGGCCGTAGAGCCGTGTCGTGTTGCGCACCAGCAGCGAGGCAGCAACCGGATGATTTTCGCGCTGGGCGCGCACCAGCACGAAGTTGTCGGGCATCACCGCGCCGATGCGCTTGAAGAACTCAAGGCTCAGGTAGGGCGACGAGTGGTGTTCGCGGTAGGTCTGGCGATAGCAGCGATGAAAAAAGCGCCAGTCTTCATCACTGATCTCCGGACCTTCCAGCCAGTCGAAGGTGATTCCGGTCTCGCGAATCTTACGACGCTCCTGGCGGATTTTTTTGCGCTTGTCGTGGCTGAGTTGCGCGAGAAATTGTTCAAAATCGGCATAGCCGTTGTTGTGCCAGTGAAATTGCACGCCCTGCCGCAGCATCAGGCCGTGGCGGGCAAGGTCGGAAAGATCGGTATCCGACGGAAACAGGATATGCAGCGACGAGATGCCGGTACGTCCTGCAAGTTGCAGTGCGCCGGTGATCAGCGCATCACGGTGTGCGGCTTCGCGCGCAAGGATGCGCGCCCCGACGACAGGAGTGAAAGGAATTGCGCTGAGCAGTTTGGGGTAATAAGCGAGGCCATGGCGCTGATAGGCATCGGCCCAAGCCCAGTCGAACACGTATTCACCATAGGAGTGTTCTTTCAGATACATCGGCAATGCGCCGGCGAGTGCGCCACCCTGGTGCAGCAGGAGATACTGCGGCGTCCATCCGGTTTCCGTGCAGGCGCAACCGGTGTCATGCAAAGCGTGCAGAAAGGCATGCTGCAGAAAGGGATCATCACCGGCCAGCTTGTTCCAGGCCAAT
>CAMAYE010000211.1 GCA_945862135.1 Bordetella parapertussis
GTCCGGCGACGCGCTGGTGACGATATTCAGAGAGGTTTGCGATACGCCTGTAGAGGCCGACGGTATGGCCTACGCAGGCGACAGCGTCAGGGCGGAACCGATACGCGCAGACGACGATTACGGCGGCCAACGTGTCACCGTGCAGGCTCGAATGGGAGCCGCGCGACTGACCGTGCAGGTGGATGTCGGCATCGGCGATGCAGTGACGCCATCGCCCGATTGGCTGGAATACCCCAGCCTGCTTGATTTGCCGCGCCCGCGGATGCGCGCCTATCCGCGCGAGACCGTCATCGCGGAGAAGTTGCATGCCATGGAGCATCTCGGATTGCGTAACAGCCGCATGAAAGATTACTTCGATGTCCATGCTTTGCTGCGGGAGGGAAAAGTCGACAAGGTGCAACTTGCCAAAGCCATTGCAGCCACATTCGACCGCAGGCAGACCGCCGTGCCTTATGGCATGCCGCTGGGGCTCGGCGACGGATTCGCGACGGATGCGACCATGAAAACCCAATGGCGGCAGTTCCTGGACCGCAACCGGATCAATGCGCACGAGGATCTGGAGCAGATCGTCGCGGAAATCCGCGAGCTGATCGCGGAGCCGTTGCGGCGAGCCCGGCGATAGTGGGAAATGGATATTCGGTTTAATGAATTCTGTAGAGACTCAATGACATGGTTCTGACCTTCGACGGCGAACACATCCTTAGAATGCCACAGTCGTTATTAAAATATCTAAATAAAACAGATGCTTATGGTCATATCCCGGGGTCGCCGAAACTATAATAAGGAGGCGGTCGCCTGCCTTGTTTGTTATAGGCTGCCTTTTGTATAGCGTCTGTAAGGGCGGGGCTGTGTCGCGGGTACATGATGTGGCGTCCCCACGCGGATTCGAACCCCGTTAGATGCAGTCCTAGCCCACCGGCTACAATCGCTGCACCCTTCATCAACCGTGCGCCAAGCGGACCGCCGTTAATGAACAGCGACGACAAGAAAAAGCTCAGCGAAAGCGACATCTGCGATCTGTTCATCACGCCCGCGATCAAAGACGCAGGGTGGGATCCGATCAAACAGATTCGCCGCGAGGTCACGCTGACGCCCGGCCCGGTGGTGGTGCGCGGCAATATGTCCTCGCGCAACAAAAAGAAAAAGAAATTCGCTGACTACGTGCTGTCATGGGAACCGGGTGTTCCCATCGGTGTGGTCGAGGCCAAGGACAATACCTTCAGTGTCAGTCACGGCATCCAGCAGGCACTGGGCTACGCCGAGATTCTTGAAGTGCCGAGCGCCTTCAGCTCCAACGGCGATGCCTTTGCCTCGCATAACAAGGCGCCTGTAGCCGGCGAGGACATCGAAACCCAGTTTCCACTGGAATCATTTCCCGCGCCTGAGGATTTGTGGAAACGTTACAAGCGTTCCCGTGGCATTGAGGACAAGGCGGAGGCTTTGGTTGTCCAGCCGTACCACGATGACCTGACCGGCAAGGAACCCCGTTACTACCAAGTCGAAGCGATCAACCGCACAGTTGAGGCGGTTGCCAGCGGCAAGCGCCGCGTGCTGCTGGTTATGGCCACCGGTACCGGCAAGACCTACACCACATTCCAGATCATCTGGCGTCTTTGGAAGGCGGGCGCGGTCAGGCGCATATTGTTCCTTGCCGACCGCAACATCCTCGTGGATCAGACGCTGGTCAATGACTTCAAGCCCTTCGGCTCGGTCATGACCAAGATCAAGGGCCGGAAAATCGACCCATCCTACGAAATCCACCTTGGTCTTTATCAGGCCATCACTGGCCCTGCCGAAGATGACAAGATTTTCAAGTCGGTGTCACGCGACTTTTTCGACATGATCGTCATCGACGAATGTCATCGCGGCAGTGCTGCCGACGATTCGGCGTGGCGCGAAATTCTTGATTACTTTTCCGGCGCGGTGCAGGTGGGCCTGACGGCCACGCCCAAGGAAACCAAATACGTATCCAGCAGCAGCTACTTCGGTGAGCCGGTTTATACCTATAGCCTGAAGCAGGGTATCGAGGATGGTTTTCTCGCGCCGTACAAGGTCGTGCGCATCGACATCGATAGGGATGTGGATGGATGGATTCCGCCTGCGGGCATGAAGGATGACCTCGGGCAGGAAATCGAACAGCGTGAATACAATCAGAAGGACATGGATCGCATTCTGGTGCTGAACCAGCGGACCAAGCTGGTGGCCGGCCGCGTCATGAAATACCTGCGCGCAACCGATCCGTTCTCGAAAACCATCATCTTTTGCGAAGACATTGACCATGCTGAACGCATGCGTGTGGCCATCGTCAATGCCGCCGGCCAGCTGGCGCTCGACAACCCGAAATACGTCATGCGCATCACCGGCGACAGCACCGAAGGCAAGAACGAACTCGACAACTTCATTGATCCCGAAAGCAAATTTCCGGTCATTGCGACCACGTCGGAACTGCTGACAACTGGTGTCGATGCCAAGACCTGCAAGCTGATCGTGCTCGACAAGACCATTACCTCGATGACGGTGTTCAAGCAGATCATCGGCCGCGGTACGCGGATCGACGAGGGCAACGGCAAATGGTTCTTCACCATCATGGATTTCAAGAAGGCCACCACGTTGTTCCGCGACCCGGATTTCGATGGCGAGCCGGCGGTGATCTACGAACCGGATGCCGACGACGACCCGGTGCCGCCCGATCCGCCGGAGGAGGGAGATGAGCCGCCGACCGCAGAGGAGCCGGAAGGTGTTTACAAGGTGCGCGTCAGTGGCGTGACGGCGCGAATCATTGCCGAACGCATCGAATACATCGGCCCTGACGGACAGTTAATCACTGAGTCCTACCGGGAGTTCAGCCGCAAGCAGATCCAGTCCGAATTCGCCTCGCTCAATGATTTTCTGGCGCGCTGGAACAGCGCCAAAAAGAAACAGGCGGTTATCGAAGAGCTGGAAGAACACGGCATCGTGCTCGACAACCTCGCTGTTGAAGTCGGCAGTGACTACGGGGATTTTGACCTGATCTGCCACATCGCCTGGGACCAGCCGCCGCTGACCCGCAAGGAGCGCGCGAACAAGGTCAAGAAGCGTAACTACTTCACCAAATACGGCGACAAGGCGCGTGCCGTGCTGGCGGCATTGCTCGACAAGTATGCGGACGAGGGCATCGCCAGCCTCGAAGACGCCAAAATCCTGCGCAACGCTCCATTTTCCTCGATCGGTACGTCGGTTGAGATCATCAACAATATCTTCGGCGGCAAAGACCGATTCGATGCCGCCATCGTAGAACTCGAACAAGAGTTGTTTAAGGACGAAAAATCAGCATGAGCAATGTTTCAGGTGTCATCAAATCCATCCAGGACATCATGCGCAAGGACGTCGGCGTCGACGGCGACGCGCAGCGCATCAGCCAGCTGGTGTGGATGTTTTTTCTGAAGATTTTCGACGACCGCGAAGCCGAACTGGAGTTGATCGAAGACAAATACCAGTCGCCGCTGCCCAAGCACCTGCGCTGGCGCACTTGGGCGCAGGATCCGGAAGGCATGACCGGCGACGGACTATCGGACTTCATCAACAACCAGCTGTTTCCGACGCTGAAGGAAAAGCTGCCGACCCACGGCGCGGCGGGCGAGCGCGCCCGGGTCATCCGCGGCGTGTTCGAGGATGCCTACAATTACATGAAGTCGGGCACGCTGATCCGGCAAGTTATCAATAAAATCAATGAGATAGACTTCAACAACACCGAAGACCGCCACACCTTCGGCAGCATTTATGAGCAAATCCTGCGTGACCTGCAGAGCGCCGGAAATGCCGGCGAGTTCTACACCCCGCGCGCGGTGACCCGCTTCATCGTCAACCGCGTAGACCCCAAGCTGGATGAAATCGTGCTCGATCCCGCCTGCGGTACCGGCGGCTTCCTGGCCTGCGCCATCGACCACAAGCGCGAGCAGTATGTGAAGACGCGCAAGGACGAGGAGGTGCTGGTCAACTCCATCCGCGGCGTCGAGAAAAAAGCGCTGCCGCACATGCTGGCCGTGACCAACATGATCCTGCACGGCATCGACACGCCGACCAATATCAAACACGACAACACCTTGTCGCGGCCGTATAAAGACTACGGCAACGCTGACCGCGTGCATACCATCATCACCAATCCGCCCTTCGGCGGCATGGAAGAGGACGGCATCGAGAACAACTTCCCCTCGCACCTGCGCACGCGCGAGACCGCCGACCTGTTCATGGCGCTGATCGTCAAGCTGCTGCGCGACGGCGGCCGCGCCGCCGTAGTGTTGCCCGACGGCTTTCTGTTCGGCGAGGGCATGAAAACCCGCCTCAAGCAGTCGCTGCTGGAGGAATGCAATCTGCACACCGTCGTGCGCCTGCCCAATGGCGTGTTTGCGCCGTACACCGGCATCAAGACCAATCTGTTGTTTTTCACCAAGGGCAAACCCACTGAGCAAGTCTGGTACTACGACCATCCCTATCCCGAAGGCGTCAAAAGCTATAACAAGACCAAACCCATGCGTTTCGAGGAGTTCGAAACCGAAATCAAATGGTGGGGCAAGGAGTCCGACGGATTCAAGAAACGCCAGGAAACCGAACAGGCTTGGCGCGTGCCGGTCGCCGACATCATCGCGCGGAACTACAACCTCGACATCAAGAACCCGCATGTCTGCGAACAGGTCAGCCACGATCCCGACGAATTGCTGCGCCAATACGAGCAGCAGCAGGCCGATATTGCCGGTCTGCGTAATCAGCTCAAGGGCATCCTGCATGAAGCGCTGAGCCGGGAGGGCGCGTGAACGATCCGCGTCTACTCGGGGCGAGCCGGAATCCGGTGACCGACCACCTCGACCTCTGGGCTTCGGCGCTGCTGGTCAAGTCCACTGCGGGGCGGGGCAGTAACGGCCGGCTTGAGGCCTTTGGTATTCGTAAATTGCGCGCGTTGATTTTAGAGTTGGCGGTACGTGGGAAGCTTGTACCTCAAGACGCTACAGACGAGCCTGCAAGCGCTATTTTGGAAAAAATAAAAAAGGAAAAAAAGCTTCTAGAAAAAGAAGGTGTTCTTGCAAGCCAAGCGTCTCTGCCAGAAGTTAATCGTGATGATTTTCTTTTCAGCTTGCCATCCAACTGGTTGTGGTCCCGTTTGGGCGAAGTAACAAATTACGGGGTTACGGACAAGGCGGAGCCAGAAGATGTCGATAAAAATACGTGGGTTTTGGATTTGGAGGATGTTGAGAAAGAAACCTCCAAACTCCTACATAAAACACGCTTCGGCGAAAAACCCTTCCGAAGCTCAAAGAATCGATTTGCCAAAGATGATGTGATTTACGGCAAGTTGCGTCCTTACCTGGACAAGGTGCTCGTTGCTGACGAGGGTGGAGTTTGCACAACAGAAATGATGCCAGTCCGAGGATATACGGGTATTTATCCGTTTTACTTAAGGTTGGTGATGAAGGCGCCGCACTTTATTAAGTATGCGGATGAATCTACTCACGGGATGAATTTGCCTCGTTTAGGCACTGATAAGGCCCGTATGGCGTTGTTTCCTCTTGCACCCATTTCTGAGCAACATCGCATCGTCGCCAAAGTCGACGAACTCATGGTGCTGTGCGACCAACTGGAGCAGCAGCAGGGCCGTGGCATCGAAGCCCACCAGACCCTGGTCGAAACTCTGCTGGGCACGCTAACGAGTGTCGAATCCGCCCAAGAGTTCGCCGC
>CAMAYE010000212.1 GCA_945862135.1 Bordetella parapertussis
GCTGGCGGCACCGGCAAGACACCTCTGACACTCTGGCTCGCCCGATGCCTGATGGATCACGGCTACCACCCCGGAATCATCAGCCGCGGCTACGGCGCCAAAGACAGTCATGCGCGCGCGGTTCCGCCGGACGGCACTCCGCAGGATTATGGCGACGAACCCTGCCTGCTTGCACAGCGCTCCGGCTGCCCGGTCTGGGTCGGCAGCGATCGCGTGGATGTCGCCCTTGGATTGCTCGCGGCGCATCCTGAAACCGACGTCATCATCAGCGATGACGGACTGCAGCATTATCACCTTGCGCGTGATTATGAAATCGCCGTGATCGACGGCGCCCTTGGCCTCGGCAACGGCTGGCCGCTGCCGGCCGGACCATTGCGCGAATCGCCTTCACGTCTCGCCGCAGTGGATGCAGTGGTCATCAACGGCGACGATACCAAACACGTCTGGCCGCAGGCACTGCGCATGCGCCTTCAAGGCGATACGTTGCGCAATCTCGCGCACCCGCAACAGACCGTCGCCGCCGGCCACTTTAGCGGCCGCCGCGTTCATGCCATTGCCGGCATCGGCAATCCACAACGCTTTTTCGCGCAACTCGGACGCATGGGCATTTCGTGCATGCCGCGCGAGTTTCCTGATCATCATGCGTACACCGCTGCCGATCTCGCATTCGCCGGAGAAGAGGAAATCGTGATGACCGAAAAGGATGCGGTAAAATGTGCGGCATTCGCGAACGCCCGCCACTGGGCGCTCGTCGTCAACGCCGAACCCGACACCCTCCTGGGCGAGCTGATCCTCGCCCGGCTTGCAGAGACCCGCCGCCATGGATGAAAAACTGCTCGACATACTCGTCTGCCCGATCTGCAAAGGACCATTGCTTTATCGCAAAGCAGCGGCGGAACTCGTCTGCAAACCCTGCCGCCTGGGTTACCCGGTGCAGGACGGCATCCCCGTGATGCTGGAAGAAGACGCGCGCAAGGTACCCCCGGAAGAAGAGCTGTAAATCGGTGAAGTTCACCGTCGTAATCCCCGCGCGCTACGCCTCGTCGCGTTTTCCCGGCAAACCGCTGGCCGATATAGGCGGCAAACCCATGGTCGTGCGTGTGGCCGAGAGAGCAGCCAAAAGCGGTGCAAGCCGGGTCATTGTTGCAACTGACGACGCGCGCATTGCTACCGCTGTCGAAGATCACGGTCACCAGGTCATGATGACCCGCGACGATCACGAATCCGGCACCGACCGCATCGCCGAAGTTGCAGCGAAGCTGCGGTTGGGGGCGCAACACATCGTCGTCAACGTACAAGGTGACGAACCGCTGATCTCACCGGCACTGATCCACCGTGTCGCTGAGAATCTCGCTACGCATCGTGACGCCGCGATTGCCACCGCCGCATCCCGCATCAGGGATGGGCGCGACATGGCCAATCCCAACGTAGTGAAAGTCGTTCTCGACAACAGCGGACTCGCGCTGTATTTCAGCCGCGCACCGATTCCGTGGGCGCGCGACGCCTTCGCAAAAGGTATACACGCACTTCCACCGAAATTGCCGGTTATGCGCCACCTCGGCATTTACGCCTACCGCTGCAGTTTCCTGCGCGCATACAGCAAGTTGCGTCCGGTCGCCATCGAACAAGCGGAAGCGCTGGAGCAATTGCGCGCGCTGGCCCACGGCTACCGCATCAGTGTTGCCATCACGGCCAGTGCACCGCACCCCGGAGTGGACACACCCGCGGACCTGCAACGGTTGCGCCGGATGATCAAACGCTGAGGCATCGCGCGCCGGCATTTTCCCCCTGATGGTCTCGGGGCTATACTTGGCGAAAATTATTACACCATCATTGCTGTTCGAACCCTCTAAACGGACCCACCCAATGCGCATTTTCCTTCTCGGCCTGCCGGGCGCCGGCAAAGGCACCCAAGCCCAGTTCCTGATCCAGCGTTACAAGATTCCACAGATCTCCACCGGTGACATGCTGCGTGAAGCCATCAAGGCGGGCTCGAAACTGGGCATGGAGGCGAAGTCATACATGGATCGCGGCGCACTGGTGCCGGATCCGGTGGTGATCGGACTGGTCAAGGAACGGGTCAAAGCTGCGGATTGCGCCAACGGTTTCATCATGGACGGATTTCCGCGTACCCTGCCGCAAGCCGAAGCCTTGCGCGACGCCGGCATCGATCTCGACTTTGTCGTTGAAATTGAAGTACCGGATTCAGACATACTGCGCCGCATGAGCGGTCGCCGGGTGCATCTGGCGTCCGGACGTTCGTATCACGTCGAATTCAATCCACCGAAAGTTGCCGGCAAGGACGACATCACCGGGGAACCTTTGGTGCAGCGCTCCGACGACAATGAGGAAACGGTCATGAAGCGCATCAAGACTTATCATGACCAGACCAAGCCGCTGATCGATTACTACAACAACTGGAAAGCGCGTGGTGATGCGCAAGCCCCAGATTACGTGAATGTCAACGGCAGCGAGGCCGTCGAGACCGTACGCGACAGGATACTGGCCGCAATCGAATCGACACAGTCTCGCGCCTAGTTCCGGCAGCCGATCCGTTCCGTGCCCGCGCAGAACGCCCTTTACGCCCAGTCGGGCGGCGTCACCGCCACTATCAATGCCTCGGCCTGCGGCGTCATTGAAACGGCACGCCGCCACAAGAAATACATAGCCCGCATCTTTGCGGCGCGCAATGGCATCGTCGGCGCACTGCAGGAAGATCTGATCGATACGTCGGCGGAAACACCGGCGGCCATTCGCGCCTTGCTGCATACACCGGGCGGCGCATTCGGCTCCTGCCGCCATGACCTGCCTTCGCTGCCACAAGGCAGCGCCCATTTCGAACGTCTGGCAGCGGTGTTCCGCGCCCACAACATCGGTTACTTTTTCTACAACGGCGGCAACGGCTCGGCAGAAACCGCACACCAGGTCGCCACCATCCTGCCGCGGCTGGGCTGGCCGGTGAAATCCATTGCCGTGCCCAAAACCATCGACAACGACATCCTGCGTTCGGATTCCAGCCCCGGATTCGGTTCGGTCGCCAAATATGTGGCAACCAGCATGCACGAGGCGATGGCCGACCTCGCATCGATGGCAAACAGCTCGACCAAAGTGTTTGTCATGGAAGTCATGGGCCGCTACACCGGCTGGATTGCCGCCGCCTGCGGTCTCGCACGGCCGGGCGGCGAAGACGGTCCGCTGCTGTTGCTGGTTCCGGAGATTCATTTCGACCGCAAACGCTTTGTCAGCGCAGTGAAAGACAGGATCGAACGCCACGGCTGGTGCGCCATTGCCGTGGCTGAAGGCGTCAAACTGCGCGACGGCCGCCGACTGACCCAGGCCGGCGGCGACGGCATTCCCGGCCACGAGCAACTGGGCGGCGTAGCGCCGATCATCGCGGCGATGCTGCGTACGGCGCTGAATGTCAAAGTACACTGGAGTGTGCTCGATTACGTACAACGCTCGGCACGCCATCTCGCCTCGGCCACTGATGTCGAACAGGCCTACGCCGTCGGCAAGGCTGCGGTCGAATTCGCGCTTGCCGGCCACTCGGATGTCATGCCGGTGATCCGCCGCCGCAGTGACAAGCCTTATCGCTGGCAAATAGAACCTGCCTCCCTCGCGGTGATCATGAACCGTGAAAAACGCCTGCCTCGCAGCTTCTTGTCTGCTGATGGCTGGCGGCTGTCCGCGCGAGCCCGCGCTTATTTCGCTCCGCTGATCGAGGGTGAAGCCTGGCCGCCCTTTGCCGGCGGCCTGCCGGTCCATGCGAAGCTGAAGCTCCAATCCGTACCGCAGAAACTGAAGTCCGCATTCCGGTCCCCTGACTGAAGCCGCTACCCGTCGAGAATTCCGTGCAAAGGGTGCAAGCCCGGTGCCGGGGTTTTATAATGCGGGTCGGTAAAAGTAAGAGGTGTCGGGGAAATTCGGGTTTGTTGAGACCTCAATTCCGCACAGGTCTTGCGCAGAAACCGGATTAAAGGCACCCTAGCGCGGCCCCGGCTACGCACTTGCAAAATTTATTCAATTAAAACAATAGTTTAGGAGTAATCATGACGAATGGTTTGATCTTTGCGCTGGTTTGCGCCATCGCCGCGCTGGTCTACGGCGTTGTGTCGATCCGCTGGATCGTCGCGCAACCTGACGGCAATGACCGCATGCGCGAAATCGCAGCGGCAATTCAAGCAGGTGCGCAGGCCTACCTGAATCGCCAATACACCACCATCGCCATCGTTGGCGCGGTGCTGTTCGTGCTGATCTGGATCGCGCTGGGCGGCACCACCGCTGCAGCGTTCGCCGTCGGCGCCATCCTGTCGGGTCTCGCCGGCTACATCGGCATGAACGTGTCGGTGCGCGCCAACGTGCGTACCGCCGAAGCCGCACGCAAAGGCATCAACCCGGCACTGGACATCGCATTCCGCGGCGGCGCCATCACCGGCATGCTGGTGGTCGGCCTCGGCCTGCTCGGCACCGTGCTGTTTTTCTGGTATCTGACCAGCACTGCCAGCGCTGGCGTCAAAATGAGCGACGTGATCAAGCCGCTGATTGGTCTGGCCTTCGGTTCCTCGCTGATTTCGATCTTCGCGCGTCTGGGCGGCGGCATTTTCACCAAGGGCGCCGACGTCGGCGCCGACCTGGTGGGTAAAGTCGAAGCCGGCATTCCCGAAGACGACCCGCGCAACCCCGCAGTGATCGCCGACAACGTCGGTGACAACGTTGGTGACTGCGCCGGCATGGCCGCCGACCTGTTCGAGACCTATGCGGTCACGATCATCGCGACCATGGTGCTTGCAGCGCTGATGCTGCCGAAACCGGAAATCGTCCAGGGCGCGGTGATGTATCCGCTGGTCCTCGGCGGGTTCGCCATCATCGCCTCGATCATCGGCGCCTTCTTCGTCAAGACCTCCGACGGCAAGAACATCATGGGCGCGCTGTACCGCGGCCTGATCGTCGCCGGCGTACTGGCGTTGATCGCGTTCTACCCGATCACCAGCTGGATGCTCGGCAATATCAGCGAACATTACCCTGCGCTGTCAGTGATGAAGCTCTACGGCAGCGCCGTTGTCGGCCTCGTGCTGACGGCCTTCCTGGTGTGGATCACCGAGTACTACACCGGCACGCAGTACGCACCGGTGCAGCACGTCGCTGCAGCCTCCACCACCGGCCACGGCACCAACATCATCGCCGGCCTCGGCGTGTCGATGCGCTCCACCGCCTGGCCGGTTCTGGCCGTGTGCGTGGCGATCTATGTGTCGTATACGCTGGGCGGCCTCTACGGCATTGCCATCGCTGCAACCTCCATGCTGTCGATGGCCGGCATCATTGTCGCGCTCGACGCCTACGGCCCGATCACCGACAACGCCGGCGGCATCGCCGAAATGTCGGATATGCCCAAGGAAGTGCGCGCCGTGACCGATCCGCTGGACGCCGTGGGCAACACCACCAAGGCGGTGACCAAAGGTTACGCCATCGGCTCCGCCGGCCTCGCCGCACTGGTGCTGTTCGCGGACTACACCCACAAGATCGAAGAAACCGGCCGCGTCATCACTTTTGACCTGTCGAACCCGGCAGTCATCATCGGCCTCTTTGCCGGCGGCCTGATCCCCTATCTGTTCGGCGCAATGGCGATGGAAGCCGTCGGTCGCGCTGCGGGTTCGGTGGTGGTCGAAGTACGCCGTCA
>CAMAYE010000213.1 GCA_945862135.1 Bordetella parapertussis
CAGCGCAAGATCGGCATTGCGGCCTGAACACGATTGAAACTTTGACGGAGCAATAAAGCATGGATGTGGCCAGCGTAAGCATGATGGCGCGGTACAAGCAGTGGTCGGACAAGGTGATGTTCGATGCGGTTGCGGCATTGCCGGCGGAGGAGATCGCGAAACCGCGGCCTTCGCTGTTCAAAAACATGGTGCATACGTTGAACCACATCTATGTGATCGACCGTATCTGGCAGGCACATCTTGAGGGGCGTGACCACGGGTATGACGCGCGTAATACCAAGGACCACCCGCCGCTGGACGAATTGTGGAAGCTGCAGCAGGAGGTTGACGCCTGGTATGTCGCCTGGGCGCACCGGCAGACGGCAAACAGCGTCGGTGAAACAGTGAGTTACATGCTGATCGGTGGCAATCAAGGAGCGATGACGCGAGGCGAAATCCTGTTGCACGTGGTGATGCATTCCAATTATCACCGCGGCTACGTTGCGCAGATGATGTATGACATCCCGGGTTGCCGGCCGCCGCAGATGGACCTGCCGGTATATATGCGCGAAGGCCGATCTGCAGTTTGACCCTGCCTCGCTCGCGGCGTAGCATGGTTTTGGAATAACGCCCTTCCCGGCGTTTCCGTGAAGTTCCGGAATGTCCCGAAGTTTTCCGACTGAAGCGCACGGAGGTCCACATGCCCGAACGCACGATCAATGACATCATTGCCGGACAAAGGCTGCTCACCGCGCCGGGCAACATGACGGTGGCGGAAGCCGCACGGCAGATGAAGCAGCGCAATGTCGGCGCAATGATGGTGGTCGACAACGGACGTCTGGTCGGCGTATTCACCGAACGCGATGCGCTGTTTCGCGTGGTGGCCGCCGGTCTCGACAGCAAAACCACGCCGCTCAGCGTGGTGATGACCGCCAATCCCAAATGCATTACGCCGGATCAGTCGTTTGCGCATGCGCTGGCGATCATGCATGACGGCCGTTTCCGCCATCTGCCGGTGGTCAAGGACGGCTGGCCCATCGGCATGCTGTCTGTGCGTGATGCGCTGGGGCCTGAGCTGGAGGCCTTTGTCTACGAACTGCTGCGCCAGGAGCAGGTCAGCCAGATTCTCGCCTAGGCGGCCCCGGTTTTCTGCGCCGCGTGGCAATCAGGCAGTAGAACGCGACGGCCGCCGGCGCCAGCAGCGAGGTGAAGGCAAAGGCGTAGCTGTGCGTCAGCGCGTAAACGTTGGCGAACACGATGGGGCCGAGGAACTTCCCGACATTGGTGATGACCAGTGAGCCGCTGATTGCGAGGCTGACCTGTCCTTGCGGTGCGAGGCGACCGACCTCGGCGAGTATTGCGCCCGGCCAGCAGCCCGAGGTTGCACCGAGCAAGGCAAAAAACAGATAGACCGCAAACAGCGGCAATTCCGGCGCAAGCACAAGACCGCCGATGGTGATCACGGTCAGCAATCCGGCATTCCATGCCAGCACGCGCGCGGTGTCGCCGACGCGGTCGGTGATCCAGCCGATCAGTATGCGGCCGGCTGCGCTGGCCATCTGCACCACCGTCAGCACCGTACCGGCGGCGACGAGACTCATGCCCAGCGTCTCGACGCAGGCGACAACCGCAAAGGCTGCTGCACAGAATTGAATCCACGAAAAGCAGCTGCCAGCGATGGTGATCAGCTTCAATTCACGTTGCCGCCAGATTGCAATAGCACCTGCGAATGGATTGGGTGTGACCACGGGCGCGTTACGGTCGCGATCATCGTCCCAGCTGCGGCGTCCGCTTTGCATCAATATGACCACGCCGACCATCAGTATGGCGCTGAGGATGACGGCCCAGCGCCAGCCGGCATAAACCGTGACCGCCGGTGCGATCAGCGCCGCGAGCATGCCGCCCGCGGGGATGCCAGTCTGGTGAATGGAGAACACCGTGCTGCGCCGTTGTGGCGGCGTGTAACGCATCAGCAGATGCGAGGCCGACGGCGTAATCATGCCGTAGCCGAGTCCGATCACCAGTGAGCCGATGATCAGGAAGGCACTGGAAGGAATCAGCAGTACCAGCAAGCCGCCCCCCACCATGCCGTGGCCGAGCTGATTGGTACGCGCCGCGCCGTAACGGCGCGTGGTGCTGCCGAACAACGTGAGCGTCACCACCATGCCGAGGCTGACCAGACTGATCTGGTAACCGATCAATGATGGGTCGAAGCCATAGTCGCGCGCGACTTCCGGCGCCACTGCGGGCAGCACCAGTACCGCCATCGACGCAAAGGAGTGTCCTGCCAGCAATGCCGGCAGCAACAGGAACTGCAGCACTTTTTGTTTCAGTTCAATTCGGGAACCAGGGCAATTGCGGTTCCTGACCGGCGGGGAGCGCCTTGCGTCCTACGTTGAGGATCATCGCCAGCATCGCGTAATACCCGGCGATGGCGACGAGTTCAATCACGCCCTGTTCACCGAACACGCCAAGGGCGCGTGCATAGGTCGTATCACACACACTCTGGTTGTGCAGCACTTCGGTGAGCATGTCGTAGAGCGCTTCTTCGTCCACTGCCATGCCCTTGGGGCGGCGGCCTTCGGCAATGGCTTCGGCAATAGCCGGGTTCAGCCCGGCCTTCATTGCATGTTTGTAATGCGACTGCCATTCGTACTGCTGCGTCCAGTGACGCGCGGCCATCAGCGTCGACATTTCCGCGATGCGCCGCTCCAGCGGGCATTTGAAACGCAGGTATTCGCCGACCTGCTGCACGGTGTGCGCGAGACCGGGGCTGCGCAACAGCGCAAGGAATGGACCGCGCACTTCGCCGCGTGGTCCCGCGGCAATGATGGCCGCGACTTTTTTCTGTTCGTCATTCCATTGCTCGGGTGCAATGGCGGGGAAACGTTCGGTTTTTTGGATGCTCATCCGGATATCCTCAGTAAGTACATGTTTTTATTAACTAATTTAATCGTTAAAACTTCGCCAGCTCTTAATACATCCACTGACCGCCGTTGACATGCAGCGTCTGGCCGGTGATGAAGCCGGCACCGGGGCTGCACAGAAAACGTACCGTTGCAGCGATCTCGTTCGGTTCGCCGTAACGGCTCAACGGAATGTGTTCGGTGGCGGCGGGACGCGCGGCGCGATTGCCGACACGCATGGTGTTGAAGTGTCCCGGTGATATGCAATTGAAGCGGATGCCTTTCGGACCAAACTCGCGCGCCAGTGCACGCGTCATGCCGGCGAGTCCGCTTTTGCCGGCGGAGCTGTGCACTTTGCCAACGGCGCCGTTCAGCGCGGTATCGCCTGCCAGTGTGATGACATCACCGCGTCCCGCTTTCAGCATGCCCGGCAGCACCGCCTGGATGCAGTGAAAGGAACCGTCGAGAGAGATGCCCATGACCTGGCGCCATTCTTCGAAGCTCATTTCCATGAACGGAATCTCGCGGCGTACCGATGCGTTGAGCACGAGAATATCGACCGGGCCGAGTTCAGTGGTGATCGCTGCGTGCATGCGTTTAACGGCTTCCGCATCGGCGATGTCCGCGATGTAAACCGCTGCCTTGCCGCCGGCCGCGCTGATTTCCGCGGCTACCGCATCGGCTTCGGCACGGGAGGCGCGGGTATTGATGGCAATGGTGGCGCCGGCAGCAGCCAGTTCAAGCGCAATGGCGCGGCCGAGATTCTTCGCCGCGCCGGTGATCAGAGCAACCTTGCCGGCGAGTTCGTTGGCTGTATTCATGCTCATGTAACGACTCCGCACTCCAAAAAAGAGCCGCAAGCATAACGGGGAACGCCCGGCGTTGCGACCGCCGGCGCTGGTTCGTCCACATGCTGTGTCGATGGGCTGCGGCTGGTATAGTCTCAGCCCTGCGTTACCGCAAGAAAACCCCAATAATCATCCGGAGGCATCATGAGGTTGTTGCACGCAATGCTGGTCGTCGCGCTGATGGGCGCTGGCCCGGTGGCGCAAGCCGCGCAAAAAGGCGGGCCTGCGCCGGCGGGCGAATATCCGACCAAACCGGTCCGTATCCTCGTCGGCTTTACGCCGGGTGGTGGCCCTGACATTACGGCGCGTTACCTGGCGCAGAAACTCACCGAAGAGTTCAAGCAGCAAGTGATCGTTGACAACCGTCCGGGCGCCGGCGGCACGATCGCCGCGAATCTGGCGGCAAATGCCAACCCTGACGGCTATACGCTGTTGTCGGTGTCTTCAGCTCATGCCGTGGCGCCGGCGATATATGCCAAGCTGCCCTACGATGCGCGGCGCGACCTGATGGGTATTTCCCTGTCGGCTGTTTCGAAATACGTGCTGGTGTCTTCCCCATCCGGCTTTCGTTCGATGAAGGATCTACTCACCGCGGCGCGCAGTAAACCGGGTTCGCTGAATTTTTCCTCAGCAGGTATCGGCAGCGGGACGCATTTCGCAGGCGAACTGCTGAAAAGCATGGCGAAAATCGACGTCGTGCACATCCCGCTGAAGGGCATACCTGAGGCGCTGGCCGAGGCCATGACCGGACGCGTGCATTTTTTCATGGCGCCGATCGCCAATGCCGTACCCCAGGTGCGTGACGGCAAGCTGACCGCGCTGGGCGTGTCGTCGCTGAAGCGCGACGCCCTGTTGCCGGATGTGCCGACCATTGCCGATTCCGGCGTCCCGGGGTATGACGCCGTGCTGTGGTTTGGTCTGGTGACGGCCGCCAAAACCCCGAAGCCGGTGATTGCCGACCTCAATCGCGAAATCAAGCGCATCCTCAACGAGGATGAAGTGAAACGGCGCTGGGGGCCAATAGGCCTCGAGCCTTCGCCGACAACGCCCGAGGCATTCGATAAATTGATTGCAGCGGATATCGATACGTTCACGAAGCTGGCCAGGGCCGGAAATATCAAGGCGCAATGAGTCAAAGCGCAATCAGAGGAACGGATATGAAAATCAAAACCAACGGCATTGAAATCAACTGTGTCATCGAGGGCGACGGCCCGTGGGTGACGATGTCGCACTCGCTGGCCTGCAATCTGTCGATGTGGGACGTACAGACCAAGATGCTGGTCGACAACGGCTACAAGGTCCTGCGTTTCGACACCCGCGGACATGGCGCCAGTGATGCCCCTGAGGGCGCCTACACGCTGGAGCAGATGGCCGATGACCTGCATGGCCTTTATGTCGCGCTGGGCATCCGCCAGTCGCACTGGGTCGGATTGTCGATGGGCGGCATGATCGGTGAGACTTTTGCGCTGAAATATCCCGGCGTGTTCCAGAGCATGGTGCTCGCCGACACCACCAGCAAACGCCCGCCCAATGCCGAGCAGATGTGGGGTGAACGGGTGAACATGGCGCGCGCCAAAGGCATGGATGCGCTGGTCGAAGGCACGCTGGCGCGCTGGTTCACCGAACCTTATCGCAAGGCGCAGCCGGCAGTGATGGCGAAGATCGGCAACGACATCCGCAATACACCGGTCGCCGGTTTTGCCGGTTGCTGCGATGCCATCGCCAAAATCGATGTGCTGGATCAGTTGAAGGAAATCAACTGCCCGTCGCTGGTCATTGTCGGCGATCAGGACCACGGTACGCCGCCGGAAATGGCGCGGCAGATCCACGCCAACCTGCGCGGTTCCGAACTGCTGATCATCCCGTCGG
>CAMAYE010000214.1 GCA_945862135.1 Bordetella parapertussis
ACCTGGTGCCTGCCGGAAATTGTGCTGCAGCGTCATCAGCGCGGCGCGAACGCCGGGCAAGGCGGCCACCTTGGATGCGGCGGCACCGGCGACCTCGCCGCGAATCAGCCCTGAGACTTCACGGGTATCGATCCATACCTCATCGCCAATAAATTTAATGTTTAAATTCAATGCGATACGCGATACCTCTAAATCACGATCGAGATTAATCCCACGCTCACCGGCTACCAATCCAACGATACGGTATAGGGCTCCGCTGTCGAGATAATGAAAACCCAGATGCCTAGCCACCGCCGCCGCGATCGTGCCTTTGCCTGACGCCGAGGGCCCGTCAATGGCGATCACCGGAATCATGGAATCACCCATGTTCAGCCAACCGTGACGCTGGCGAGGACCTGGAAATAGTCCGGAAAGGTTTTGGCAACGCAGGCCGGATCATTGATCCGTACCGGCACCCCGCCCAGAGCGGCCAGCGAGAAACACATCGCCATGCGGTGGTCATCATAGGTGTCGATGGTCGCCACCCGCCATTGCTTGGGCGGTGTCACCTTCAGGTAATCCGGCCCCTCCTCGATGCCAGCCCCCAGTTTGGCCAGTTCTTTGGCCATCGCCGCAATTCGATCCGTCTCCTTGACCCGCCAACTGCCGATGTTGCGCAACGTGGTCGTGCCATCGGCAAACAATGCCGCCATCGCCAATGTCATCGCCGCATCCGGAATATGATTGCAGTCGAGTTCGACGGCGCGCAGCCGGCCGCGCTGGCGCGCCTCGCCACCGGCAGTCGCCTCAATCCAGTTGTCGCCCATGCTGATCGCCGCGCCCATCTGTGCGAGCGCATCGGCAAAACGCACATCGCCCTGCGTGCTGTCGCGGCCCACGCCTTGCACGCGC
The DNA here is from genome assembly GCA_945862135.1 of Bordetella parapertussis. Taxonomy (GTDB): domain Bacteria; phylum Pseudomonadota; class Gammaproteobacteria; order Burkholderiales; family SG8-41. The sequence continues at coordinate 892 of CAMAYE010000214.1, forward strand.
ACCGGACCACCGCCACTCAAGCCACTGATGGCACCGGCCGCAAGAAAATAGGATGCGGAAGAGGCATCCCCTTCGACATACAGCTCCCCCGGACTGACATAACGCGCGCCAGCGGGCACCGTGAATGCCGTCCAGCCGTCGCGCTGCACGGTGACACCGAAGCGACGCATCGCATTCAGCGTGATCTCGATATACGGTTTGGAAATCAGTTCGCCATCGATGCGTACCACGGTTTGCACACCCAGTAACGGCAAGGCCATCAACAACCCAGTCAGATACTGGCTTGAGACATTGCCGCGGATGCTCACCTCTCCGCTCGCATCCAGTGCGCCGGCATGAATCGCCAGCGGCGGGAAACCTTCATTTCCCAGATATTCTATTTTTGCGCCCAGGTTACGCAGAGCATCAACCAGATCGCCGATCGGCCGTTCGTGCATGCGCGCGACGCCGTCAACGCGATATTCACCGCCGCACAAAGCCAGCGCAGCAGTCAGTGTGCGCACAGCCGTTCCGGCATTGCCGAGGAACAGCTCCGCCTTTTTAACCGGAAACGGCCCGTTGCCGCCTTCAATCTCGACGATGAGATCGCCAGCCTGTCTGTTCTTGATACCCAGTTGCCCCAATGCGGCCAACATATAGCGGGTGTCATCGGATTCGAGGACTTCGCGCAACGTCGTCGTGCCCTTAGCCAGCGCCGCGAGCAGCAACATACGATTGGTAATGCTCTTTGAGCCCGGCAGCAACACCGTGCCGCGCACCGCGCGGATCGGCTGCAGGTCCAGGTATTCGGGTTTTACCGGATTCATCGGCAGAAACTACTTTCGCTTTACCAACCAGCGCGCTCGCGCCTGCTGGGCCGCATGGAACATTGCTTCCAGCGCATCACCGTCACCCGCGGCCAGCGACGCGCGCGCCGCTTCGAGTTCACTGATATAGCCGTCCAGCAGCGGCACCAGCGCGCCACGATTGGCAACGCAGATATCACGCCACATTTCGGGAGAACTGCCGGCAATGCGCACGGTGTCGCGCAGGCCACCGCCGGAGAATCCCAGCAAGCGCTTCGCATCGCGCCGCTGGGCCAACTGGCTGACCAGCGCAAACGCAATCACGTGCGGGAGGTGGCTGACGGCACCAAAAATTTCGTCGTGTTCGGCTGCATCCAGCCGCACGATGTTCGCACCGCAGGCTGTCCATGCGGCACGGACCAGCCGCATCGCGGCGGCCTTGGTTTCCTTCTGCGGCAGCAGAATCAGATTGCGGTTACGGAACAGGTCAGGAAACGCTGCAGCCGCACCGCTGTTTTCAGTGCCCGCAATCGGATGGGCCGGCACAAACATCGGAAAATGCGTACCGAGATGTTTACGCGCCGCCGCAATTACATCCTGCTTGGTGCTGCCGGCGTCCGTGACCACGGTATGTGGCGACAGGAAAGGCGCAATGCGCGCGAAGATTCCAGGCATTTGCCCCACTGGCGCGCCCACCAGCACCAGGTCGGCACCAACCACGGCATGCGCCGCGTCGGTCTCCGCTTTGTCGATCACACCCAGGCGCAGCGCATCCTTCAGATTCTTGCGGCTGCGGCCGACACCGACGATCTGCCGGACCATGCGTGCCTTCTTCAGCGCCAGCGCGAAAGAACCGCCGATCAGGCCGACGCCAATGATTACAAGCTTATTGATACGGGGCTTTGTCACCATGAGAATCCCCTGGAAATCGGTCAGGCAGCGAGCGCCTGCCGCAGCGCATCGAGGAAACGCGCATTCTCGGACTCGAGTCCGATGGACACGCGCAGGTGATCAGGCATGCCATAGGCGGCGATCGGCCGCACGATGACACCGGCACGCAGCAATTTCTGGAATACGCTCGCAGCGCCAGGCACCCTGAAGGTCACGAAATTACCGTACGACGGGATGTGCTGCAGGCCCTGTTGCTTCAGTCCTGCGACCACCTGATCCATGCCGCAGCAGTTCAGTTCATAACTCTCGCGAATGAACTGTTCGTCATCGAGCGCCGCTGCCGCAGCCGTCAGTGACAGGCTGTTGACGTTGAAGGGCTGGCGCACGCGGTTCATCAGATCGGCCACAGCAGGTGACGAAACCGCATAGCCCACACGCAAACCGGCCAATCCGTACACTTTCGAGAAGGTACGGGTGATGACCAGATTCGGAAATTTCTTCAGCCACGCGATACTGTCGTAGCGATGCTCGGGCCGCAGGTACTCGGTATAGGCCTCGTCAAGCACCACCAACACTTCTCGCGACAGTCCGGCAATAAATGATTCCAGCGCGACACCCGGCACAAAAGTACCGGTGGGATTGTTCGGATTCGCAACAAACACGATGCGCGTATCGGCACGAACCGCACGTGCCATCGCATCAAGGTCATGCCCGTAGTCTTTCGCCGGCACCACAATGCCCTGCGCACCAATCGCCTGCACCGCCAACGGATACACCGCAAACGCGTGCTGCGAATAAACTGCTGAGAGTCCCGGCGCGAGGAAGGCCCGCGCAGCCAGTTCCAGCACATCGTTGGAGCCGTTACCGAGTACGATGCCGTCCATGGCGACACCGAAGCGCCGCGACAACGCCTGCTTCAGTTCGAAACCATTGCCATCGGGATAACGCGCCAGACCATCGAGCAAGGCGCGCATCGCCTGCCCCGCCTTCGGGCTCACGCCCAGCGGATTCTCATTGGAAGCAAGCTTGACGATGCCCGACTCTTCCAACCCGAATTCGCGCGCAAGCTCCGACGTTGGCTTGCCCGGCTGATACGGCGCAATGGCACGGATATACCCCGGCGCGAGATCACAGACGCTCATGATTATTTATTCAATAAAAACAGATACTTAATGACTAACCCGCTACGGGATAGGAGCCCAGCACCTTGAGAAAGGCAGCTTTGCGACCCAGCGCCGCAAGTGCCCGGGCTACCTTGGGCTCAAGTTGATGACCTTCGATATCAATGTAGAACACATATTCCCAACGCCCGGTACGTGCAGGACGCGACTCCAGCCGGGTCATGCTGACGCCATGCTTGGCCAGCGGCGTCAACAGGTCATGAATGGCGCCCGGCACATTGCGCGTCGACAGGATCAGCGACGTCTTGTCGCGGCCGGAAGGCGCAACATCCGCACTGCCGATGACTGCGAAGCGCGTCGTATTTTTCGGATCATCCTCGATATTGCGCGCCAACAGCTTGAGGCCGTACAGCGTCGCCGCGGTGCTGCTGGCGATTGCCGCAGCCTTTTTATCTTTGCTCGCCAGTTTCGCCGCTTCGGCATTGCTGACGACAGCGACCCGCTCCGCATCCGGCAGATGACGCGACAGCCATTGCTGGCATTGCGCGAGGCTCTGGGTGTGTGAATACACGGTACGGATGTCGCTTCGTCCTCGCGCGTTGCTCATCAGGCACTGACGCACCGGCAGATTCACTTCGCCGCAGATACGTGCCGAGGTGTTGAGCAGCAAATCCAGCGTTCGCCCCACCGCACCTTCAGTGGAATTTTCCACCGGCACAACGCCATAAGCTGATGCACCGGTTTCCACGGCACGGAATACTTCGTCGATACTGGCCAGCGGTTTACCGCCGGTTGACGATCCGAAATGTTTGACCACCGCTTCCTGGCTGAAAGTGCCTTCAGGACCCAGATAAGCCACAGCCATCTGCTCTTCCAGCGCGCGACAGGCCGACATGATTTCGGTGAACAACCGGGTCAGCGCAGCGGCCGACAGCGGCCCCTTGTTCAGTTCTCGGACCCGTCTCAGGACCTGGGCCTCGCGCTCGGGCTTGTAGGCCGAGGCATTGCCCTTGGCATGCCAGGCCTGCTGGGCCAGTTTGGCGCGTGCCGAAAGCAGTTCCACCAGACGGGTGTCCAGTGCGTCAATTTTGCTGCGGATCTCGCTCAGGGATACGGCCATGGGCGCAAGGATTCCGGAATGATTAGTGTGCCGGGAGATATCTTACCGACAGGACGCCGCCAATGGCAGCGAGTTCCGCAATCAGCGAATCCGGCGCAGCGCTGTCGACATCGACCAGCGTATAGGCCATCTCGCCGCGCGACTTGTTGAGCATGTTGTGGATGTTCAACCCGGCTTTCGCCATCGCAGTCGATATCTGCCCCACCATATTCGGAACATTGGCGTTGGCAATGGCGACGCGGAAGTTCGATTCGCGCGGCATCACGGCGTCGGCAAAATTCACCGCATTGCGAATGGTCCCGTGTTCCAAGAAATCCCTTACCTGGTCAGCGACCATCACCGCGCAGTTATCTTCCGCTTCGCGGGTGGATGCGCCGAGGTGCGGCAGCGCCACCACCTGCGGATGACCGGCCAGCTTTTCCGACGGGAAATCGCAGACGTAAGCCCGCAGTTTTTTCGCCGCCAGTGCGTCTACCACCGCACCGTCATCGACAATGCCGTCCCGCGAGAAATTGAGCAATACCGCGCCCTTGCGCAACAACTGCATGCGCTCGGCGTTGACCAGATTGCGTGTTGCATTGACCAGCGGCACATGCAGCGTGATGAAATCCGATGCCTTCAACACCTCTTCGATCGAATGGGCCTTGCGCACCTGCGCCGGCAGGCTCCACGCGGCATCGACGGTGATTTCCGGGTCGTAGCCTAGTACATCCATACCCAGCTTGATCGCGGCGTCAGCCACCAGACTGCCGA
>CAMAYE010000215.1 GCA_945862135.1 Bordetella parapertussis
AAGAAACACGATGGCGGGATCGCGCAACATCAAACGGGCGACCGCAAGCAACTGCCGTTGGCCGTTAGACAACCCGCCTCCAGCCTCGGTCAATGGCATGTCCAGACCCAGGGGATGGCGGGAAACCGCATCGTAGAAATCGATACGCTTTAGAACCTCTACAATACTGGAATCGGAGATCCAGGTATTGGCCAAAACCAGATTTTCGCGGAGCGTTCCCATGAACAACTGCGGATCCTGTGCGACATAGCCGATGCGGTCGCGGAACGATGCAGGCTCCAACTGCCGGAGATCAACGCCGTCAATTCGAACCTGCCCGCCTGACGGAAGGTACAACCCCGCAGCAAGTCTGAGAATCGTTGATTTTCCGCTACCCAGCCGACCCAAAAGTGCCAATGATCCGCCAGAGGGAATGGCGCAAGAAACCCGTTGCACAACTGGAATCCGCTGCGGCCCCGGATACGAAAATTCGATGTCCGCCAGTTCCAGTTCGCCCTTTACCACTTCGGGCACCACATAGGTTCTGCCGGCATCCCGGTCGTGAGGACGTTTCATCAGCCCGTCCAGGACGTCCAGAGAAGTTACCGCCTGCTGGAACCGTGCCGCGAGCCCCATGACGCCGCCCATCGGCGAGATCGCGCGCCCGGCAAGGATGACCGAAGCGATTAATGCACCCAATGTCAGTTGGTTAGCGTGGATCAGGTAAACACCCGCAACAATCATTGCCACGGTGACCAATTGTTGAAGCGAGACGGTAAAGCCCAGAATAAAATTGCTGATCGTACGGATTTTTTTGTAAGACTCGGCGCCTAACAGATTGGAAACCTCCCAACGCCGCTGAAGATAACCTTCAGCGTTGTGCGCCTTCAGTATTTCCAGGTTCAGCAGGGACTCAACGAGTACGCTCTGCCGGTCGCCATTCTCCTTCATGTTTTCGCGCATCGCCTTCATCAGCGGACGCTGGGCAAGGAACGCCACCACCAGAACGATCGGAATAGCAGCAGCCGGAATCAGCACTAAAGGGCCACCGACCGCCCAGATCAACACCAGAAAAAGGATTGCAAACGGCAAGTCCGTCAGCATGACAAAAGAGGCAGAGGAGAAAAAGTCACGAAGCGATTCAAAATCCCGCATTGAACTGGAAAAATTTCCTATCGATTGCGGCCTGTTTTCAAGCCGGATCGACATGATTTCCCTTAACAACGTGGAATTAATCGCCAGGTCCGCCTTCTTGCCTCCAAGATCGACCAGCCTCGCTTTCAACCACCGCATGATGAATTCTAGAATGACTGCAACCGTGGTTCCGATGGCCAACGTCCATAACGATGTATAGGCCTGAGTTGGCACAACCCGGTCATAGACGTTCATTGCAAAAAACACACCGGCGAGCGTCAATACATTTGCAACCACTGTGGCGAGTATCGATTCGACATAAAAATGACGAAACCGCCACAGCGTTCCCCAGAACCAGCCAAAGGCCGCGCCCTGCAACGGAACCAGCGTCTGGTCGCCACTCTCGCTCATCGCCTTTACCACAAGGACTTCGTCCATGGCCAGTGAGTCCAGCTCAGCAATGTCCATCGTCATTTCGCTCATGCCGGATTCCGGAAGCAGCACGCGCCCGACTCCACCGCTGACCGAACGCAGCACACAGGCCCGGCCATCAATGAACGGGATGATCGTCGGCAGTACGTAACCCGGCAACTTGCCCGGACGCGTCCGTGACCACGCTGCAACCATGCGATGACGACGCGCCATGTCGGAAAACGATTCCCGTGGAACCCGGCCCCGTTCATCAACTGCAAAGCCCGCGCGCAGACTGGGCAAATGCGCCGGACGGTCCAATAGCTGCGCGACGATCGCCAGACATACCAGCAAAGGATCGCCAGCATCAAATCCCGTATTTCCGGACGCCAGCAATGGTTTTTCAGCTTGTCCGCTCTGATGCAACATCATTTCTCCCGGAGGTTCTGCGCGCTCTGCGCAGGACCTGCAATTTCGGCCCATCGATCAAATTCAACGCGTATACGAACGTGCCAACTCCCCCATCGCCGCACTCAGGCGGTAGCGCGCAATACGACGATCAAATTCCGCAGAAACAGCGCCGGTGTCATAGTTGAATGACTCGTTCTGCACATTCAGCAGATCAAGTAACGACCGCCGGGCAAGCCTGAACTGCTCCCGGTAACCGTTCACCAGCGCAGCCCCGCCGATTCTCTGCACACCACTCATGCGCTCACGCTGAATAGCGCTTTGCCATTCCGCCCAGGCAGTTGCAATCCGCTCCTTGATTGCAAGGCGTGACTCTTCCAGCGAAAAACGCGCAGTGCGTTCCTGGGCTTGCGCCGCCGCCACACCTGCCCGCAGCGCACCCCCGTTAAACACCGGCAAGTTGACGGACACCTGGGCCAGAGTTCCTGTATCCAGGGTGTACTGATTAATCGGGCGGGAAACGCTCAGATCTACTTTGGGATGAAGTTGCCCACGCGCCGCAGTGACTGCGGCTTCCGCTGCCTGCGTTTGCGCGATGGCCTGCGCCAGCAACGGGTGTGTATCGCCGGCGGACAAAAATGCATCCTCCAGTTTTGGTGGACGAACCCCAGGCTCAGCATCGAGCCCCTCCGGACGCCCTGGGATGATTCCCGCCGCATACCGCGCCAGTCGTTCACGTGCCTGTAAATGCTCCGCCTCGCGTTGCGAGAGTATCAGCCGTGCCGCCTCGACCCGAACTTCCGCCTGCTGCAAGTCAATCCGGCGCCCCTGATCAACAGCAACAATTTTCCTTACGTCATCAAGAATGCGTTCATGCGCCTTCACGTTCTGATCGGCAAGACGCGCCAATTCCATGCTTTTCGCCCAACCCAGGTACGCTTCCGCTGATTGCAGCGCAACCTCATCGAACGCCCCGCCTGATTTTCCTTCAGCGGCCCGCAACTGCGCTTCGGCACGCTGAACACCAGCCTCAATGCTGCCACCGGCGTATACGGTGTAAGTGGCTTGAGGACTCGCATTCCAAGGCCGCGGGATGTTGTCCTGCTGTGTTCCGGTAGCACCTAAAGTGACCACGGGCCAGCGGGCGGCCTTGGCCCGATCAACCTCAGCTTCGGCACCCTCGGCATTGGAACGCGCGGCTTGCGCCCCGGGATAGCTGATCAAGGCTTGCCGGATCACCTCGGTCAGGGACTGGGCGAAAATGACTTGCGAATGAATGCTCCCTGCAAGGATAGCAACCGCCGTTACGAGAGTCCGAACCCTCGTCCGCGCACGGTCGCCCTTGACTCCACCCCACCCTAACGATTTCATTTTGAACAAGAGCGACCAGGGAGCCGGTGCGATCCAAACTTTTTTCTTTAAGAACAAAAATTTACAGTTCCGCAATGGGAGCAATGAATTACGAAACTGCGATCGACTGATCAATGAGCAACTGCGCTGTTCCATCTACAGTGGTTTGACTATAAGCAGTGTAGTTCCTCGTATCGGTGACCACCGGGGTAGCGGAAACAGTCCAGTTTGCGAGGTCCACGAGCGTCACGACGTCTCCTGCATTCCCCTCAATACTGATTTGGACACCGGGTTCATTGGCAGCAAGTCCGCTCGTCGTATTCCCAGCGTTAAAGATATTGGCGTTGCCGATGTTAAACACATCGTCAAAGGTCAATTTCAGCGTATTGTCACCGCTACCAGTGAGGTCGATACGCTCAATATTGTCGAGCGTGGCGGTAATCGTCGTCAGATCCAGCAGCAATCCCGAACCGATCAGTGTAACTTTGTCGACGCCGGCCACGCCATCAATGCGGGCAATCTGCGGCGCACTGCCGGCACCGCTCAGACGTGCAATTTCATCGGAGCCGAGCGCAAAGTTGTCGCCTCCCCCACTGCCCTGAATCAACGCGAAAGTAACGGATGCGGCGTCATTCCCGGCCAAGTCCTGGGTCGCGTTTGCATCGTTGCCTGTATTCGGATCAGTGTAAGTCACAACGGTATCCAGGCCACCAACAGATCCCGCGAGATTCAATGCAACGCTGCTGCCTGTTGTGGTGACCGAATTCACGGTCACACCTCCGACACTTCCAGGATTGGTATATGACAGAACACTGCCCTGCAGCGACCACAGACCGTATTCGCTCGAACCACCAGCAGTTGCACCGTTATTGTCAAACTCAATATTGCCGTCTCCATCAAGATCGACACCAAAAGCCACACGGTTCGCACGTGAGTTCGTGGCCAAGCTGCTGGCGTAAAACTGAAAGAACGGCATTGCTTTGTCCTGACCGGAAAACGCGTTCGTTCCGGCAGCATATTGACCACCGTAGTTACCATTGGTGTCATAACCGGTATAAATGCCCCCCATTGTCGCCATTGTGGAATTGGCGTTGTAATGGTCATTCTGACCGTTGACTGCGGTGTTTGAACCAACAGGCGTGCTGTTCATGCCCGGATCCGCATTCATTGCTGCGTTGTAATTTAATACCGTCGTGTTGGCAAACGTGCTGGCCAACGCGCCATTGGTCGGACCGAAGGTCGCAGCCGGTTGAGTCGGAATACCCGTAGCGCTGATGATGTTTGCGGTGCTCATCACGCTCTGACCTGCGGTACCGGCAATCCCGGGACCAGTTGGATCAAACGCCAGCACGCTGAACTGTGCAGCAGCCAACGTGTACTGCCCCAGACTTTGGAAAGTAGTCAAAGCGCTGCCGTAACTGCCCAATGCTCCAGCCGAGGACGCAACAGAGGAGTTGTTGCTGGTAAATGCACCCGTAGAAAGATTCCATTCGAGCTTGAGTCCAGCCACGCCATTCCAGGTTTGCGCCTGGCTCATGGTAAAACCTAAATCAAATGCGGCAGTGCCGTGACCCACGGTATTCGCGGTTCCTGTTGTCAGTGAAACAAACAGGTCACCGTCGCCACTGCTGATATCAACACCGTTCGTCGGGGCTGCTGGGGCCGGTGCAGGTAACTTGATTGATGAAACCGCTGAGGTCACGGAAAACGCCCCCAGCAAGGGAGCCGTTACCGACAATGTTTCGTCATATTTCAGATTGACTGCGGTGCCGGCAATATTAGTAGTTACTTCAGTCAATTCTGGTGCAACAGCATCACCACCACCGACCGAAGTCAGATTGACAGTGATCACATCCGTGTTGCTGTTACCAATACCATCGCTAGCCAGCAAGTTCAGCGTGTAACTGGGCGTCGTTTCAAAATCAATGAATGCGTCGCCCGCAGCTGTCAAGCTGATCTCACCCGTACTGCTGTTGATGCTGAACAGCGGATTGCTGCTGGCATCGAGGGGAATGTTTCCGGTCAGGCTGTAGGTCAGCGTGTCATTCTCGACATCGGTAGCATCTGCGTCGGCTCCCGGAATTAAACCGGCGGCAGCATTTTCGGCCAAATTCACCGTGGCGTTGTCCACAGTCAGAACCGGCACGTCATTCACAGCCGCCACGTTCACCGTCACTGTTGCCGGGGCGCTGGTCGTCGTGCCGTCGCTCACCGTGTAGCTGAAGCTGCCTGCGCCGTTGAAGTTGGCCGTCGGAGTGAAGGTCACCGTGCCGTTTCC
>CAMAYE010000216.1 GCA_945862135.1 Bordetella parapertussis
TCGAGATTGATTCAGGGCGCATTGTGCGCAGTGCAACACAATTGTTAACTGACGAACGCCTGCAACAGGTTATTCCCGGGAAATCCACGGAATCAGAGATTCGCGCTTTGCTGGGCACGCCGCGAGACATGACGCGTTATGGCCAGGAAACCGTCTGGGAGTGGCGGGTACAAATTGGCCCTGCCAACGGGGTTTACGTTGTCCGTTTTGACAACGCCGGACGCGCCACCGGATTCAACATACTGCCGGACATGCTGATTGACGGGAATCCTGATACCGGCCCGTGAACGTCCCGCGCTTTAAATCCCTGCCAGCTTGGAATTGGCCGCGGTCAGACGTTCCACCAGAATGCGCAGATAAGTGCGATCAAAATTCAGGCGGCAGATTTCAGAGGCGTTCTCCAGTTTCTTGACGCCGATCTTGATCATGCGCAGATCGGTAGCTGCAACCACGTCCGCAGAGCGCAGCGTGTCCGCACCACCCAGATAGGCCATTTCACCGACGCACTCACCGGCCTTGAGCAGGCTCAGCAAGCGGCGTTTGCGCAGCACACGCGCCTCTCCGCTGACGATGATGCCGAAGAAATCACCGGGATCCCCCTCCTTGATTATGACCCCGTCCTTGGCGACATCCATCCATTCTGAGAACCGCAGGACTTCCCACAATTCCACATCGCCGAATGTCTTGAAAAACGACAGGGTCCGTAGAGTATTGAATTTCTCGGTATCCAGCACACCGTGCTTCGGCAGCGGAACTCCGGCTGCAATGGCGGCCAGATCGTTTGAAAATTGCTCCCATGCCATGTAACGCACCGACTGGTCGCGCGCCATCGCGCGCCGAACCACAACATCAATCTCGGAAGGAATGTCCTGGCGGATTTCGGACGGCAAAGGCGGATCGCCGTTGAGTATCTGGTTGGCCAGCCCTGCAATATTATCCGCAGTGAACGGCAGTCGTCCGGTCAGCAACTGGAACATCACCACGCCCAGCGCATAGATGTCGGTCTGCAGATTCAGCGGCTGGTTCAGATGCTGCTCCGGGGACATGTAAGCCGGAGTGCCGATGCCGTCGACCACAGTTCGTTCCGTCAGCATGATGGCCGCCGACCCGAAATCCGTCACCTTGATATCGGTATTGTCCTTGACCAGGATGTTGGCCGGCTTGATGTCACGATGAATGACGCCGAGCTGGGACGCAAACTCCAGCGCCTTGGCGCACTTGTATATCACCTCGATGACATCGCCGATGGCCAGCAGATTGTCGGGACGGGTAAAACGCTGGAGCGTTCCGCCGGAAACATACTCCATGACGATATAGGCATTATCCTCATCCGCCACCGCATCGTAGATTTCGACGATGTGCGGATGATTCAACTTCCCCGCAAGGGAGGCTTCAGTCAGAAACAGTCGATGCATCAACTGGCCGCGAGTCTCATCCCGCAATGCCGCCTGGGAAACCAGCTTGACCGCAACCTGGCGGTCATTGAACTCATCTTTGGCAAGATAAACCGTGCTAGTCGCACCATCCCCGAGCTTGCCAAGGACTTCATACTTGCCGATCCTGTTGACGACCGATTCAGACATGAAGCTGCGCCTCTCCACAATATTCGACCCACGCGCCGGAACCAGGCGCGCTGCAACACCGCTTTGGGTAAGGCTTGATTAGACCCTGCGCCCCCCCAAGCGTCAACCACCCAATGCGCTAACATGGCGTCGTCATCACACGACAACACAGGCATGACCGCACCTGCTCACGACAATTCACGCTGGCACTTCTGGATCGATCGCGGCGGCACATTCACCGACATCGTTGCGCGCAGACCGGACGGCGCCATCGTCACACACAAACTGCTGTCAGAAGATCCCGCGCGTTATCAGGATTCTGCACTGGCCGGCATCCGCGATTTACTGGGCATTAAACGCGACGCCGCGATCCCTGCAGCTGCGATTGCCGAAGTTCGCATGGGCACGACAGTCGCCACCAACGCATTGCTGGAACGCAAAGGTGAGCCGGTTGCGCTGTTCATTACCCGCGGCTTCGGCGATGCGTTGCGCATTGCCTGGCAAAATCGTCCGCGTATTTTTGACCGGCACATCATCCTGCCGGAACACCTCTACGGCGCGGTGTATGAAGTCGATGAACGTATTGACGCCCACGGCCGGATCATCAGGGAACCGGACAGCATCGCCCTGCAACGCGACCTTGCCCATGCGCGCGCCCAAGGTTACAAGGCCATCGCCATCGTGTTCATGCATGGCTATCGTTATCCGCAACACGAACAGATTGCTGCACTCATGGCTGGCGACTGCGGTTTCGCACAGATTTCGGTGTCCCATGCCGTCAGCCCGCTGGTTAAACTGGTCGCGCGCGGCGACACCACCGTCGTTGATGCCTATCTCACCCCGGTACTGCATCGATATGTTGACCGGATCCGCACAGAGTTGCCGGAAACCAGACTGCTGTTCATGCAATCGAACGGCGGGCTGGCTGCAGCCGACCGTTTTCAGGGCAAGGACAGCATCCTCTCCGGACCGGCCGGTGGCATCGTCGGTGCAGCCCGCACGGCAGCGGCGGCAGGCTTTGACCGCATCATCGGGTTCGACATGGGCGGCACTTCGACTGATGTCGCACACTTTGCCGGTGCTGACCTTTCAGCGCTTGAACGCACTTTCGACGGAACGGTTGCGGGTGTGCGTGTCCGTGCACCCATGCTGGCGATACACACCGTTGCCGCCGGCGGCGGTTCGATTCTCCGGTTTGACGGCGCACGCCTGCGCGTCGGCCCCGAATCGGCAGGCGCCAATCCCGGACCGGCGTGTTACGGCAAGGACGGACCGATCACCATCACCGACTGCAATGTATTGCTGGGACGCATCCAGCCGGGGTTTTTTCCCAAGGTATTCGGACCGGATGGCAATCAAGCGCTGGACATCAACGCGACCAGAGCAAAGTTCACTACCCTGCACAATGAAATATTAAATAAAAACAATATCTTAAATAGCATTGAGGTCGTTGCCGAAGGCGCTCTGCGCATCGCCGTTGAGAACATGGCCAACGCCATCAAGAAAATATCCGTGCAGCGCGGGCATGACGTGACAACCTACACTCTCGTCTGCTTCGGTGGCGCCGGCGGACAGCATGCCTGCCGGGTCGCCGATGCACTGGGCATGCCGCGCATTTTCATCCATCCGCTTGGGGGCGTCCTTTCCGCCTGCGGGATGGGTCTAGCCGACATCACTGCAATACGCGAACAGTCGATCGAGGCCGCATTTGACGCTGCGACTCTACAGCTATTGCAGCCGATCATCGCGGACCTCGGGGCATCAGCACGCAAAATGGTCCTGGCACAAGGCGTGGCCGAGAGTGCCGTGCGCCTGCATCCCCGACTGCTGCTCAAATACGCCGGAACAGATACCGCCATCGGCGTCAGCCACGCCGCATTGGCCGCGATGCAGATTGATTTTGAAAAAATCTACCTGCAGCGCTACAGCTTCCTGATGCAGGATCGGCCGCTGATTGTGGAATCCGTGATGGTGGAAGCCATTGGGCAGGGCAATCATGACGCGGCCGCAGCGATGGTCACATCTGCCGTAGAAACAACAGCAAGCCAGTCACAAGCATCGATGTACTGTGATGGCGCATGGCATCAGGTTCCGGCGTACCCGCGCGACACCCTGCAGTCAGGCACCGTCATCCGAGGACCGGCCATCATCACCGACGCCCACGCCACCACGGTCATCGAACCCGAATGGCAGGCTGCGGTTGCACAACAAGGGCATTTGCTGTTGACGCGCATGACACCGCGCAAACAGGAAGTCGCGGGATCGCAGGCCGACCCCGTAATGCTTGAAGTATTCAACAACCTCTACATGTCGATTGCCGAACAGATGGGCGCAACACTGGCCAACACGGCGCACTCCGTCAATATCAAGGAGCGTCTGGACTTTTCCTGCGCCCTCTTCGATGCTGCCGGCAATCTGATCGCCAATGCGCCGCACATGCCCGTCCACCTGGGCTCGATGGGTGCAAGCGTTCAGGCCGTCATCAACGCCAACCGCGGGCAGATGACCCCTGGCGACGCCTGGATGCTGAATGACCCTTATGCCGGCGGAACCCATCTGCCCGACATCACCGTCATCACACCGGTATTCGACGCCGCCGGCCGCAATGTCCTGTTCTATACCGGATCGCGCGGTCATCACGCCGACGTCGGCGGGATCACTCCCGGCTCCATGCCGCCGGACAGCCGGCATATCGATGACGAAGGCGTACTGATCTCGAACTTTCTGCTGGTGCAGAACGGACGCCTGCGTGAAGCGGAAACCCGCGCATTGTTTGCATCAGCACCGCATCCGGCGCGCAACATTGACCAGAACATTGCCGATCTGCGCGCAATGGTTGCAGCCAATCATAAAGGGGCCAGCGAACTGGCCCGGATGATCAGCCATTTCGGCCTCGACGTCGTGCAAGCCTATATGCAGCATGTGCAGGACAATGCCGAAGATGCCGTACGTCGCGTCATCGATCGTCTGCATGACGGCGCATTCAGCTACGAAATGGACCACGGCGCCGTCATCCGGGTCGCCATACGCGTTGACAGCAAGAACCGCAGCGCCGTGATCGACTTCACCGGCACCTCCGCACAAGGCAAGGACAACTTCAACGCACCGCTGGCCGTGACCATGGCCGCAGTACTCTATGTTTTCCGCTCCCTGGTCGATGACGACATTCCGCTCAACGCCGGCTGCCTGCGCCCGCTGACCGTGATCGTGCCGCCCGGCACGCTGCTCAACCCGCGCCACCCCGCCGCCGTCGTTGCCGGCAATGTAGAGACCTCGCAATGCATCACTGACGCACTGTACGGCGCACTCGGCGTGATGGGGGCATCACAGGGGACGATGAATAATTTCACGTTCGGCAACGCCAGCCACCAGTACTACGAAACCATTGCCGGCGGTTCGGGTGCAGGCGACGGCTTTGATGGCACCGACTGCGTACAAACCCACATGACCAACTCGCGGCTTACCGACCCGGAAGTGCTGGAATGGCGTTATCCCGTTCGCCTGGAAAGTTTCGCCATCCGCCGCGGCAGTGGTGGCAAGGGTCGCTGGCACGGCGGTGACGGCGCCATCCGTCGCCTGCGTTTTCTCGAACCCATGACGGCGGCCATTCTGTCCGGCCATCGTCGCGTGCCGCCTTACGGCATGGCCGGCGGTGAATCCGCAGCTACAGGCCGCAACTCCGTCGAACGCATTGATGGCAGCGTAGTGGAACTTGATGCCTGCGCACGCGCAGACATGAATGCCGGTGATATCTTCGTCATTGAAACACCCGGCGGCGGCGGATACGGCCCGGTAAAATAGCGCAAAAAATCACCGCTGCACTCAAAAATTATTATTCAATAAAAACAAATACTTAGGAAAATCCATGGCACGTGTCCCTTTGCTGGGCGAGGAACGTAGCGACCTCGCCCCTTTTATCGAACGCGTCAAAACTGAGCGCGGCAAACTGATCAACCTCTACCGCGTGCTGA
>CAMAYE010000217.1 GCA_945862135.1 Bordetella parapertussis
GCGGTGGGGTATCCAGTTACTTCGAAGTACTGGATGCGGAACGTCAGTCTTTCAGCGCCGACCTGTCCCTGCTCCAGACCACGCGCGATGTTTATGCCTCCGTGGTGCAGCTGTATCGCGCGCTGGGGGGAGGATGGACACCGCCTTCGACGGAACAAAAAGTCTCGCAGCAGAACCCCGTTGCAACACCGTAAATCAGACTACATTTCTTCGGCGATAACACGGTCTTATTTTTAATTTATTTGTTTAAAATCAAATAGTTAAATAAATATTTACGGTACTGCAAACCACTGCCTCTACATTCCGCAATCCCCCCCCTGCATCAGCAGGGGTGGTATCTGACGCGCTTGGTGTGCCAGCGAACTGACGCTGCTCACGAATAACCTCAAGGTGGTCAATGCGGCTTTTACGCCGCGTTCAACCGAAGAGGCTCACCATGAAATATTCAACACCTGTCATTGCACTGCTCGCAGTAATCGGCCTCGGCGCTTGCACCGGTCCGGCTGGTCCACAGGGCGACCGCGGATTCACAGGCAGCACTGGTTATACCGGCGCCACAGGCGCAACTGGCAGCACGGGCAATACTGGCAATACCGGCTACACCGGTGCAACTGGCGAAGCCGGCACTCAAGGGAGCACCGGTGCCACAGGTGCCACAGGTGCCACGGGTAACACCGGCAACACTGGCTACACCGGCGCGACTGGCGAGACTGGCGAGGCTGGTGCCACGGGAAATCGCGGTGCAACCGGCGCCAAAGGTTCGACCGGCACCGGAACCGTCACCAGCCCGGGCAGCACCGTCATTGTTGTTCCCAAATAAAGCGGGACTCCATGGCTTGACAAAGCAGCATGCTCGAAACAAAACAGGCCACTTTTACAGTGGCCTGTTTTTTATGACGGCACAGACACAATCATGGCCGTGCAATATGCGGACCGTATCCTGCAAGCGTTATTTCAATTGCTGATGCGGCTCGTACATCTGCTTCTCGATCTCCGGCAACGCGCTGGACGCAGCGATCCGACCGGCAATACCACTCGCATATGCCGCACCTGCAGTCGCTGCAGCGATCTGCGCTGACACCTCACGGATGCGCGGCAGCGCCGGATACAAACTGCCCTGTGCCAGATCCGACTCGGTTACCAGTTGCGCCAGCGTGTGCGCTGATTTCATGAACATTTCGTCGGTGATGACCTTTGTTTTGCTGGCGATCGCACCCAAGCCGATGCCAGGGAAAATATACGAGTTGTTACCCTGACGTGGCACAAAGGTCTGTCCGTTCAGCGTCACCGGATCAAACGGACTGCCGCAGGCAAACAACGCACGGCCGCCGGTGTGGCGATAAGCTTCTTCCGCGGTGCACTCGGCCTGTGAAGTCGGATTCGACAGCGCAAACACGATGGGCCGCTTGTTGAGCCTGGCCATTTCTTCCAGCACGTCCTTGGTGAAAGTCCCACCCACCGCCGACACGCCGATGATCGCTGTCGGCTTGAGTGCCTTGACCGCCCCCAGCAGATCGCCCACCGGGGCGTGCTCATGTGCGTAGTTCAATTTGTGATGCGCCAGATCGGTCCGGCTTTTCACTACCAGACCTTTTGAATCCACAAGCCAGCAGGTTTTTCGCGCATCTTCCAGTTTCATGCCCTGCGCCACCATCGCAGACGCGATCAGGTCGGCAATGCCTGTGGCCGCCTCACCGGCCCCCAGGAAGACAATGCGCTGGTCGGTCAGTTTTTCACCGGTGATGCGCAAAGCCGAAAAGATGCCGGCCAGCGCTACAGCGGCTGTGCCCTGGATGTCGTCATTAAAACTCGGCACGCGGTCACGGTACTTTTCAAGCAAGCGGAACGCGTTGTGATTGGCGAAATCCTCGAACTGGATCACCACGCCCGGAAATACTTCCTGCGCGGCCGTGATGAACTCCTCGATGAAATCATCGTATTCCTTGCCGGTGACACGCTTCTGGCGCAGCCCGACATAGAAGGGATCATTGCGCACTTCGTCGTTGTTACAGCCCACATCCAGCGTCACCGGCAGACACAGCCGCGGGTGAATGCCGGCACAGGCGGTATACAGTGACAGCTTGCCCACCGGAATGCCCATGCCATGCGCACCGAGATCACCCAGGCCGAGAATGCGTTCACCGTCGGTGACGACGATGATGCCGGCGTCATAGGGCCAGTTACGCAGCACATTTGCAATGTTGCCGCGGTCCTTGATGGTGATGAACATGCCGCGCGGGCGTTGAAACACCTGACCGAACTTCTGGCAGGCCAGCCCCACCACCGGGGTGTAGACCAGCGGCTGCATCTCGTCAATGTGATCGACAAGAATGCTGAAAAACAGGTCTTCATTGCGATCATGCAAAGCATTGAGCGCAACAAACTTGTCCAGCGGATCGGTCAGTTTTCGAAATGTGGAAAGAAAACGCTCCGCCTGTTGTTTCTGGGTGTGCACATGCGCCGGCAGCAGTCCGCGAAGACCATAGGCATCACGATCGGCTTCGGTAAAGGCGGTGCCGCGATTCAACAGCGGATCACGCAGCACATCCAGGCCACGACGGTCCTTCGGCGTGCGATCACCCACGCCAGTGGTATCAACTTTATGCATCTGCGAATGACTCCTCAATGAAACCGGTCATGATGATTGCCGGCATCAATACCGGACGGTATTGATGTTGTGTGGGGTATTTTAAAGCTTTACGCCCGGCGTTGCGCCGGGCGTAATGGCTGTCCAGCCAGGATTTGATCCGAATCAAAAATCAGCGCATGAAATCACGCAAGTATTTCTTGTAATCCTCGCCGAACACCAGCGCATCCATTTCCTTGTTGGAAGCGATGCGATCCTTCAGATCAGCCGCTGCACCACCATTGTGCAGATGTTCGTAAACAGCGTGAAGCGCCTTCACTGCGGCAGCCACGGGCTGATGACCCTGCAACAACACGCGGGCACCAGCCTGGGCGAATTCCTGACGGGTCGCCGTGGTCTTTCCGGGACCCACAATAATGGGCAATTTCGATGCATCACGCACCGCCTTGACCTGCTCTGCCGTTTCAACGCCAATGATGAAAATGCAATCCACCCCGCAAGCCGCATAGGCTTTGACACGCTCCACGGTCTTTTCCGTGCCTTCGACTTTCAATGCTGCAGTGCGGCCGGCAATCACCGTGGACGGATCGCGCCGGGCAGCAACCGCAGCCTTCAGCTTGCCGACCATTTCACCCACTGAAATCAGTTCGTCCTGGCCCTCCTGCTGGCCATAACGGATCGGCAGCGAGGTGTCTTCAATGCTCATTGCCGATACCCCCGCATGCTCCAGTTCCTGAACCGTACGCATCACATTCAGGGCGTTGCCATATCCGTGATCGGCATCCACCAGCAAACTCAGATCGCTGACCCGCATCATCCGGCGGACCTGGTCGGCAAAATCGGTCAGTGTCAGCAGAATCAGGTCAGGCGCCGCCAGTGTCGTATTCGAAGATACCGAACCGGCCAGAATGCCCAGCTTGTAGCCAACGCTCTCCGCGACACGACACGACAGCGCATCGTAAACGCTCGCTGGCGAGAGGCACTCGGTGCCGTTGAGGATGGCGCGGAAGCGCTTGCGTTGTTCGGTGTGGCGCAGATGGCTCAAAACAGTCTCCTTTGTCTAATCCAATTAAAGCCGAAAGATGATATACCCCAACTCACGTCTTGATCTAATGCTTCACAATCGCTGCTGATTCAGAAATACCCGGGCCATGCAAGCTGGACGAAATAAAGGCCGTTTGAAATGACGCCAAGGAAATCGTGGCATGACGTGCATCACAGAACAGAGCGGGGTCATTCCGAAATAAATTATCTGAAGCAATATCTATGTACTTGCCGTAGAACCCCTGGAGAACCGACTTCGATTCAGCAAGTGTCTTTTCCCAAAGCGGAAGATCCCCCGGCCTCACATAGTAAGTTGGAAAAACATAATAAACGCTCACTCCCTTTTCATACATCTTCCTATCAAATTCCTTGAGCGCATGAAAATAGGAAGATGACATTTTCTGCCGATACTTTGCGGGGAAAACTTTTTTCGTCGCCTCATCACAGCGGACAATTTCAGCGGGGTTCCCTTTAACCTTTTTTGGCAAGAAATCCGCCTTACCGTCTTTAACATAGTTCCAGGCAGTCTTGACCAAAGGCTGGGTAGGGATCAGAAAAAATAATGACCACCCTCCGCCGCCATCTGCTTTTGAAAAACCGGATTCAAGGCCCAACGATTTCCGGTAAAAAATTGCACGGCGATCATGAAGCGCATCGACAGGCAAATCCTGATTGTCGCCAATTAATGCCGGAGACTGATAAAGAATCACATCGCCACGCCTGACCAATGCATCCGCATAATCAAATGTATTGATATGAATATGACTATATAACTGATTGGAGAGTGCGGCATTGATTGTAAATAAACCCGTCTTACTTTCAATCTCCTCAGGCAAAATCCCCATCATCGCCGTCGAGCCGCCAACGACAACTATCTTGCGCGCCTCTGCATCCAACGATGCTTTATCGAGAAAAAACTTTGCTCTCGACAGTATCTGATCATCCCCGATCAAATCCACTTCGATATCACGGTATAAATACCCGCCGATCACAAGCACCAATATCGAAAAACATAATCTCCAGGGAATGTTTATGTTACTGCCTCGCATAAATGAATCCCTGCAAGTCACTGGATATGAGCGCCATTATCAGGATCAAGCACCCTAAAAAACCCCAGCCGGTTCGAAACAGGTAATAGGGATTATCCGGATAATATTTTTTCGATTTATATTCCAGAAATACAAATGACATTGCGACAATGGGATAAAAGACCATTCCCAACCTGAACCCCGCAGCCAAACCAAGATCATGAAGCAATTGAGGGGAGTTCTTTATTGATTCAACCCACCGGTCGGCAGAGAAAACGCTCGCCAATTTTTGAATCATCAAATCCGCATCGGACTCCATGAAAAGCAATCTGCCAAAAATCAGAAAACACCAGAGTCCGATTAACCCCGCCCATCGAGGCCAGTCAAATCTATGAAGAAACGTAATGAAGAGCACAAACACCAGGCCATGGAATGTACTCCACAGCAGAAAGTTAAAAGTAATTCCATGCCACATTGCAGAAATAAGAAAAACGAACAAGGGCAGCACTAAATGAGCATGCGCCTTGTTTGGCGTTTTCTGCCTGAGCGGCACATACAGATAGTTGTGAAACCATCTGCCCAAACTGATATGCCAGTTTTTCCAGAAATCCCTGACATTTTTGCTCAGAAACGGATGATTGAAATTGAGGGTCAACTCAACTCCCATCATTCTGCTGATACCGTAAACAATGAAACTATAACCTGCAAGATCAAAATAAAGGCGGAACTCAAGCATGGTCGCGCTGATCATTATGATCAGCGGATCATATAATTCATCTCTGAAAACGTACCGGTCAAGCGGACCGCTTAAACAAAACTTAAAAAGTACACCCAAAACCACCCACGAAAATCCATC
>CAMAYE010000218.1 GCA_945862135.1 Bordetella parapertussis
GAAACGCGCCGGGTTGACCTTTGCAGCCGGCTCGGTGGCGAAGAGTTCGCCATCCTGCTGGCGGGCGCCACTTTGATCGCAGCCAGTGAATTCGCCGAACGTCTGCGCGGCAAGATTGCGGCTGCAGCCATCATTCACGACGGCAAGGCGATTTCAGTCACTGCCAGCATCGGCATTTCTGCAATGAAGGCTTCGGATGATGCGGCCGACGCGGCGCTTCTGCGTGCCGATGGCGCTCTGTATCACGCCAAGGATTTCGGGCGCAATCAGGTCAAGGTCGTTGAAGAAGGGGAGAGTGCCGCAGCGGGCATCAGCGCCGCCTAGCGCGGCGCGTTGGCAACTTTTACGGGTTTTCCCGCGGCGAAGGCCACCGCGTTGGCGAAGGCTTCCCCGAAGTAGGCTTCGTAAGTGCCCTTCTCCAGCCATGCACTGTGGTTAGTGCACAGCGCATTGTCCAGCTTGAGCAGCGGATGGTCGCCGTGCTGCACCGGTTCGTTCTCATAGACGTCTGTTGCGGCCATGCCGGGGCGACCGGCCTTCAGCGCCGCCACCAGCGTGCCCGGCTCGATCAGTTCAGCGCGTGCAGTGTTGATCAGCAGCGCTGACGGTTTCATTTGCGCGAGATGCGCCGCTTTGACCAGGCCGCGCGTGTCCTTCGACAGCCGTGCCATCACCACCAGCACGTCGGCCTGCGCAAACAGGTCGTCCTGGCTTGCGGCGATTGCGTAGCCGGCGGCTTTCGCGGCGTTCAGTGAATTTTCCCGGCCCCACACCAGCACGCGCATGCCGAAGCTGGCGCCGGTCTGCGCGATCAGGCCGCCGATGGTGCCGAGCCCGAGGACCGCCAGCGTTTTTCCGTGCAGGCCGGTGTTGAAGCGCGGCCGCCAGACGCCCTGGCGCATGCCATCGCATTCGCGCGCAACGTCACGCCAGCTGCCGAGGATCAGTGCCCAGGTATGTTCCGCCACCGTGTAGGGTGAAGGGTGGCCGCCCGACAGGATCGTGATGCCACGATCGTTGCAGGCCTCTACGTCGATATGATGGAAGCTGCGGCCGGTCTGGCTGAACAGCTTCAGCTTCGGTAGTTGCTCGATAATGCCGCGCGTGAAGCGCGTGCGCTCACGGATCGGCAAGATGATGTCGGCGTCGCGCAGGTTCTGCACCAGTCGGGCTTCAGGCGGGGCAACATCGGTGAAGATGCGCACCTCGTGACCTTCAAGGGTTTTCAGGCAGTCCAGTGTGCGGACCAGATTGTGGTAGTCGTCAGGGATGGCGATGATCATGGGCAGCGAGTTTAGCGCGGCTGCTGTGTGCAGGCCAAGCCCGTCCCGCAGGGCACGGATATGTCACAATCCCGCCTCTCCGGAAACCCGCTTGCACTGACGAAAGGAAACACAGTATGGAACTCGGATTAAAAGGCAAAGTCGCCGCTGTCACCGGCGGCACCGAAGGCATCGGCAAGTCCACCGTGCTGCGGCTGGTGGCCGAGGGTGCGAAAGTCGCGTTCTGTGCGCGCCGTGCCGAACTGGTCACTGCCTTCGCCGACGAGCTGAAAAAGCAGGGTCACGATGTGCTGGGCCTTATTGCCGACGCATCCAAGGAAGGCGAGATGGAGAAATTTATCGACGACGCCGCCAAACATTTCGGCCGTCTCGACATTGTTGTCAACAATGCCGGCGGCACCGGCCAGGATCCGTTTGTCAAAGTCACCGATCCGGCCTGGCATAACGACATCGAAATCAAGGTCATGGCGCAGGTACGCACGACGCGCGCCGCGATTCCGCACATGAAAAAAGTCGGCGGCGGCCGCATCATCAACCTGAACATGGTCGGCGCCAAGCAGCCCGGCGCCGCAATGTTCCCGACCACCGTCAGCCGCGCCGCCGGCCTGGCTCTGGCCAAAGGGCTGTCGAAAGAACTCGCGCCGGACAATATCCTCGTCAACGTGGTTGCGGTGGGCAAAATCAAATCCATGCAGCAGGCGCGCCGTGCCGCGAAGACCAACAAAACGGTGGAGCAGCACTACGCCGACACCGGCAAGACCGTGCCGATGGGGCGCGTGGGTGAGTCCGAGGAAGTGGCGAATGTCATTGCATTCCTCGCCTCCGATGCTGCCAGTTATGTCACCGGTTGCTGCATCAACGTCGACGGTGGTTTGTCCGGCGTGCTCTAAGCACAACTTGCCGGCGGGTTCGCCCGCCGGCTTCCTGAAAGTCCTCGGTTGAACAATCCGGTGTCGCCGCGCAACGCACTTGCGGCGTGGCTTTATTTAGCAGTGGTCATCCTGGTTGTGGCTGCCGTGTGGTTGCCCGGCTACCCGGCATGGGTGACTGGCGTCATCGCCTGGTCGGCTTGTCTGCTGCTGTTGCCGCGCCTGCCTTCCCATCAGCTTTACATGGTGCTGGTTCTTGCCGGACTTGGCGTGCTTGGCATTGCCTGGAGCATGGCGCGTGGGGGCAGCGGACTGATCGAAATGGCGCTGACGCAAAACGTGCCGTTGTCCGGCATGCTGATTGCCGTTTCATTCCTGCAGCTCATCGCGGTCAGCCATGAGACGACAGCAGAACCTCTTCAGCGCGGCCGCGGCGCGCTGTTCAAGACCATGATCGGCGTGCACCTGTTCGGCGCAGTGATCAATTTTTCCGCCGTGGCGATATTCGCCGACCGCCTCAGTGCAAAAACCAAGCTGACGATGGAGCAGGCGATGGGCCTGTCGCAGGCCTTCATTGTCGGTGCCGCGTGGTCGCCGTTTTACGGCGCGATGGCCGCGGCCTTGACTGCGGCGCCTGAAGCCAGTCTGACGCAACTGATTTTCTGGGGTATGCCCGTCGCAGCCGCAGGCATGACTGTGACCTGGTTCACGCTGACTTCAGCGCGTCACGGTGGTGCGCGTGATTTTGTCGGCTATCCGCTGCACCTTGAGGCCTTGTGGGTGCCGGCGGTGCTCGCAATCAGCGTGCTGGCGATTCATGAGTGGCAGCCGGCGTGGTCGGTGCTGGCCATTATCGCGGCGATGGCCTCGCTGGTAACGGTGTTGACGTTACTGGTGCGTAGTGGCCGCAGAACCGGGACCACGCTGATACGCCATATCCATCATCGACTGCCCGGGATGAATGGCGAACTGACACTGTTTCTGGCGGCCGGCATCCTTTCGGCGGGCATGACGGGTGCAATCGATGTGCTGGACCTCGGATTGCCGTTCTCGCAGTTCGGCGCTTTCGAAGCCAGTCTGGTGCTGATTGTGATGAACGTTTGTGCATGGCTGGGCCTGCATCCGATCATTCTGGTGTCGGTTCTCGGGCCGTGGCTGATGCCCTTGAAACCGGACCAGACGCTGCTGGCGATGACTTTCCTGATGAGCTGGGGTGTCGGCCTGACGGCCTGCCCAATGTCCAACACCATGTTGGCGATGGCGGGGCGTTACGGATTGCCCTTCGGGGAATTGCTGAAGCTGAACCGGGTGTTCAGTGTGAAGGTGACGGTGGTTTGTATTGCGGTGATTTACGTTTATACGGCCATTGCATCCGGCGGATAGTGCCGCTTTGCGGCTCATCCGCCCTACAGCGTTTTTAATGATTTTTATTTACGCAAACGCACTGCGAACCTCTGGAGTTTCCGCGTAGCCCGCCATCGGTTGTTGGTGAGTTGAAGATGAATCCCTTACCTTCTTCTGCGCGGGTTTGTTTGCAGTAAACTTCAATCATCTCTCCTGTTTTGAAAATAAAAATGTCAGGCAAAGACCAAGAAAAATAAACAAGGCAATCAAATACAGTGCATGCACGCTACGTAGTGCACGATCAAAAAGACATCGAATGGGTTGGGCATCGCTTTAAAGTTTTCGCAATATCTCAGCGCCCTTTGCAAGGGTTGCCTCAGATTTGGCAAAACAGAAGCGCAGCACCCGATGTGTCGGCGGTTGGCGGTAGAACACCGAAACCGGGATCGACGCGACGCCGTGTTCCTTGGTCAGGCGCACCGCCAGCTCGGTATCCTTTTCATCGCTGATCGCGTCGTAGGCGAGGTTCTGGAAGAACGTTCCGCGCGAGGGCAGCGGTTTGAAGCGTGAACCCTTCAACCCGTTCAGAAAGAAGTCGCGTTTTTTCTGATAAAACGCCGCGAGCTGCAGATAGGCCTCAGGGTTTTTCATGTATTCGGCAAAGGCATACTGAAACGGACCGTTGGCGACAAAGGCGTTGAACTGGTGAACCTTGCGGAATTCCGCCATCAGTTCTTTCGGCGCGGCGACGTAACCCATTTTCCAGCCGGTGACGCTGTAGGTCTTGCCGAATGACGACACCAGGAAGCTGCGTTCGGCCAGCCCGGGAAAACGCGTGACGCTCTGGTGCTGGTGGCCGTCGAACACGATGTGTTCGTAGACTTCATCGCTGATCACGGCGATGTCGGTGTTGCGCAGCAGGCCTTCGAGCATGCGCATGTCTTCCGAGGACATCACGGTCGCCGTCGGGTTGTTCGGGGTGTTGATGATCAGCAGCTTGGTGCGCGGAGTGATGGCGTTCTGCACCGCCTGCCAGTCAATGCTGTAGTCGGGGTAACGCAGTTGCACATAGACCGGTACGCCGCCGTGCACTTCCACGGCGGGGGCATAACTGTCGTAGGTCGGCTCGAACAGGATGACTTCGTCGCCGGGGCGGATCATCGCGGCGACGGCGGTGTAGATGCCGTAGGTGGCGCCGGGCACCACGGTGATTTCCTGTTCGACATCGTAGCGGACGCCGTACAGCGCTTCGTTTTTTGCGGCAATGGCTTCACGCAACGGCGCGACGCCGGCCATCGGCGGGTACTGGTTCAGTCCGGCATTGATGTATTTGGTGACCAGCGCGCGCAATTCCGGCGCGCAGTCGAAATCCGGAAAACCCTGCGACAGGTTGATCGCGTTGTGTTCCGCGGCGAGGCGCGACATCACGGTGAAAATGGTTGTGCCGACGCGCGGCAGCTTGGATTCGAGTCGTCCTGGGTAGGTGGGCATCAGTACGTATCTTGTGTCGTTCGAAAGGCTGATTTTAGCTCAGTCATTTTGTGCGACCGAGGTCTTCTGTGCGGCAAGATAACGGAAGTCGTCGATGTAATCCTGCAGGCGCTGCGCGAGATGGTTGCGTTGTTCGGCAGTGAGCATTTTGTCGATGGCGGCGTAAAACTCGGCGCGCTTTTTCCAGGATTCTTCAAAACTGCGCGCCAGTTCCGGCGGACGGTTGCGTTCCCAGTTCACCAGCCAGTCGCGCAGGCGCTGGGTGAATGCCGCACGGTCGGTGTTGCGGGTTTCGAGCAGCGCAAGGAACTCACTCTGGCGGCGCAGACGGTCTTCATGGCGCAGTGCATCGGTCAGCGGCACCTGTTGCAGAATTGAGAAAACACGGGCTTCCTGCGCTTCCGACAGCGAACCGGCCCATTGGCGAATCTGCTTCAGGCTGTTGCGCTGCTGGTGCTGACGGCGTGCGGCGACGGATTCGAGGGTGCGGTTTTCCTTGAGGAATTTC
>CAMAYE010000219.1 GCA_945862135.1 Bordetella parapertussis
TGTTCTCGTCGCTCGATCTGGAAGCGGACAAGAAACTCGCTGCGTCGGTAGGTAACGGCGCGCGCGCGGGTACTTCGAAAGAGGCCGCGGCCTTTGGTGATGTGCTGTTGATCTCGGTGCCTTATCACGCGCTGCCGTCGGTGGGCAAAGACCTGAGCGCGTTGTTGAAGGGCAAGGTGGTGATTGATACCTGCAATCCCTTTGTCGAGCGCGATGGTGAGGTCGGCGTGAAGGCGCGCGAGATGGGCGCGGGGTTGATGTCGGCGCAGTTGTTGCCCGGTGCGCGTATCGTGCGCGCGTTCAACGCCATCGGTGCGGCGCGCATGGGCGCGGCCTGGCAGGAGCCCGGCAAGGTCGGCATGCCGATCGCGGGCGATGATGCGCAGGCGATTGCGACGGCATCGAATCTGATTCGCGATATCGGTTACGAGCCGGTGCTGATCGGCGGCCTCGCGAAGGGCCGCCATCTGCAGCCGCGTGAGCCGCTTGCGGGGGAGCGGTCGGCGGATGAGATTCGTAAGATTGCGGCGGGGTTGAAGTAGGAAGGGCCACCCAAGGTGACTTCCTTCGGGGCGCATCTAGGCTGCGGGGTTTATTTTTAAGTAATTGATTTTAATTATTATTTTTATGGGTTCCCGTAGGCCTTTATTTTGCGGGGTTGATGATACCCAATTTGGGGTTTATCATACCCAAAATGGGTATTAAGAAGGCCACCGCCAAAATCAGGATTGCGCCGTCGCAAGGCAGCGGCTTGGCCGACGCCTTGTTCACCAAAGTGCAGCAGCGCGTGCTGGCCGTATTGTTCGGCAATCCGGATCGCAGTTACTACGCCAACGAGCTGATCGCGCTGGCGGAATCGGGTACCGGGGCGGTGCAGCGTGAGCTGGCGCGGCTGGCGTCTTCCGGTCTGGTCACTGTGAGCGCCGTCGGCAACCAGAAGCACTATCAGGCGAATGCGGCGTCGCCGGTGTATGCCGAGCTGCGAGGCCTGGTGCTGAAAACCTCCGGTCTGGTCGATGTGTTGCGCGCGGCGTTGCAGCCGCTGGCGGCGCAGATCGAATCCGCGTTTGTGTATGGTTCGGTGGCAAAACAGCAGGATACGGCCGGCAGTGATATTGATCTGATGGTAGTCAGCGATACCTTGTCTTACGCGGAGGTGTTCTCGATGCTGGAAGCCGCGACGACAAAACTCGGTCGGACGGTGAATCCGACGTTATATTCCCGCAAGGAACTCGATCAGCGTGTGCGTTCGGATAATGCCTTTATCAAGCGCGTGTGGTCGCAGCCGCGGTTGCCGGTGATCGGGGTGGTGGATGAGCTCGCCGCTTGAGGCGCTGAGTGGTCCGGGCAAGTCGCTGAAGGCGGAGCCACCGGATGCGCAGGAGTTTGCCGGCCTGCAGCGTTCCGGTCTGGCGCGTCTGCGCGATGCATCCAATGCCACGCTGTCACTGGAAGGACGCTTCGATCTGGCCTACAACGCGGCCCATGCTCTGTGTCTGGCGGCTTTGAGATTGAAGGGGTATCGCCCGGCCAATCGTTACATCGTGTTCCAGGTGCTGCCGCATACGCTGGGTTTCGGGCCCGAAGTGTGGCGTGTGCTGGCAAAATGCCATGATGTGCGCAACCTCGGTGAATACGAAGGTGATCTGAATATTGATGAACGCCTGCTGGCTGATTTGCTGACGGCGGCGCGGGCGGTGGCGGATGCGCTGGAGATGCGCAGGATTTAGCGGTAAGTGATCGCGACCTGCGCAGGGCGGCGGTGTATTGCGAAATTCATTTAAAAGTCGGTATAACCGGGTTCATGCTGATTCATAACAACGGAGGAAACATGTTGATTCAACGTTCAGTAGTGGCCGCAGTAGTGGCGAGCCTTGCAGCGCTGACGGCGCTGCCGGCGGCGGCTCAGACTTATCCCACCAAACCGATCCGCATCCTGATCGCGCAGGCCCCGGGCAGCGCGACGGATAACATCAGCCGCGTGCTCACCGGCAAGCTCGCCGGGCAGATGGGCCAGCAGTTCATCATCGAGGCGCGGCCGGGTGCGGGCGGTGCAGTCGGCACGGAAGCGGCGGCGCGTTCGCCGGCCGATGGTTACACGCTGTTTATGGCGAATAATTCCACGCACGGTTCCAACCCTGCGGTTTATAAAAAGCTGCCCTACGATGCGATCAAGGATTTTTCGCCGATCATCCTGATTGCTTCCACGCCCTATGTGCTGACGGCGCATCCGTCGCTGCCGGTGAAGAACGTGAAGGAGCTGGTCGCTCTCGCGAAAAAACGCCCGGGTGATCTGAACTACGGTTCCGCCGGCAACGGCAGCACGCATCATCTGAGCGGTGAGCTGCTGAACATGATGGCGGGTATCAAACTCGTGCATGTGCCGTACAAGGGCACCACGCCTGCGTTGACCGGGTTGCTGAGCGGTGAGGTGTCGGTGATGTTCTTTACTGTGGTCGGGATTCAGCCGCATGCGAAGTCCGGCAAGGCACGGGCACTTGCAGTGACCACGCTCAATCGCGCGAGCCTGATGCCCGAACTGCCGACGATGACTGAGGCCGGCTTCCCGGGTTTTGAGGTGACGTCTTGGTTCGGTCTGCTTGCCCCCGCAGGCACGCCCCCGGCAGTCATCAGCCGCGTCAACGCCGAGAGCGTCAAGGCTCTGGCCTTGCCTGATGTGTCAGCGGCGCTGAAGAAGATGGGCTTTGATGCAAGGGGCGGCACGCCCGATCAGTTCGCCGCTCACATCAAGAGCGAGGTCGAGCGCTTCACCAAGCTGGTGAAGGCGACGGGGATTACGGTGGAGTAATCCAGCGACACCCGGAATAAAAACGGCGGCCTGGGGTCGCCGTTTTTTATTGAAGCGGGGCGGGTTGAGGGTCGGTCATACCCGTTTTGGGTATGATCGAACCTAAATTGGGTATGCGGGCTGTTTTCTTTGTAAGTTATTGATTTTATTAAAATAATATACGAATTCCGGGGTGACTTCCTGACTTGAGCGTTGATTGTGGGCCGGGTTGTAGAAGTTTGCGCTATTCGCGATTCGCGAATACCATATGCTCATGATTCTAAAGCCACAAGATGTCGTCATCCTGCTCAAGCTGGTTGCCTGGGGCTCGCAGCCTTGGACTTTCCAGCGGCTCGCGGTCGAGCTCTCGATGAGTCAATCCGAGGCACACGCTGGCGTGAAGCGTGCCACAGCAGCCCGGCTGATGAGTGAGGCTGGCCGGCCGATTCTGCCGGCGCTTGAGGAGTTCGTCATTCACGGGGTGCGATATGCGTATCCACCCGAGCGCGGGGGGCTGACGCGTGGCATGCCGACCGGATACGCAGCGCCGCCGCTCGACAAGCTTATCGTGCAGCCGAATGATCCGCCGCCAGTGTGGCCCCATGCCGAAGGTACGGTAAGGGGTTACAGCTTTTCACCGTTGTTCCCGTCGGTGCCACTGGCCGCTTTGCGGGATCCAATGCTTTACGAAATGCTTGCGTTGGTGGATGCGATTCGCGACGGACGGGCACGCGAGCGCAGCATTGCCGTGAAAGAGTTGTCGACGCGGCTGGCGGAGGCTCAATGACTGTGGGGCATTCCAATCCCAACTACGAACTCCTGGCTGCGATGGCCAAGGCGCTGGGGGATCTGCGTGAGCGTTTTGTATTTGTTGGCGGTTGTGCAACTGCACTGCTGATTACAGATCAGGCGGCGGCCCCGGTTCGGGCGACGCATGATGTCGATGTGATTGTTGCAATCGTGACGTTGCGTGAGTATCAGCAGTTGAGCAAGTTGCTGCGTGAGTTGGGATTTGTTCAAACCGTTGCAGATGGTGATCCGCCATTTCGCTGGAACTACGCAGGCATGCAGTTGGATGTGATGCCGGTGGGGAAGACGGTTCTCGGGTTCTCCAACCCTTGGTATGCAGCTGCAATGCAAGGGGCGATACGGATGCCGCTCGGTGATGGTTTGCATATCCGGTTGGTGACTGCTGCGCATTTTGTGGCGACAAAGCTGGTGGCATTCGAGGATCGGGGGCATGGGGATTATCTGGAAAGCCACGATCTCGAGGACGTATTGTCCGTGGTGGATGGTCGGCCGGAGCTGGTTGGTGAACTTGCCGGCGCAGAGAAGGCGTTGCGCGAGTATGTTGCAAGCGTATTTACGCGCTTGATAGACGATGACGGATTTCTGAACGTATTGCCGGGTTTGATTGTTGACGGCAGTCCGGCGACTCGTGGACCGATTGTTCTTGAGCGGCTGCGGGCCATTGCCCGATTGAATTAGGTGGGCGTAGCAATTCGCGCGTGCAGACGGTCAAGCGCGGGTTTTTCCAGAAAGTCAGATAAAAAAACCGGAGGAGTGTTGTGCTGAAAATCGGAATCCTGCTCGGTGACGACATCGGGCTTGAAGTGGTGCCTGAAGCCGTCAAGGTGATGAAGGCCGCGGCCGCACAATGCGGCTTATCCATTGAATGGAGTGAACACCCGATCGGGCGGCTGGGCCATGAGATGCACGGCCACACCATGCCGGAGGAGACGGTGCGCGCGCTGCAGGGCACCGACGGATTTCTCTGCGGGCCCATCGGTCATGGCGCGTATCCGCGCAATGACCCGACCTGGATCATGCCGCCGCTCCGGAAACGCCTCGATCTTTTTGCCAGCATCAAGCCGGTGAAGTCCTATCCGAACATTCCTTCGGTGCACAAGGATGTGGACATCGTGTTCCTGCGCGAAGTCACCGAGGGCCTGCAGTCGAGCGACACCGTGGTCGCCGGCAACGGCGAGTTCATGCCCAATGACGAGATCGCCGTGGGCACGCGCGTGGTCACGCGCACGGGGGCGAACCGCGTCGCGCGCGAGGCCTTTGAGATCGCGCGCACGCGTCCGCGCAAAAAAGTCACCGCGCTGCACAAGGAGCCGGTGTATCGCCTGGTGTGCGGGCTGTTCGCGCAGGAATGCCGCAAGGTGGCCAAGGATTATCCGGATGTGGCCTTCGATGAAGTGCTGATCGACGGCTTCACGATGAAGGTGGTGATGAAGCCGCAGGTTTATGACGTGGTGGTCACCACCAATCAGTTCGGCGACATCGTCACCGATCTCGGTGCAGGTCTGGTCGGCGGTCTCGGTCTCGCGCCGGGTCTGTGCGTCGGCACGCGCCAGGCGATGGCGCAGGCCACGCATGGTTCAGCCCCGGATATCGCCGGGAAAAACATCGCCAATCCTTATGCGCTGATCATGTCCGGGCAGATGCTGCTGGAGTGGCTGGGGCGAAATCGTAATGAGCCCAAGGCAACGCAGGCTGCCGCGTTGATCGCAGCGGCGATGGAGAAGGTGATTGCCGAGAAGCGCAGCCTGACGCCGGATCTCGGCGGTCAGGCGAGCACCAGCGGGATGGGCGATGCGGTGGTGGGGGCTTTGTAGCTTTTAGTTCCCTCTCCCCGTTTTTACGGGGAGAGGGCTAGGGTGAGGGG
>CAMAYE010000220.1 GCA_945862135.1 Bordetella parapertussis
CGCCGTAAGTCGTCGAATGGGTGTCGGTGCCAACGACAAGATCGCCGCAGGTCAGATGCCCGCCCTCGGGTAACACCTGGTGACAGATGCCATCGCCGACGTCATACAGCGGTGAGCCGTGTTTTTCGGCAAATGCGCGCATCGCGACATGTGTATTCGCAGCTTCTATATTGGGTGGCGGCGAATAATGATCGAGCACCAGCGCGGTGCGTTTGACATGCGGCAAAGATTTAGCACCGAGCTTTTCGATCATCTTCAGCGCATTGCCCGCGCGCGCATCGTGAATCATCGCAAAATCGACATCCGCGACCACAATCTCACCTGCTTTGGCAGGCTTGCCGCCTGCGTGATGGCCGAGAATTTTCTCGGCGATGGTATAACCCATCGGTTGTTCTCCTGAAGGAATGCGCCGCAAGACCCTCCTGCGCGGCGAAGGCGGAAATTCTAACCCAGCGCCCCGGTCAGGGCCGGGCGTTGTTCACGATGTGACCGCCAACAGCGCATAGTCCGCGACTACAACCTGGCCTTGGGTTCGTATGCTAAAAAGCCGCAGCAATATCACGGCTATTTATCGCGATAGGATCGGCCACCGTCCACGGTAACGATGGTTCCGCTGATATAGGACGCCCTGCCAGAGGCAAGAAACACGATGGTGCTGGCGATTTCGTCCACAGTCGCCAGCCGCCCGAAGGGATACCCCTTGGTCAATTCATGCCAGCGGCTCACATCACCCAACTCCTTCTGCGCCCGCGCCTCCCAGCGCACCTTCTGGCGTTCGGTCTCGGTTGCAGCGGGGTTAAGACCCACCACACGCACCCCGTAAGCAGGACTTTCAGCCCCCAGCGCCCGCGACATCGAGATCAACGCCGCATTCGCCATGCTGCCGGCAATGTAATCGGCGCGCGGCCGCTCACCCGAGGCGCCGATCACGTTGATGATCACTCCGGAGCGCCGCTCGCACATGGCGGAATAAACCTCGCGGGCCATGTTGAGAAAACCAAACAGCTTCAGCGACCAGGAAGCCTGCAGCGCCGCATCATCGATTTTGGAAAGGGAACCTTGCGGAATCGAACCTGCGTTGTTGACCAGGATGTCGACCGCCTTGAGTTCACGCGCGAGGCGGGTTGCATCAGCAGATACGGAGAGATCGACTGCATGGCAGACCACTTCGACCTTGTGGGCGGCCAATATGGCCTGCCGGGCAGCATCCAGATTCTCCTGCTTGCGCGAAACCAGATGCAGATTGCAGCCTTCCTCGGCCAACAGCTTTGCCACACCCAGACCGATACCCCGGGAGCCGCCGGTAATCAAGGCCGTTTTGCCTTTGATACGAAGGTCCATGAATCAGCTGCCTTTTTTCAGAAGCCCGAGGTCATCAAGCGTGCTTCGCATCTGTGCGTCCAGCTCATCCCAGTATTTGCGGGTATCACGGCTGTTGGTGTAATTCGGTTCCCACAGATTCTTATCGAGATGAGCACGCCAGCTGGGATCCTTGTCGAGGTTGGCTAAGAACTGCTCCCAATAGGCCAGTTGATCCGCGGGTATGGATTTGCCAGCAATCAGGCCTCGATAATTCGAAAACTGCATATTGGCGCCCTGCTCCTTGAATGTCGGCACATCCGCAAACACACCCCCCACGCGCTTGGGCGAGGTAATGCCGATCACCCGCACCGTTCCGGATTTGAGGTGAGAAACCGCTGAAGAAGCACTCGCGGAAACGAAGTCAACATGACCGCCAAGGGTCGCAGTGATCGCCTTGCCGGCGGAATCGAACACGACCGCACGCACCTTCTTGATGTCGATCCCGGCAGCCTTGAACACCAGCCCGGCCGCAATGTGGTTTGCGCCGCCGGCCACCGATGAAAACGACACGCTCAGCGAAGCCGGATCTTTTTGCAGCCGCTCAATCAGATCGCGGCCGGTCTTGATCGGCGATTCCTTGCGGACCACAAACACCACGTATTCATCATAGAGCAGACTCACCGGGGTGAAATCGCGGTAGCTGAAAGTCGTGGTTCCCGTCAGATGCCCCACCGACAGGTTCAGGTTGGCCATCATCAGGTAATGACCATCCGGGCCCTTTTGCGTCAGATAATTCCAGGCGATGGTGTTGCCGCCACCAGGTTTGTTGAGGACATTGACCGGCACATCGACCAAGCGCTTTTCCTGAGCAATCTGCGCAATAAGGCGCAGCATCAGGTCATTGCTGTTACCCGCCGCGGAACCCACAATCAGCTCAACCGGACGCTGCGGCTTCCACTGACCCGCTGCAGGCTGAACCGCAACCAGCGATGCGAATAACGCGACTCCGAATGCCTTGAAAAAGTAACTGATGCGACACAAGCCGGATTCCAGTTGAAACCCGCGCAGCGGAACACCTGACATAGCCTTTTCCTCCTCCAAGTAATTGGGCATGCAAGGCCAAAAGATTGGGGGGCGGGATGAATCGTGTCAAGAAAAATTCCGTTCGCGCCGGCACCCGCGTCAATGCAGGCAATTACCCCGATTCATTCATCGGGTTAAAGGGCGTGATCCCGTGAAAAATGACTGGCTGGCCGTTGGACGATGGGACCGGACATGCAGCACAACATCCACGATCGTTTTCAATATCACCAGCAACACCAGCAGCAGACCGGATTCACCCTGCATATGCACCAGGAACCCGGAGCCGAGAATTGTCAGGTGCAAGAGCACCACCCTGCCATAAGGCCGCATCATCAACGCAGCGCCGTTGACAGAACGCCAGAGCCCTTGGGAAAAATGATAGCGGTAAGTCGAGTAGCCGTGCGAACACATCAGCACGACGACCATGGGCCAGAGACCCGCCGGAAGCGCACTCCACATTGACTGCAATAGATGATCGCCGATGCGGATGGGCAATTTCAGAAAATACATCACAAATACGCCGTGAATCACGAAGAACCCGCCAAAATGCACGGTAAAAAATGTAGAAATAATCAACCTGACCGAAACCGGTGGTGTGCCTGAACCCAGAATTTTCACCACGTTCCAGAACCCGACGACGCCGTTTTCTATCCAGTACAGCAACAGGACTTGCTGCAGCGACCACCAACCCGTCGCAACCAGAACCAGCGGCAGCAGATTCGCCATGACCAGTACCGCGACAGTACGGCGCGTATATCCGATGTAACCGGTCAGCAGATCAATCCAGTGCAGCATAAATCGCCCGGGTGGTTTGGCCGTCAAATGCTCATCGAGCAATGCCGAGCATGCCTCGCGCTTCGTCCGTCGTCGCCGGCTCCCGTCCCACGGCACGCCCTAATTCGGCAAAACGTTGCACCAGTTCGGCATTGGTCGGACAGCCCAGCTCCGGATAGGGATAGTCGCCGATGCCCGGTGCGAGATGGCCGTTGCGGTCCAGCGCGGTCGAGGCGACGTTGAAGAGGTTTCCCTCCTTGCACGCCACCGTCCATTCGATGCGCCGCTGCGGCGGCAGGAAATCGATTAGTGCCTCGAGGCCGCGCGTGGTGCAGGGATGCGCGCCTACAATACCGCCCTCGGCCAGCACGCACTGCACATAGGCCGGCTCCTTGATCGCGCCCATGTCGAGAAAAGCATCGACCATGCGCACGAAAGGCACCGCCCATACCGACAGATGCGGCTTTACGCCCGCATCGGTCATTCCCTTTGCAAGAAACAGGCAGGTCTCGGTGCTGTTCTTGTAGATCTTGTTGGTGGTCAGGAATTTCTTTTGGGCCGGGTCATAGGCATCGATATTGCTGCTGCCGGTATCCACCGCAGCAAAATCTGGACGCGTGCTGCTTTTCTGGCCCATCAGTTTGATATGCGCGAGGCGGTTCTCGTCTTCGTTGACGGTAATCTGACCCAGCGTCGAATCAATCAAGATATCGGTCTTCTCACGGATTTTGGCGACGATCTCGGCATACACCTCGGGCTCATGGCATTTGCCGCCATCGGGATTACGCGCATGAAAATGGATGATTGACGCGCCGGCTGCACGGCATTCCGCCGCCGTCTCGGCAATCTCGTCCGGTGTGAACGGCACGTTTTTGTTGATGTCCCGCGACATGTACTCGTTGACGCGCACGGTAATGATGAGTTTTTTGTTCATTGAAACCCCAAAGTCAAAATCTTTAGCCACAGAGAACACAGAGAAAAGCAAACCCAGCTATCCGACAAGGCAGCCTTGGGAAAATACCTGACTTACCAAAGAACCCTCTGTGCTCTCTGTGCCCTCTGTGGCTGCTTTTAAGCTTTTCAGTTTTTCACAGCATTCAATCGACGGCACACATCCAGAAACAGGTGCCCGTCGGTGCCGAGCACCACAGCCTGCACGCCGCGGTCACGCACCGATTTGCCGTAGACCGGGTCCGGTTTGTTGCCGATGGTGGTCATCACGTACTTGCCGTGTTTGCGGGCGGCAGCAACCACCTTCTCCAGCGCAGACGCCATTTTCGGCTCATCGAAAGTCGCATGCGGAACGCCGAGCGCAATCGACAGATCCGTCGGCCCGATGAAAAACACTTCCAGCCCGGGCATTGCCGCCATCGCCTCGAAGTTCTGCAGTGTCGGCGTGTCTTCAATCAGCGGGATCACCATCATTTCGTCATTGGCTTTGCGTACATGCGTATTCCAGTCGCCCGGCGAATAACCCGCTGAACGCACAATCGCGCAGGCGCCGCGCTCACCCTCCGGCGCATAACGTGCGTAATTCAGCGCCTTCGCGCAGTTTTCGGTGGTGGCATGCGAAATCGCAATGCCGGCCACACCCATATTCATCAGCTTGAGGATCAGCGTGCGTTCGACATCGGCAATACGCACAAAAGGCGTGATGCCCGCAGCATCGGCAGCGCGGACCACGTGGGCGCAGGTATCGAAATCCAGCGCGCTGTGCTCCATGTCGATGATGACAAAGTCGATGCCGGCGGCAGCGGCCAGTTCGGTGATCATCGGACTGCCGCTGAACAGGATCAGGCCGGTGACGGTTTCGCCCCGCTGCAGGGCAGCGCGTATGGGATTTTTCATGAGGGGGTTTCTTTGTAAAAGCAGCAAAAACGAGTCGCGAGATTAACCCGCGCCTGATAGGGCGGCAAGGCGTATCGGATGAGATAATCCGGCACCACAAAAATGGGTCAAAAAATCATCATGGCCAAAGAAATTGCCCTGACCGCCGAAGTCGCCCGATTCGTCACGCGCACGCAACCGGCCCGCATTCCCCGCAACGTGATGCACCTGGGTAAACGTTCGCTGCTCGACGGTCTCGGTCTCGCGCTGGCCGGCAATGCCGCCGAATCCGGCCATGTCGTGCGCAACTATCTGAAAACCCTGGGCGTACCGCTGGACCGCGGTGCAACGGTCATTGGCACGTCGATCAAAGTACCGCCGCGCTTCGCCGCCTTCGCCAACGGCATTGCCATCCACGCCGACGATTACGA
>CAMAYE010000221.1 GCA_945862135.1 Bordetella parapertussis
GCTGGAAGAACTGGTCAAAAAACTCGACGGCGTCAATGCCGACGCCTGCCTGCGCGAAATCAAGGACTATAACAAGGCCGTGCGTACCGATGTGCCGTTCAACCTGACGGTCAAGGACGGCCGCCGCACCGAAGGCCTCAAAGTCAACAAGTCGAACTGGGCGCTGACCATCGACCAGGCGCCGTTTGAGGCCTATGCCGTGACCTGTGGCGTGACCTTCACTTTCGGCGGCGTCAAGGTCAACAATGAGGGCAATGTCGAAGACACCGCCGGCAAAGCCATCCCCGGGCTCTATGCCGCCGGCGAGATGGTCGGCGGACTGTTCTATCACAACTATCCCGGCGGCACCGGCCTGACCTCCGGCGCCGTGTTCGGCAAACTGGCCGGCGGCAGTGCTGGCGTGTATGCAAAGGGCTGATCGGCACCCCCGGCCATCCAGTTCCAGACTGTGAAAACCCGAGTTACGCCCGGCCGGTCCGGGCGTAGAATGCCCCGCACGACCCACTGGAGGAGTAAGTCATGAACGCACCCGCCATCAAGATCAACAAGCCTGTCCGCGAACAGGTCAGCAAGGAAGAATGGGAAGCCCGCGTCAATCTTGCCGCCTGTTATCGCCTGATGGCGGAATACGGCATGATCGAGATGGTCGCCAACCACATCTCGGTGCGCGTGCCGGGTACGCATAACGAATTCCTGATCAATCCCTACGGCATGCTCTACGAGGAAATGACCGCCTCGTCGATGCTGAAGATCGACCTCGAAGGCAATGTGCTGTTCAACGCCACCGAATACGGCGTCAACCAGGCCGGTTTCGTGATCCACAGCGCCGTGCATGCCGCACGCCATGACGTCGAATGCATCATCCACACCCACACGTTGCCGGGCATGGCTGTCTCCGCAATGAAATGCGGAATCCTGCCGATTGCGCAATCGTCAATGCGTTTCCTCGACATCGCCTATCACGACTACGAAGGCGTTGCGCTGCGTCTGGAAGAACGCGAACGTCTGGTACAGAACCTCGGCAACCGCGAAGCCATGGTGCTGCGTAACCACGGTCTGCTGACTGTCGGCGCCAGCATCCCGGAATGTTTCAACAACATGTTCCGCCTCGAACGCGCCTGCGAACTGCAGGTGATGACGCTGTCGTGCAATACCGAACTGCAGATGCCGCCGCCAGAAGTCACCCAGTACACCAACAACCTGATGCTGCCCGGCGTGCGCCGCCGCTTTGGCCTGCTGGAATGGCCGGCCCTGCTGCGCAAGCTGGACCGCAAAGACCCGTCGTACCGCGACTGATTTACAGATCGTCTCCGTAAAGAGCCCCTCGGGGCTCTTTTTTTTTGAACCCTGCGCAGCAGCTGCCCTTACTATAGCGCTCATGAAATTCCCTCTGCACTATCGGGCGCCGTTCTGGTTGCCCGGCGGCAACCTGCAGACCCTGTATCCGGCACTGATCGCAAGTCGGCCCCGTGTGGCGTACCGCCGCGAACGCTGGGATACGCCGGACGGCGACTTCATCGACCTCGACTGGGCCGAACAACAGGGTTCAGGACTGAGGATTGAGGATCACAAGCAACCGCTGCTGGTGCTGTTTCACGGACTCGAAGGCAGTTCCAACAGCCATTACGCCCGCTCACTGATGCATGCCGCCATTCACCGCGGCTGGCTCGGTGTGGTCGTCCATTTCCGCGGCTGCAGCGGCGAACTGAACCGGCTGCCGCGCGCCTATCACTCTGGCGACAGTGCGGAGATCGACTGGATACTCCGGCGGCTGCGCGCACAACACATCGGCGGTCCGCTCTTCGCGACCGGCGTCTCACTCGGCGGCAACGCATTGCTGAAGTGGCTGGGCGAACAAGGTGGCGCTGCACAGTCTGTCGTGCAATGCGCGGCAGCCATTTCAGCGCCGGTCGATCTTCATGCAGCAGGCAACGCCCTGCAGCAGGGCTTCAACATGGTCTACACCAACAACTTTCTGGTGACGATGAAACGCAAGTCCCTGGCCAAACTGCTTTTGCATCCGGGAATTTTTGATGCGGCGGCGCTGCATGCCACACGCACGCTGCGCGAATTCGATGATCTGGTCACCGCACGCCTGCACGGCTTTGAAGGTGTCGACGATTACTACACCCGCGCCAGCAGCAAGCCCTACCTCGCTCGCATCACCGTGCCGACGTTGCTGCTCAACGCCCGCAATGATCCCTTCCTGCCCGGCGAAGCTTTACCTGCTGACGATATGCTCTCTGCATCAGTGACCGCAGCATTTCCCGACGAAGGTGGACATGTCGGATTCCCGGATCAGGGCGGCGCGCTATCGTGGCTGCCGCAAACCGTGCTTGAATTCCTCAGCGCACCGTGATGCGCAATGATAAAATATGCAACATATTGTTTTTATTGATTATTTATTACATACCCCACTGATCCGTCCAAATCCATGACCACCCCAACACACCCCCCCGCATCGATCTTCAAGGCCTACGACATTCGCGGCATCGTCGGCGACACCCTCACCGTCAGCGGCGTCGAACAGATTGGCCGTGCCATCGGCAGCGAAGCGCGGGCGCGCGGGCGCGACACCGTAGCCATTGGCCGTGATGGCCGCACTTCAGGACCGGAACTTGCCGCAGCACTCGCGCGCGGTCTGCAGGCCAGCGGCGTCAATGTGATTGATGTCGGCATGGTCGCGACACCGATGCTCTATTTCGCCGCGCATGAACTCGGCACGCTGTCGGGCGTCATGGTCACCGGCTCGCACAATCCACCGCAGTACAACGGTCTCAAGATGATGCTCGCCGGCGACACGCTGTCCGGCGAAGCCATCCAGGCGCTGCGCGCACGCATCACCGGCAACGATTTGACCACCGGCAGCGGCAGCTACCGCACCCACGAAATCCGCGCCGCCTATCTGGAACGCATCATCAGTACGCTCAAACTTGCACGGCCGATGCGCATCGCCGTCGATTGCGGCAACGGGGTCGCCGGCGCCACCGCACCCGAGCTTTATCGCAAGCTCGGCTGTAACGTAGAAGAACTGTTCTGCGAAGTCGATGGTTCATTCCCCAACCATCATCCCGATCCGTCGCAACCGCACAACCTTGAAGACCTGATCGCCGCGCTGAAAAAAGGCGATGCGGAACTCGGACTGGCTTTTGATGGTGACGGCGACCGGCTGGGCGTGGTCACCAAATTCGGCAAGATCATTTATCCCGACCGCCAGCTAATGCTGTTCGCGGCAGACGTGCTGTCACGCGTGCCGGGCGGCGAAGTCATATTCGACGTCAAATGCACCCGCCACCTGTTCGGCTGGATCACCAAACACGGCGGTAAACCAGTGTTGTGGAAAACAGGCCATTCCTTCATCAAGAAAAAGCTCAAGGAAACCGGCGCACCGCTGGCCGGGGAGATGAGCGGCCATATCTTTTTCAAGGAACGCTGGTACGGCTTTGACGACGGCCTGTATGCCGGCGCACGACTGCTGGAAATTCTCAGCCGCAGTGCAGACCCCTGCGCGGTGCTGGAAGCGCTGCCCGACTCGATCAGCACGCCGGAACTGCAGTGGGAACTGAGTGAAGGCGAAAACTACACACTGATGGACGCGCTGCAGAAAAGTGCGCGTTTCGATGGTGCCCGAGAAATCATCACCATCGACGGCCTGCGTGTCGAATACCCGGACGGCTTCGGCCTGGCGCGCCCGTCAAATACCACACCGATCATTGTGTTGCGTTTTGAAGCGGACAACACGGATGCGCTGAAACGAATTCAGGCGGATTTCCGCAAAGCGCTGCTTGGAGTCAAGGCAGGCGCGAAGCTGCCGTTCTAGAAAAACGACCGGTCGCGCCCGCGGCGCAGACCGGTACTCGCTGCACCGATCAGCGTTTGGCGGGATTCAGCGTACCGCGGTTGTAATCCTTGTCGCCCGGCATGATGCAGCGTCCGATCCCGAACAGGCAGCCCTGCGCGTCCATCGGACGCAGCTTGTTCTCGGGGTACTGATCCGCGACGACTTTCGCCGCTGCGGCCTTCTGCGCATCCACATATTCCCAGCGGCCGTTGGGATGCAGGCGCACCTTTTCACCAGATGATGTGGTCGCCTCGACCGGATCGCCGCCCTGGGCGTGCACAGCCGGTATGGCCAATACCAGCATCAAGCCTGCAGCAGCAAAGGAACATATCCGAATGTTCATCATTTAAAGCTTCTGCTCGACCCAGGCCTGCACCGACTTCAGTGCTTCCGGCAGTTTTGACGGATCAGTGCCGCCGGCCTGCGCCATGTCGGGACGTCCGCCGCCTTTGCCACCGACCTGCTGCGCGACAAAGTTGACCAGTTCACCCGCCTTGACCTTGCCGGTGAGGTCCGCCGTCACACCGGCAATCAGTGTGACCTTTCCGCCTTCAACTGCGGCCAGTACGATCGCCGCGCTTTTCAGCTTGTCCTTCAGCTTGTCCATGCCTTCACGCAGGGCTTTCGAATCCGCACCGTCCATTGCTGCGGCCAGAATATTCACGCCCTTGATAGCCACCGCCTGCGTCGCGAGATCATCACCCTGCGATGACGCCAGCTTCGATTTCAGGCGCGCGAGCTCCTTTTCCAGGTTGCGCACGTTATCCATGATCTGGGTGATCTTCTGCCCGACTTCCTGCGGCGAGGTCCGCAGCGCCGCAGCAGCACCAGCGAGTTTCTGTTCCTGCGCCTGCACATAAGCGAGCGCACGATCACCCGTGGTGGCTTCAATACGGCGGATGCCCGCAGCTACACCGCCTTCAGACACGACCTTGAAGAAACCGATGTCTCCAGTGCGGCTGACATGCGTGCCGCCGCACAACTCGCGCGAAGTACCGATATCCAGCACACGCACCTCGTCACCGTATTTCTCGCCGAACAGCGCCATCGCGCCGTGTTTGACGGCGTCATCGAATTTCATGATCTGCGCCGCAGTCGCCGCATTGGCGAGGATCTCGGCATTGACGATGGCCTCGACATGCTGCATCTGCGCTTCGGTCATCGGTTCGTTATGCGAGAAGTCGAATCGCGTCTTGTCGGCATCGACCAGCGAACCCTTCTGCTGCACATGAGGGCCCAGCACTTCGCGCAGGGCCTTGTGCATCAGGTGGGTGGCCGAGTGGTTGCGCATCGTGCGCGCGCGGCGCACGACATCAACGCGAGCAGCGATTTTGTCACCAACGTTGAGCTTGCCGGTTTCCAGCTTGCCGTGGTGACCGAATACATCGGACTGGATTTTCAG
>CAMAYE010000222.1 GCA_945862135.1 Bordetella parapertussis
TTTCATCGCCGGCCTGGCGGCGCACCTTGAACCCGGTGGTGAAGGCTGGTTGTTGTTGTCGGATATTGCCGAACATCTGGGCCTGCGCACGCGCGCGGAACTGATGGCGATGATTGAAGCTGCGGGGCTGCAGGTCATCGACAGCAAGAATTCGCGTCCGCAACATCCCAAGGCGCGTGACCCGAATGACCCGCTGCATGCCGCGCGATCGGCCGAGATGACCACCTTGTGGCGATTGGGCGCGCGCTGATGTAATGCCGGCCGCAGTGGCCGGCTTGCTATTGTCAGGACTGCGCCGGGACGCGCAGGATTCCGACCAGCGTCAGAATGGACGCCAGCACAGCGGCTGCAACAAACAGCAGGCCCAAACCGACCGGGTTGGGATTCGGGTCCGGCCATATCCCGACTTTCGCCAGAACGATCACGGTCAATAACGGCAGAGTGCCGATGGCCAGCGTGACGGCCCCCGCGCGTATCCAGACTGAACGGAAATAGAGTTCACGCTTGCCGCCGCTGAGTAGGATCCATGCGGCCAGTGCAAGCGGCGGCACCGTGATCGCCAGAATCGCCGTCAACGGCCATTGCAGCGGAGACGGTGGCGTGTTCCGGTCCACAGTCAGGTGCTGCTCGTGAATGCAGCCGGCGGTGGTGCTGTTGCCGCAATCGACGGCCTTGTCGCGATACGTTCAAACCAAGCCGTCAGCTTGGGATGTCCAGCCCGCCATTGCATGTCGAGGTTCCGCGTTTCGAGTCCGAGGCCGCAGGCCAGAATCATTTGCGCCGGATTCAGCGCGCCGTTCATCAAGGGATGTTCGATCATCGATTCCCACAATGCCGCCATCCGGCAGCAGCGCTGGTGTTCGTGTTCGAGCAGCGCGGGTGAGCGTTCCTCGCGCGGCCGCACCAGTTCACGAATCCACACCGCCAGCCCGTCGGTCATGCTGCGCGCCAGTGCTTCGAGCCGGCGCGCCTCCCATCCGGCGTCACCCGCCGGCAGGTCAAACAGCGGTTTGCCGTCGAGGTGGTCCAGCCAGGTGCTGATCAGCGAGGATTCCTCCAGCGCCACGCCATCGTCGCGAATCAGGTACGGCACGCGCCCTGACGGGTTGATGCGGTAGTACGGGCTGTCCGCATGCCGCGTTTTTGCATTGATGATTTCGACACGGTCCCCGAGTTTCTTTTCCAGGATGACGATGCGCACCATGCGTGCGTAGGGTGAGCCCGGGGTGATGTAGAGCTTCATGCGCGCACCGTCATTCCGTAATTTCAGGCTCGACCAGTTTCGCCAGCTGTTCCAGCGATTCCTGCCAGCCGAGGTAACACATCTCCGTCGGAATGACTTCGGGAATGCCTTCCTGC
This sequence comes from Bordetella parapertussis, assembly GCA_945862135.1. Classification (GTDB taxonomy): domain Bacteria; phylum Pseudomonadota; class Gammaproteobacteria; order Burkholderiales; family SG8-41. The sequence goes on from CAMAYE010000222.1 coordinate 1,360, forward strand.
ACGACGTTGATTTCGGTACCGCACAACACCGGATTCAGTGTGATGGTGGTCTGCATCTCGCCGGGCAGCTTGGGATCATCGAACACGTCGGTGTAGCAGAGTTTTTCGCCCGGTACGAGTTCCAGATATTTGCCGCCGAAAGAGTGGCTGTTGCCGGTGGTGAAGTTGGTGAACGACATCTTGAAGGTGCCGCCGACCTTCACATCCATCTGATGCACCGTGCAGGTGAAGCCGTAGGGCGGAATCCATTTGGCGATGGCGTCGGCGGTGATGAAGGCGCGGTAGACCTTATCGGCTTGGGTGCGCAGTACGCGGTGCAGTCGGACGGTGCCTGTGGGCATGATCGTGATCTTTCGAATTATTGCTGGGCGGGCAGGTGAGCAGCATATCAGCAGGCGCCCAAGTCTCGTGCTTGCCGATGATTGGAGTATGGATAAAATATCAATAAAATCAAATATATACAATCAATTCGCGCATGGTGCACGGCAGCAAAAATGCAGGCGCTGGAGGCGTAATCTGCGTAGAATGCGCCCCTTCGTTTGTTTTGCCGTGCCCACCGCATAAATCCATGATCCGTTTCTCCCAAATCACGCTGCGCCGCGGCGTCAAAGTCCTTCTTGAAAACGCCGATGTCGCGCTGAACCCCGGCGACAAGATCGGCCTGATCGGCGCCAACGGCACCGGCAAGTCCAGCGTGTTCGCGATGCTGCGCGGCGAATTGCATGCCGACCAGGGAGAAGTGGATTTCCCGCAGCGCTGGCGTGTCGCGCATGTCGCGCAGGAAACGCCGCCGCTGGAACGCTCGGCGATTGATTACGCGATTGATGGCGATACCACGCTGCGCAAACTCGAAGCGGATCTTGCCGAGGCCGAAGCCGCCGATGACGGCGAGCGCATCGGTTCGATCTATGCCGACCTGACCGATGCCGATGCCTGGACCGTGCGCTCACGCGCCGAACGTCTGCTGCACGGTCTCGGCTTCAGTCATGACCAGATGGAAAATTCGGTGTCCAGTTTCTCCGGCGGCTGGCGCATGCGCCTTAATCTCGCGCAGGCGCTGATGTGTCCGTCCGACCTTCTGCTGCTCGACGAACCGACCAATCACCTGGACCTCGACGCCATCCTCTGGGTGGAGGAGTGGCTGAAGAAGTATCAGGGCACGCTGGTCATTGTTTCGCATGACCGCGACTTCCTCGACGGTGTGGTCAATGTCATCGTCCACATCGACAACCAGAAACTCAAGCGTTACGCCGGGCATTACTCCGACTTCGAACGCCAGCGCGCCGCCGCCGTGGTGCTGGCTGCCGGCATGATCGAGAAGCAGCAGCGCGAACGCGCGCATCTCGAATCCTTCATCAACCGCTTCAAGGCGCAGGCGAGCAAGGCGCGCCAGGCGCAGAGCCGCATGAAAATGCTGGCGAAGATGGAAGACTTGGCGCCCTTGCACGTGTCGGCGCCGTTCCAGTTCGAATTCCGCGAGCCGCTGCGCGCACCCGATCCGCTGCTGGTGATGGATGATGTGGTGGCCGGTTACAAACTGGAAGACGGCACGGAAAAGAAAGTGCTGAGCGGCATCAAGTTCTCGCTGCAGAGCGGCCAGCGTTACGGACTGCTCGGCATCAATGGCGCCGGCAAATCGACTTTGATCAAGACCATTGCCGGCGAACTCGCGCCGCTGTCGGGCACCGCCAACTTCAACAAGGGCCTGGCGATTGGTTATTTCGCCCAGCATCAGGTCGAGATGCTGCGCAACGATGAATCGCCATTGTGGAACCTTGCGAAGATCGCACCGCGCGTCCGCGAGCAGGAACTGCGCGGTTTTCTCGGCGGCTTCAACTTCCCCGGCGAGATGGCGCTGAACCCGATCACCCATTTCTCCGGCGGTGAAAAGGCACGCCTCGCGCTGGCGATGATCGTCTGGCAGCGGCCCAATCTCTTGCTGCTCGACGAACCGACCAACCATCTGGATCTCGAAACCCGCGAAGCGTTGACCGTGGCGCTGGCCCAGTTCGAAGGCACGCTGGTGCTGGTCTCGCATGACCGTCACCTGCTGCGCGCGACCACTGATGAATTCCTGATTGTCTCGGAAGGGCAGTTGCAGCCCTTCGACGGCGATATGGATGACTACCGCGACTGGCTGTTCAAGACCAAACTCGCGGCGGAGCGGGAAGCCGCGGCTACGGCTTAGCCCCGGCTTTGCGGTAAGCGATCAGTGCGGCCACCGACAGGCCGAACAGCAGCGGATAAAACAGCAGCAGGTCGACGCGGATATTGCATTCGCCCGTGCACAGCACCCGCAGTTTCATCGCCAGTTCATAGGGGAAGTAGGCGAGCCAGCCGAGCGCAGTCAGCAGGATCACGCCGCGCCGGCGACGGAAAAACATCACGCCAAAGGCAATCGCCGGAATCAGTGCCAGCCAGGGCCAGACGATGAACAGGCCGAGCAGTTTCCCGGGGTCCATGTGGCCTCGTTATTTCCGGCAGATCAAGATGCGTCGCTCATCCGGGAGTGCCTGTCCCGGTAATTCGCGTAGCAGAAGTCACATACCACCGCGAAGTCATTGAATTTCCGGAAGGCTTCAGTCAATTCGCCTTCTCGCGTGAAAAATGCCTCGCATTGGTCGCACCAGGCCTGCAGATCGTCGGGGTCCGAATTGTTTTCGACAAAACCGACCACTTCGTTGCCGGCATTGATCATGTGGCGGCAGACAACCGCCGGTGTCCGGCTGCCGTGGGTGTCGCATTTTACTTGGGTGGTTTGCTCGACTGACATGGCTGTGGTGTTGGGTTATTTGGCGTTTCTCAGACGCGGCCGTTCATGCAATGAATTGTCGCACTGGCCTGTTGAAAATCAGTTCCGCAGCAATCAGGTTGGGCATCCAGCACAGCCAGGCAACGGCGATGTAAGCCGGCTCAAAAGCTGATCCCGACATCATTGCTATTGGAAGATACAGGCGCAGCGTCACCGCGGCAAAGGTCAGCGCGAAGTTGCGCACCATCCAGCGCCGGTGTGCAGCAATGTCCCGCGCACGGATCGCCCGATAGGCGCGATAGCCGGTATAGAGCCACAGCAGCGCGAGGACGCCGAAGCCCAGCCGCGCGGGCAGTCCGCCGAAAGCATGAAAGGCCATGAAAAGACCCGCGCTGCCGCCGATGCCGACACCGATCAGCAGATAACAGCGCCCGAGCCAGCGGTGCAGTTGCGGGCGTTGGTTGCGTAACCGCGTCCAGAACTGGAATGGCCCGATGATCAGTGCTGCGGCCGATCCGAAGATGTGCACGTAAATCGGCGCTGGGTAGAGCGCGTAGGTGGCGCGCATCTCCGGGTGCAGCAGGGCGCCGAGCGGAAAGAAGCTGTATACGACCAGTGCGTAGCCGGCGACGCCAAGCGACAGGACGAGCAGGATGATCAGGCCATTGTTGCGCAAGACGGATGATCCTGTATGGCGTTCAGCATCACTTTCGCAATCTCTACAGCGAACCTGTCCAGCCCTGCGATGAAGGGCCGTTCTTTTTGACGAACTCGCGCCGGCGCGCCGCTTGATGGAAGCGTTTGGCGTCACGCAGTACGTCTGCGGGTTTGCAGGCCAGGAGACGCAGGTTGACGTTCCAGTCACTCATGAATGCGGCACGCCGGAAGAATGCCTTGCCGTGGCTTTGTCCGCGGTTTTTTGCCGCGGCCGCATTGCGATATTCAAAAATCAGATGGGACCGTGTCTGCGAGGTGTATCCAAGCCAGATCTTGCCAACCTCGTCCCAGTTCAGAAACGCCCCTCCCTTTTGCCGCCGGTCTGTGATGCCTTCCGCATCCAGCGTCACGATCGGATCGCGGCATGTACACGCGCGGAGCGGTTCGGCGGCGTGATAGACCAGAACCGGTCCCA
>CAMAYE010000223.1 GCA_945862135.1 Bordetella parapertussis
CTTCGAGCGCGGCTTTACGCTCCGCGGGCAGGTCGGCATAAGCCGCCCTGCCACTGGCGAAATCGGTGTTGCCACCGGCCGGCGGGACGATGCGCGATGAAAGCAGCGAAGCCAGCGCCGCCACCGGCTTGAACGAGCTGTCGCTGTGCCAGTCCTCATTGCGCGCCCGGTGCTGCATGGCCGGATGGTCAAGGGGCAGAAAATTGCCGTCCTTGCCGAGATTGGTCATGACCGAAATGTGCCCGGGGTTCCAGTCGTTACCGGGGTGCGCGATCATGGTTTCGAGTTCGCCGAAGTGTCGGCTGAACGCGATCTGCGATTCGTCGTCAAAATGCTGGTCGCGGAACACAAGGATCTGGTGCTCGTTGAATGCGTCCCAGACCACGCGGAAATCCTCGGGCGACAAGGACACCGTAAGATCGATACCCGTCACCTCGGCCACGAACAGCGGATGCAGACGTTTGACAGTGATGCGTGACTTGATGGATTCCATTGCGCCTCCCATAGCCGATAGGTTACCTCAGTGGCGGTTGGACACGCTTGTCCCTGTCAGGCTCCGGCCAACGCAAGCGGCAGTTTGCGTTCCTTCGGGCTGTGTCAGCTCGACAGTTCATCAGCCGTTGTCGCAGTGCACAGGCCACAGCCCATATCGTGTAATTGTTCAATAAAGAATTGATTCTGTTTGAATAATGTTGTGGCAGTACTGATACTGGCCCTGAGATGAACCAGCGGAGTTGCGTGTGATAATGCTCTTCGTACGCGTTCCGCAAAAACAACAATTCTGGGGAGGAGCCTGCCGATGTCCCGTATCACGAACCTTACGCTGTGCATTCTGATCACGTTTTTTGGTGGCATTGCGACGGCCTCGGCGCAAGCCTATCCGAGCAAGGCGGTACGACTGGTGGTGGCTTCTTCGCCCGGAAGCGGTGTGGATATCCTCGCGCGCCTGGTCAGCCCGAAACTCGCAGAATCGCTGGGGCAGCAGGTGATCGTCGACAACCGTGCCGGTGCCGGCGGCAATCTCGGCGCCGCATTCGCAGCCCGTTCTGCGCCTGACGGGTACACCCTGTTTCTCGCAACACCGGCGCATGCCATCAGCGGCAGCATTCCCGGCGGCAAGGCCGGCTATGACATGGTCCGCGATTTTGTTCCGATCAGTCTGCTGACCACGGGCCATTACATGCTGGTCGTGCATCCGTCGGTGCCGGCGAAGTCGGCCCGCGAACTGATTGCGCTGGCCAAAGCGCAGCCGGGCAAGCTGAACTACGCTTCAGCCGGAAACGGCAATGCCACGCACCTCGCTGGTGAGTTGTTCAACATGATGGCGGGTGTCAAAACTGTGCACGTGCCGTACAAGGGCGGTGGCCACGCACGCACGGAACTGCTGGGCGGGCAGGTCGATTTCATGTTCCACAACATTACCGCCGTGCTCGGTGACGTCAAAGACAAGCGCTTGCGTGCGCTGGCGGTGACTGGATTGAAACGCTCGCAGGCCGCGCCGGAAGTTCCGACGATGGATGAATCCGCGCTGCGCGGTTTCGAGATCACTTCATGGTTCGGGGTTGCCGCCCCGGCCGGCACACCGCAGGCGGCAGTCACGCGTCTGCACGGTGAATTCAGCAAAGTCATGCAGATTGCCGCTATCCGGGAGAGACTGGCCCTGCTCGGGTCAGAAGCTGTCGGCGGGCCATCCGCAGAATTTGCCGCCCACCTCCGGGCCGAACAGGAAAAATGGGGACGGCTGATCAAGCAGGCGGGAATACGGCTGGATTAGGCGAAGGCGTGTCAATGAGGTCAGACACCATTGATTGTCCAAACAACAGGGGAGGTTCTCACTCCCTCACTCCGTTACCTTGAATATGTAAAACAGGGCAGCTTACGGTCCAAATTCCTTTATGACGAGATGCAATGCCGCGGGATTTCCGGGGAATTCCGGACTCATCGTTGTTAGACCGTATTGATATTGAATTGAAATAAAAATTACTGGCGGCGATGGAGTTTTATTGGTTGTCCGTGAGGGGTGGCCTTCGCGGCAGCATCCCACTCGTCAATGCGGCGAATCAAATCTGCATTGGGGACGACATTCTTTTCAGAGACGATTTTTTCCAGGGCTGCCAGCCACCTCACATAGTAGTGTTTTCCTTCATCCCATTCTTTTAGTTTGCACGCATCGGCTATTTCTTCGGCCAGTGTGTCTGCCCATTCCTTCCACGTAAACAGACCGCGACGGTGAAGCTCCAGGGTCATTGCAAACGCCTGCGCTTCCCACGGCTCATTGAATACCGGGCCGTCTTCGTTACGAGGCAATGCCGGAATGGCGTCAAGATTCACGTCAGACAAGTTCGAGGTAATCATCCCAAAGATCCAGATAAATGCTGTCAATCGGTGAGGCATCACTGCCCCATATCTCGGTGGCGCTGAACCGAACGCTGTACAGGTGCTGGGGCTTTTTATCCTGCCGCATTGCGTTGGTATCGGCAAAGGTAAAGACGCCATGATCACGGTCAATGACGCCGCGCCGCCCTCTCGCATAACGCGGGAGTCGGGTATGGCCAACAGGCTGGGAGTTGCTGGTTAAAACTTTGTCTCCAACCTTGAATCGGGGCGCAACATTATCGTCCAGCTTTGTCTTGCGACGACTCTTCACAATCGCTGCTACGGCATCTGGTTGAAGCGTCACCGTAACAGGGGGGGTTGTGGCAGCAGTCCCACTTTCAAGTTCATGGAGAGAAATCAATGAACTCTCCACCAGCAAAGTTTCCAGGGCATACAGCCCTCGCTCGTAATACGTCGCATTGAGAAACTCCGCCGGGGGCATACGCTCTCTCGCGTACCGCCCCATATCAGCGTTCCATTTTTTATGGAAAGCGCAGGCCATCCTCAGCGCGAAAACGCGACCGTGCCAATACTCATGAAAAACCGGTTCGTTCTCCTCTCGAACCACCGGCCCCATTCCATGCATGCCGCCCATGTCATGGATGCTGTTCATTTCTTACTCTTTGGAACCGTGAGATGTGCCACGCCAATCATGGAGTCTCGCGTTACGATTTCAGCGAGTTGTTCTTCGGTCCAATTCTCAGTGCCGGCGGGACGTTCGGGGATGACCAAATATCGCAATTCGGCTGTGGAATCCCATACTCGAATTTCAACATCGGCAGGGATTTCTTCACCTAATTCCTTGAGTACCCCGCGTGGGTCCAACACCGCACGTGCACGATAGGCATCGGATTTGTACCAAGCAGGGGGTAGACCAAGAACGGGCCACGGGTAGCAGGAGCAAAGTGTACACACGACCAAGTTTCTGACTTTTGGCGTGTTTTCCAGTGCGACCATGTCCTCGGCCCACCGTTCGATAAAGCCAAATTCAGCGATTGCGCTGGTTGCGTTGTCGAGTAACCGGATCCGGAATGCCGGGTCGACCCAGGACTTCGCGACGATCCGGGCGCCATTCTGCGGACCAACGCGCCGTTCGTACGTATCGACAATTTCGTCGAGCGTTTTGACATCGATAAGGCCCTTGTCAGCGAGCAAAGACTCCAGTGCCTTGACGCGCAATGCGGGGCCGGATAACGGAGCGTTATGCTTGTCATCGTGATCATGGTGGTGATGGTCACTCATTGAGTGTCCTCCTTGTTGATTTCCACTGAATGCTGAGTCGGGTTTTTCATCGAATTTTGAGTCACCCCTTTTCAAGGCTGATTATGCCTCACGTCTCGGCGATACAACTGCGGCGAGCCCGCGGGCTATGAGCGTCTGAAAGACTACCCCAGCGCCACGCACAGCATGCCTCGCCAGCAACATGGGGAAAATACGAATAAATGGGGTCAGACACCATTGATTCCGTGAGCGTGCGCAGGCATTCGCGCAGGCCTGAAGCTCGACGTTTTTCGACAGCGGCATGAACGGCCACTTGGGTTCCGCGTCGATGCTCGGCGTGTGGCCGGAGGGGCTGGTTTACTTCGGGCAGTTGCTGGCGACGCTGCGCGCGTAGCTGCAGTAGTGTCAGGCGGGCTTTACCTGGGTCACGCATCAAGCCCATTTCGAAGCTTGCCGCAGTGTAAACCATGGATTACACTTCGCCGGTGATCGAAATCCGCGAAACGCAGGAATTTTCCACCTGGCTGGAGTCCTTGCGCGATGTCCGCGCAAGGACGCGGGTGCAGGCGCGCATTCTCCGTCTGCGCTACGGCAACCCCGGTGATGTGAAGCCGGTGGGTGAAGGGGTTTCCGAAATTCGCATTGATTACGGTCCCGGTTATCGGGTTTATTTCGTCAAGCGCGGCGCACTGATGGTCATCCTGCTGGCGGGCGGCGCCAAATCGACGCAGGACAAGGACATCAAAACAGCGCTGAAACTGGCGCGCATGCTTTAGGAGTTCATCATGGCCAAGAAACTGACTACACGCCCTTATGACGCAGCGACTTACCTGAGAACCGAGCAGGAATGCGCGCTGTATCTGCAGGCCGCGATTGACGAATCAGACGGCGATCCGGCGCTGGTGGTTGGCGCACTCGGCGATATCGCCCGTGCCCGCGGCATGATGCAACTCGCGCGCGACACCGGCCTCACCCGCGAGGGGCTGTACAAAGCGTTGTCGCCGGACGGCAACCCGAGTTTTGCGACGGTGATGAAGGTCTGCAAGGCGCTGGGCTTGAAGCTGCATACCGAGGCGGTCGAGACCTGATCATCGATACCCGCTGATAATCACCGGGGCGCCTTGTTAAAGACAGTACTAGGGTTCGGGTTGGCTTTTTCCAGTGTCGTCCGCCCTTTGAAAGAAGACATCGAATTTCTTTCAAAGCGTAAAAGGCTTTGAAAGCCTTTGAATAATGTAACTATTTGATAAATAATGATTTAATCTTCCTGCAATACAAGCGTCGTCTTTATACCTCCGACAGACCCTCGTCCCTTTAGCCCGCGGGCTAATGCTGTTTCCTCTGGAATGACCGCATGAACCTCAACAACGATTTCACTGCCCGCGTCGTGCAACACGCTGCCGACGCCACATGGACACCCTCGCCTCTGCCCGGCGTGGACCGGCGCATGCTCGACCGTGTCGGTGATGAAGTCGCGCGCGCCACCAGCATCGTGCGTTACGCCGCCGGTTCCCGCTTTGATGAGCACGTGCATCACGGCGGCGAGGAGATTCTCGTGCTCGATGGCGTGTTCTCGGATGAACACGGCGATTATCCGGCGGGCACTTATCTGCGCAACCCGCCGGG
>CAMAYE010000224.1 GCA_945862135.1 Bordetella parapertussis
TCTGGCTCTGGAAGAATCCATGTTCAGACCATAAGCCTGCGTCTTTGCGGGCTTTTTCGTATGTGGGAGACGGCGCTACAGGGGGGGCATGCCGGCTGGTACAGCACGGAATCGGTGAACCCGAGTCCTTTTGATATAGTGGCTTGAATTCAATAACAACACTCATCGCTAACAGATGAATAATGCCAATGCAGGGGGAGGAGCGGATCGGCCTTGGGCAGCGCCGGATCTGGTTTGGATGATCGGCAGCCTTTGTCAGATTTTCCGCATGCCGTTTGACGCTGCTTTAGTAGCGCAGCAATATCCGCCACCACACTCGGCAACTACTTTCATTGATGCGGCGACAGGGCTGGGATTTAAAGTTGGTCGATTTGATGCGGCAGGTCATGACCTGACAAAACTGGCTTTCCCGCTGGTGGTTCAGTGCCGTGTATCTGCTGTACAACCCGCGGCTGATGCTTCGACGCCCCTTGCGCCAGCCAGGCTGGCGCTGATCATCAGAGCTGATGATCAGCGATTGCTTTATTTTTCGGCCGGCAGCAATACCGCAGAGACCATGCCGGTGGCTGATTTTTCGCAACACTTTGAGCCTTTGTTATGGTTGGTGGCCCGGGAATCGGGTGAGACGAGGTCAATCGACGAGGACGTGTTGCGGGAGGCAAGGAAATTTGGTTTCCGTTGGTTTGTTCCGGAATTGCTGAAGCACAAGAAGATCTGGCGCGACGTGTTGATCGCATCTCTGGTGCTGCAATTGCTGGGACTGTCCACGCCGCTGTTCACGCAGGTGATCATCGACAAGGTGGTGGTGCATCAGACTCAAAGCACACTGATTGCGATTGCAAGCGGACTTGTGCTGTTTCTGATTTTCAATGCGTTTCTGACATGGTTGCGGCAATACTTCATTCTGCATACGGGTAACCGGATTGATGCGGTGTTGGGCAGCAGTGTTTTCCGTCACATGGTCCGTCTGCATCTGCGTTATTTCGAGCAACGCCCCACGGGCACGCTGATTGCCCGGCTACATGGTGTTGAGACAATCCGCCAGTTCATCAGCGGCGCCGCAGTGACCTTGTTTCTTGATCTGCCGTTCCTGTTCGTGTTTCTTGCCGTGATGTTCTGGTATAGCTGGCAACTGTCGCTGATTGCTGTGGCGACGGTTGCGCTGTTGGCAACTCTCAGCATTCTGGTTACCCCTCTGCTGCGTCAACGGGTCAACGACCAGTTCCTGAAAGGGGCAAGAAACCAGGCTTTTCTGACGGAGTACGTGGCCGGCATGGAAACCGTCAAATCTTTGCAGATGGAGCCTTATCTCGAAAAGCGCTATGACGATCTGCTGGCCGATTACATGGCCGCCGGTTTTCGTGCCCGCCAGTTGTCCAATACGACCAATACCTTCGCCAATGCCATTGAACAGACGCAGACGCTGGCCATACTCTGCGTGGGGGCGCTGATCGTCATGCGCAATGAAGGCTTTACCATTGGCATGCTGGTGGCGTTCCAGATGTTTGCCAGCCGCATGGCGCAACCGATGTTGCGACTGGCCGGGTTATGGCAGGAGTTTCAGCAGGCGGATATCGCTGTGAGGCGCTTGGGTGATTTGATGGATGCGCCGGTCGAGCCTTACGCATTGTTGCCGTCCACGGCCCGTAGCGGACCTGGTGAAATCAACATTGCGGGGGTTTCATTCCGCTACAGCGACAAGCATCCGTATCTTTACCGCAATCTGGTGTTGAATTTGAAACCTGGACGATTGACGGTGATTACAGGTCCTTCCGGTTGCGGCAAGAGTACATTGGCTAAACTGCTGCAGGGCTTTTATCCGCCGGAAGGCGGCAGGATCGAGATCGATGGCCGTGATATCCGCCAAATGTCAGCGAATGAACTGCGTCAGTACTACGGCGTGGTGCCGCAGGAAACCGTGCTTTTTGCCAATTCGGTTTATGAGAATCTGGTGATGGCCAGTCCCCACGCCGGTTTTGAGGATGTGATCCAGGCTTGTCGTATGGCTGGAATCCATGACGTCATCGAGAAAATGCCGCAGGGTTACCAGACATGGCTGGGCGAACACGGCGTCGGGTTGTCAGGAGGGCAAAAGCAGCGTCTGGCGATTGCCCGTGCACTGCTCAAACGCCCGAAAGTGTTGATTTTTGATGAGGCGACCAGCAGTCTTGATCAGACTACGGCGGAACAGTTTGCCGAAACCATCAATCAGCTCAAAGGCAAGGTGACCATGGTGTTCATCGCGCATAATTTGCCGCGGAATCTGCTGGTTGATAAGGAGTTTTCCTTGGATGCTTCGCTGCTATAACCTCGGTGGCGTAGTGGACTAGTCTGTGCTGGCGGTGGGGTTATGCGCTGCACATGCTGAAACAGGTGGAGCAGAGGGTGCATCGTCCGTTATCATTTCAGCCCCGGAACAGCCCGCAGGGCCAAGCATTGCAGAATGCCTATGCAACCGGGCGCTCGGATTAGAATTCATTTTCAAGTCAAATTTCAACAGGCTTTTTCGAAAGGATGTTCCCATGATCGCAGTTGGACAAACTCTCCCCGCAGGCAAACTGATGGAATCCACAGCCTTTGACGAATCCAATGGCTGCCCGATGCCGCCGCAGGAAGTCGATGTCGCTGAAGCGACCAAAGGCAAGAAGATTGTCGTTTTCGGCTTGCCCGGCGCGTACACCCCGACCTGCTCGGCGAAACATGTTCCGGGTTATGTGCAGCACCGTGATGCATTGAAGGCCAAAGGCGTGGATGAAGTGTGGTGCTTGGCGACCAACGATGCGTTCGTAATGGCGGCCTGGGGTCGTGATCAGAAGGCAGCGGGCAAAGTGCGCATGCTGGCTGACGGTAGCGTCAACTTTACCAAGGCACTGGGTCTGGAACTGGATCTCACCGCACGTGGCATGGGTGTGCGGACCAACCGTTTTGCCATGATTGTCGACAACGGGGTGGTCAAACACATCGCTGTTGAAGGCCCGGGCAAATTCGAGGTGTCGTCTGCGGAAGCCATTCTGGCCAAACTGTAATTTGCAGCATTCAGCGGAATTTGCTTGAGCAAGGCGGGGCAGCGATGCCCCGCCTTGTTTTTTGTACGGGTGCGCTTTACATTGCCCGCGCCCCTTCAATCCCGAAAATACTGGAGCCGCAATGATTACGCGCATTGATCACATCACCATAGGCGTTGCCGACCTGGAGCAGGGCGTCGCGCAATACAAAAAACTCGGCTTCAATGTGCTTAAAGGCGGCGTGCATGCCGGCAGGGGTACACACAATGCGGTGGCCTGGAACGGCGAGGAATATATCGAGCTGCTGGCGATCCGTGATGTGGCGGAGTACCGCACAGCCAGCACGACAGGCGGCGAATTCGAGAAATTCATTACGGCTGGCGGCGGTATCCGTTCGATCGCACTGGCCAGTGATGATCTTGCGGCAGATGTGGAGGGCATGCGCAGCCGGGGCATTGACGTCGGCGACCCGTTGGAGGGCTCGCGCCGGACACCGGATGGTCTTGAACTGCGCTGGAAGATTGCCATGCTCGGGCCTACGCATGCGCTGCCGGTTTTTTTCATTCAACACCTGACGCCGCTGGCGCAGCGCCGACCGACGGGCGCTGCTGCGCATCCGAATGCAGTGACCGGGCTGGAACGCGCCTATATCGTGGTGAACGATGCTAATGCCAGTGCTGCACTGTGCGCACGCATTCTGGGGATGGATCAACCCGGATTGCAGAAAGGCACGGTGATCATGTCGAACATGGCGATTTTCCAGTTGGGCCCCACCGGCTTGGGGATCGTCACGCCATATGCCGATGGCCCGGCCGCCAGTGCTTTGAAAAAACGCGGCCCGGGTGCGTTCCAGGCCCTGTATCGAACCACGAGCATGGGGGCGGCGGCGAACTGGATGGCTGCGCAAGGCCTGCCACCTCTGGAGCGCGGGGTGCGCAATACCGGTGAACCCGCGATGCTGGCGACACCGGCTGAAGCCTGTGGCGCCTATATTGGTTTTGTCGGTCCTCAGTAATACGATTGGAATTGCTGATCCAGTAATTATATAAGTTATTGAATTTAATAATAATTTAAAAACCCTGCTGCAGTGCATGTCGGTTACTGAAGATTGCAGCCGTAACGGCAGTGGGGTTAAATGCGGGGTTACCGGAGCAGCGGCCTTACAGAAGACTCTGCCCGTTTGTCGGAATCAATCAACGAGGAGAACACATGCGTATCAACTTTACAGCAGCGTTCGTGCTTGGCCTGCTGGCCTGCGCGCAGGCTCATGCACAGACAGGCAAATTTCCCGAACGTCCGGTACGCATGATCATTCCCTTCCCGCCAGGGGGAACTGTGGACGTAGTTGGCCGGCTGGTGGGGCCGATTGCTACCGCATCACTGGGGCAGCAAATCATCATGGAAAACCGTGTTGGCGCATCCGGCATCATCGGCACCGGTTTTGTCGCGCAATCCAAACCCGATGGCTACACGCTGCTGATCAATACCACGCCGCTGGTCACCAACACACTGATGTTCAGCAAGGTACCGTATGACGTGCTGACCGACTTTGCGCCGATTTCGCTACTGGCGTCGACGCCGTCGTTTGTCAGTGTGCATCCTTCGGTGCCGGCAAAAAACGTCAAGGAACTGATCGCACTGGCCAAGTCGCGCCCCGGCACGCTGAATTACGGCGGCGCTGGCACCGGCACCAATCCGCATATCGCCGGTGAACTCTTCAACTTCCTTGCCAAGACCGAAATTGCCGTCGTCCAGTACAAAGGTGGCGGCCCGGCTTTGACTGCAGCCATCAGCGGGGAAGTCGGTGTTTCGTTTTCAGGGATTGCCGGGGCGACCGGTTTCGTCAAATCCGGACGTCTGCGCGCGCTGGGCGTGACCAGCCTGAAAGAAAGTCCGGCGCTTCCCGGCGTACCACCAATCGCCAATGTATTGCCGGGTTATGAATTCAGCGCGTGGTTCGCGCTCGTGGCACCGAAAGGTACGCCACGCGATATCGTCAACGTGCTGAATCAGCATTTTGTCAAATCGCTGGGCAATGCCGACCTCAACCGCCGTTTTGCGGACGAGGGCATTGACGCCATTGGCGGCAACCCGGATCAGCTCGGCACGTTCCTCGAAGGCGAACTGAAAAAATTCGCCCGCGTGATCAAGGAACG
>CAMAYE010000225.1 GCA_945862135.1 Bordetella parapertussis
GAGGGGTCTGAGTTTCATGTAGCACTTGAGGAGGCGTTTTTTGAGACAATCAATTTACCTGTTGGCTTAAAAGTCAAAGGCGGTAAGTTCTTTTCAAATGTCGGCTACCTCAACAACAAGCATCCTCATGCGTGGGATTTTGTGGATCTCCCCCTGGTTTACAAGGCCTTCTTTGGTGGGCAGCTGAACAATACGGGCGCACAGCTTTCATGGGTAGCCCCGACAGACAAGATTTATATCAGACTGGGCGCGGAACTCGGACAGGGAATGCATTATCCGAATAGCGATAATTTCAATCAAAATAAACCAAGACTAGGTACGTTTTATGCCAAAGCAGGTGGTGACTTTAATGAGTCTTCATCTTGGCTCGGTGGATTGTCATTTGTATCTGCTTCTACAGGCGATAGACCGAATATTTCCGTTTTTAATGACAATGCTGATTCCTTCGACTTCACGGGGAATACAAATATAGTGATTGCAGATTTTGTTTATAAATGGGCGCCAAATGGAAACCCAAGTAGACAAAATTTTAAATTACAAGGAGAAGCTTTTTGGAATACACAAAAGGGATCAGCAGCCCTTTCAGGACAGGGACCCTTTGGAAATTGTGAGGCACCCTGTCTAGGTCAATCATACACAAACACACAGAGTGGCTTTTATGTCCAGGCGATTTACCAGTTCATGCCAAGGTGGCGTGTAGGTTATCGCTTTGATCAATTATTCGCAGGCAATTCCAACTATGGTTTCAGTCCAGGCACATTGGACGGCACGCCAATTGAGCCGTGGAATCCAACACGGAATACGTTGATGTTGGATTGGGCAAATTCAGAAAATTCGATGCTTCGATTGCAGCTTGCGAGAGACACGGTATATGGACCCAATATGCCGAATAATCAAATCTATCTTCAGTACATCATGAGCCTCGGAGCCCATGGTGCGCATCGTTTTTAAGCGAATCTTCAATGAAACTAAATCGAATGTCGCTTAAATGGCTCGTGACTTTTACAGTCATTCTTTGCTGTTTTTTTCCTCAGGCAAGCCGCGCTACTCTCAATATTTTTGCCACGGTACCAGAGTGGGGTGCACTTGCTCAAATGCTAGGTAAGGATAAAGTAAAGGTTTTCATTGCAACCACTGCACTGCAAGACCCTCATCAAATCCAGGCTCGTCCCTCATTGCTTGCAAGAGCAAGAACGACAGATTTGTTGATTGCGACAGGAGCAGACCTTGAGGCAGGATGGCTTCCTGTTCTGCAGCGCGACGCGGGAAATCCTAAAATTCTTCCTGGCCAGCTTGGTATGTTGGAGGCAGCAAGCTATGTGCAAGTGCTCGATATCAATAGTGCGCCAGATCGTAGTATGGGACACGTTCATGCCTCAGGGAATCCACATATCCAGACCGATGCGCGAAACTTCATGCCGATCGCTCGTGCCATGACGGAACGGTTGATAATTTTAGATCCTCAAAATACGACTCACTATCAAGAGCAATTACAGATATTTTTGACGACTTGGTCAAAAAATATTGAACGTTGGCAAAGCCAAGCTAGACCCTTGATCGGCGCAAAAGTATGGGTTCAACATGATGCGTTCAGATATATGAATGAATGGCTTGGTTTGGATCAGGTCGGCGTGCTTGAGATCGTGCCGGGCGTAGATCCATCTGTCACACAACTGAGTACGATTCTAAAAAAGCAGTCTGAAATCAACGCCAAAATGGTGTTGTCACCCGTGTATCTCAATCAGAACGCAACGAAATGGCTCAGCGAAAAAGCAAATATCCCTTCAGTTATTTTGCCATTCACAGTCGGCGGAAATAATGAGTCGAGAAACTTGGAGACACTGTTTGATGACACGATCCGGCGGTTATTGCAGGCTTGGAATCGTGGATAGTTCAAGGGCATGAATATTGATTTTATTTTGCCTGGTGGTGTGCCTGTCGATCTATTGATCTTCGCCGTGTTTGCAAGTTTGTTGGTGATCGCGACACATGTACCGTTAGGTATGCAGGTATTGAACAGAGGTATTATTTTTATTGACTTGGCGATCGCGCAGGTTGCGGGGCTTGGCGCTTATCTTGCTATCGCTGTACTTGGGGAGCAAATTGATCCTGTCTGGACCCAGACGTGTGCAATGGGGCTTGCTTTATTAGCTGCATGGTTGTTTAGCATGACAGAAAAGTTATGGCCTCGTTATCAAGAGGCACTCATTGGTGTGGTGTTCGTGTTGTCTGCGACGGCTGTTTTGATTCTTTTAAGTCGCCATCCCCATGGTGGTAATCAACTCAATGAATTGTTATCCGGGCAATTGTTATGGGTGGGGCAAGAAAAGTTGATGTATTCAACGCTAGCCACCTTGATACTGTTGTTATTGATGTATCTCTTACGACATCAACAGAACACATTTTATGCGCTCTTTGCCATAGCAATTACTATTTCGGTCCAGCTCGTGGGTGTTTACTTAGTGTTTGCGACCTTGATCGTTCCGAGTTTGGGTGCTGCGGCTTGTCGAGATGAGCGAATCAAGAAATGGCTGGCTTTTACTATCGCTGTTACAGGGTATTTGATTGGCTTGATACTATCTGCGTGGTTAGATTTACCGAGCGGACCGCTGATCGTTTGGACACTGGTGATGTCTGCACTCGTCTTCGGTATGATCGGACGACGTGTATAAAAAAGCGTGCTTAACTGAGCACGCTTGAACACTAAAAAATCAGGACTTTTAAAACACGTTAGAAAAAAGCCTGGATACCTGTCTGCGCACGACCCAAGATCAGGGCGTGCACATCATGCGTACCTTCGTAGGTATTGACGACCTCGAGGTTGACGAGGTGACGGGCGACGCCATATTCATCGGAAATTCCATTGCCACCCAGCATGTCGCGCGCCATACGTGCGATATCGAGTGATTTGCCGCAGGAGTTACGCTTCATGATCGAGGTGATCTCAACCGCAGCAGTACCTTCGTCTTTCATACGACCTAGACGCAAGCAACCTTGAAGTCCGAGTGTGATTTCTGTTTGCATGTCAGCCAGTTTTTTCTGGATCAACTGGTTGGCGGCAAGTGGACGACCGAATTGTTTGCGATCCAACGTGTACTGACGCGCCATGTGCCAGCAGAACTCAGCTGCACCGAGTGCACCCCAAGCGATACCAAAGCGGGCAGAGTTCAAACAGGTAAAAGGTCCTTTGAGACCGGAAACACCGGGCAACATTTGGTCGTCGCTGATCTCAACGTTATCCATCACGATTTCGCCAGTGATGGAGGCACGTAAACCCACCTTGCCATGAATGGCAGGTGCAGACAGACCTTTCATCCCTTTTTCAAGGATAAAGCCGCGGATACGGCCATCGTAATCGCCGCCTACGCACTTGCCCCAGACAACGAAGACATCAGCGATCGGGGAGTTGGAGATCCACATTTTGCTGCCGGTCAGTGCGTAGCCATGGGTTGTCTTGACGGCGCGGGTTTCCATGCCGGCTGGATCAGAGCCATGGTTGGGTTCGGTCAAGCCGAAACAGCCGATCCATTCGCCGCGGGCGAGTTTGGGCAGGTATTTTTGTTTTTGCGCTTCGCTACCGAATTCGTTAATCGGCAACATGACCAGCGAAGACTGCACACTCATCATCGAACGGTAGCCGGAGTCTACGCGCTCGACTTCGCGGGCGATCAGACCGTAGCTGACGTAGTTCAAACCAGAGCCGCCGTACTCAACGGGAATGGTGGCACCCAACAAACCAAGTTCACCCATCTCAGGGAAAATCTTGACGTCTGTTTTCTCGTGACGAAAACCCTCGAGGACGCGCGGAGCCAATTTGTCCTGACAGTAGGAGCGTGCAGCATCGCGAACCATGCGCTCCTCGTCGGTCAGCTGGCTATCCAGCAAGAGTGGGTCTTCCCAGTTGAAAGAGGCTTCAGCCATTGTCATGCTCCAAATTAAAAACTATTCAAAATTGTACAAAATGCCATCTCAGGTACATCCCAAAACCTTAGGCTTTCTGGGCGGCGGCTCTGAGCTTGGCAATGGTAGTTGTCGGGGTGATCGCCTCAGGGTCGATCAACAGATGCAAGATCGCCGGCTGGCCGCTTGCGACCGCACGCTCGAATGCAGGTCCAAACTCTTCGGTTTTTTCGACACGCTCGCCGTGACCGCCAAAGGCACGCGCATAGGCTGCGAAATCGGGATTTCTCAGTTGCGTCGCAGAAATGCGGCCGGGGTAATGTTTTTCCTGATGCATTCGGATGGTGCCGTACATGCCGTTATCGATGATCACGACCACAATCGGCAGGTTGTACTGCACTGCGGTGGCAAATTCCTGACCATGCATCATGAAGCAACCGTCACCGGCAAAGCAGACGACTAACTTGTCGGGCGAAAAGCGTCTGGCGCCAACGGCGGCTGGCAAACCATAGCCCATCGAACCCGAGGTGGGAGCGAGTTGCGTGCCGTATTGAGTAAAGCGGTGGAAGCGATGTAGCCAAGTCGCAAAATTACCTGCGCCGTTCGTCATGATGGCATCAGCGGGTAAATGCGCTTCGAGATATTCCATCACGCCGCCCATTTGCACGGCACCGGGCGTTTTAATGGGAGCAGGATCGCTCCAGGCGAGGTAGCTTTTGTGCATGGCCTCGGTGCTCGCTGCCCAGGGTGTGGCCGCAGGCGTGGGCAGGGCAGCCAATTCGGCAGCAAAAGCAATCGGTGAAGCATTGATTGCGATCGAAGCGCGGTAGACCCGGCCCAGCTCGCCACTATCAGGATGGACATGCACCAGCTCTTGCTTGGGCACGGGAATATCGAAAAGAGTATAGGCCTGGCTGGGCATTTCAGACATGCGACCACCGACGAGCAGCACCAGATCAGCGTCTTGTACGCGCTTGAGCAAATCGGGATTCAGACCGATGCCGACATCACCGATGAAACAGGGATGGTTCGCAGGGAAAAGCATTTGGCGACGAAACGACACCGCCACCGGCAGCTTAAAGCGCTCGGCGAACGCAGCGAACTGTGCGACGGCCTGTGCGCTCCAGCGTGCGCCACCCAAAATCGCGACGGGTGCTTTCGCTTTGGACAGGCGTTCTGCCAAGGCAGCCATTTGACCGGCGGCAGGTGCGGAGTCGATGGCTTCGTA
>CAMAYE010000226.1 GCA_945862135.1 Bordetella parapertussis
AGATGAACGCAAACGCACTCAGTATGTCCTGCGGGACGGTTTACTCGGGCTTGCCATGGCCCTACTCCGGTCTTTTGTTACTTCCCCACTGCGCTTTACTTCTGCACTGATGCTTGCAATAAAAATGGGGTTGCGCGGTGAGCGGGCACTGCCTTATCACCTAGCTTATCTGGCGGAGGCATGCGTGATCGTACCGTGGATCCACAGATTCAACGCCACACATGTCCACGCCCATTTCGGCACAAACTCTGCAGAAATAGTCATGCTTGCGCGGGCTCTTGGTGGCCCTCCATATAGTTTTACAGTGCATGGGCCAACTGAGTTTGATCGCCCGGTAGCACTGTCAATTCGAGAAAAGATTCTAAGCTCTGCCTTCGTTATTGCGATCACTTCGTTTGGACGTAGCCAGTTGTATCGCTGGATCAGTCACACCCACTGGCACAAGATCAAAGTTGTTCATTGCGGACTTGAATCGGAATATTTCCAAGGGGAATCTGTGCCGCCACCAGCGACACCCAGACTGGTCTGCTTGGGGCGACTTGTCGAACAAAAAGGACAACTCTTGCTGATTGAGGCAGCCGCACTACTTTCCCGAAAAAACGTAAATTTTGAATTGGTGCTGGTCGGCGACGGTCCAATGCGTGGTGAAATCGAAACCCTCATATCGCAACGAAATTTGTCTAAGCAAGTCCGGCTAACAGGTTCAATCAGCACTGAGAAGTTACGCGAAGAAATGCTCGCCTCCAGAGGGCTTGTACTACCCAGCTTTGCCGAGGGACTACCCATGGTGATCATGGAATCTATGGCGCTTCGTCGTCCGGTGCTGACGACTTATGTGGCTGGGAATCCGGAACTGATCCGGCATGGAATAGACGGCTTGCTCTTCCCCGCTGGTTCGGTGGAAGCCCTGGCAAATGCCATGGAAGATTTCCTGTCCCGGCCGATCGAAGAATTGCAGAAGATGGGCGAGGCGGCTTACGCAAGAGTCATTGAAAGACACTCGATTGATGTCGAAGCCACAAAACTGGCTACTTTGTTCCGCGAAGTCAGCACATGACGCCAGTTTCTCGGCAATATTACTGCTTGGAACGCCGCCCTTCGCCGTATTGCCGCGACAATACTTGCATCAATTCCTGAAACAAGTTCCTCAAACCCCAAAATGACCATACTGATTACTGGAGCTGCAGGTTTTGTCGGTTGCAATCTTGCCAAGGTATTACTGGAACACGGGCATGAAGTCGCCGGATTCGATAACCTGTGCCGTGGCAATATGAATAATCTGGCGCAAGTGATTGGAAATCCGAGATTCAGGTTTATCAACGTTGATTTGGCAGACATCACTGCCTATCGTGATGCAATTATTGCTATCGATAAAAATTCAGCCGTAACCGAGATATGGCATATGGCAGCCAACTCGGATATTCCTGCAGGTATATCTGATACGTCAGTAGATCTGCGGGATACATTCATGACCACCCACAATACCCTCGCACTCATGAAAGAGTTCGAGGTCAGGATCATCGCATTTGCGTCAAGCTCGGCGGTCTACGGCGACCTTGGTGACCGTGAACTTTTCGAGGATATCGGCCCCCTCTTTCCGATTTCAAACTACGGCGCCATGAAACTGGCTTCCGAAGCGGCAATCAGCGCCGCCGCCGAAAGTCACCTGGAACGTGCCTATTTGTTCCGCTTTCCGAATGTCATCGGCACCCCCGCTACTCATGGTGTAATCCTTGATTTCATCCGAAAACTGAAGGCAACCCCGAATCAGCTTGAAGTACTTGGAGACGGAACCCAACAAAAATCCTACCTTCACGTCGATGAATTGATCGAAGCCATGCTGTTCATCCGGGAACGCGGCCGTGACCGCCTGAATTATCACAATATCGGCGCAACCGACGACGGTGTCACCGTGAGGTTTATTGCCGAAACCGTCGTCGCCCAGACTGCGCCCGGCGCAACAATCCGCTTCGGCCAAGGGAACAAAGGCTGGGTCGGCGACGTACCGCGTTTTCGCTACTCCACGGCCAAACTCGCCGCCCTCGGATGGCAACCGACAGCCAGCTCAGCTGACGCGATACGCAAGGCCGTGGCCCAGATCCATGCGCAAGAGACTGCGCTGTGAAGCAGGCTGTTATTCTTGCCGGAGGTAAAGGCACACGGCTTAGCGAACGGCTGGGCGGGTTACCCAAACCATTGATCGACGTATGCGGAGTACCATTGCTTGAGCGGCAAATACTGCTCGCAAAAAAACACGACTTCAGCAACATCCTCATACTGGTCAACCACGCGGCCGAAAAAATCATTGAATTCTGCGCCTCCAGGGACAACTGGGGCCTGGCAGTCCAATGCATTGACGATGGTGAACCGAGAGGTACTGCCGGGGCAACACTTGCCGCCTATGAACACCTTCATGATGAATTTCTAGTCATGTATGGTGACACCATGTTGCAGGTTGATCTCACAAGGTTCCATGAGTATCACCGGCAATCGCCGACAGCCGCAGCAACGCTATTCCTCCACCCCAACGATCATCCCCAAGACTCGGATTTGGTTGAATTGAGTGATGAAGGACGTATCACGCAATTCCATCCCTATCCCCATGATGAATCTCGCTACTACCCCAATCTCGTAAACGCTGCACTGTACTGGATCAGAAAGGCGTCGCTTCATCCTTGGCGAAATGACCCGCGGCACCTGGATTTTGCCAAGCACTTTTTTCCAGAGATGCTTAGTAATGGAATCCAATTACGTGGTTACAACAGCCCTGAATATATCAAGGACATCGGCACCCCCAAACGGCTGGACAAGGTTTGCGCAGCTTTTCAGTCAGGGCGCATCACTGGCGCAAGCCTCGACGTGCCACAAGCAGTTGTATTGCTTGACAGGGATGGCACCATCAATGAGGAAGTGAATCACCTGAAGCATCCGGATCAGTTGCGCTTGCTACCCGGGGTTGAGGATGCAATACGCCGACTCAATGAATCGAGCTACCGCTGTTGCGTAGTCACCAATCAACCCGTAGTAGCGCGTGGTGAGTGCAGCTTTGAAACACTCAGGGAAATTCATAACAAACTGGAAACCCTTTTAGGTCGAAGCGGCGCTTACCTGGACCGCATTTACTTTTGTCCACACCACCCTGACAAGGGTTTTCCCGGAGAACGCAGCGAGCTGAAGGTTGACTGCAACTGCAGAAAGCCGAATACCGGCATGATTGACCTCGCCAGCAAGGACTTCAATATGGCGCGCAATCGTTCGTGGCTGATCGGCGACAGCACGGCAGACATCGAAACCGCACGCCGTGCGGGCGTTAGGCCAATTTTGGTGGAAACCGGCAACGCCGGACTCGATTTCCGGAACTGGGCAACAGCCTATGCCACTGTTCCGGATCTTTCCGCTGCCGTAAGCTTCATTCTTGATCGTCACCCCAGATTGCTAGCACATTGCGAGCCGCTTTCAAAAAAGATCAATGCTGGAGACATGGTATTTATTGGCGGGCACTCCCGCAGCGGCAAGAGCACTTTTGCTCACGTATTGCAGGAAGCGCTGGCTGCGCAGGGTCTAAGAGCGCTATTGCTGTCAACTGACCGCTGGCTTAAAAACCAAAACGACAGGCAAGACGGGCTGTTCGGACGCTTTGACATGGCAAGGCTGCAGGATGCCATCCAATCCTTGGCTGTACCAGAGAAACGCCCAACCACAATCCGACTGAATGCTTATGATAAAAGACGTCGGCAATGCGTGGAAACCAGCGAAACTGCTTCCATATCATCCACGGATGTCGTAATCGTGGAAGGGGTCGTTGCGCTTTCTCTTAACACCACCGGAGCGCAAGTTTCACATCGTTTTCATGTTGAAATTGACGAAAATTTAAGAAAACAAAGAGTGGTCAATGAATATATCCTGCGTGGCTGCTCGGATACTGAAGCACTTGCAATATACGAAAACCGCATGAACGATGAGGCCCCCTTAATCGAGAGCATGTCAGGTTCAGCACACCGGATCCTGATGCCTTGATGACTGTCGATCTCCACACAATCTGTGTGCACCCCAAGAAATGAGTAACGCATGATTATCAGCAGAACACCTTTGCGCATGAGTTTTGTCGGTGGCGGCAGCGATATGCCGGATTTTTACAGAATACATGGCGGTGCCGTAATCAGTACCGCAATCGACAAGTTCATTTATGTCAGCATCAATAAAAAATTCGATAACGGCATTAGAGTTGCCTACTCCAAAACCGAAGAGGTACTCAACGTATCTGAAATTGAGCACCGCCTTGTCCGCGCAGCAATGAACCACCTGAAATTATCCGGCGGTGTTGAAATCACAACCATTGCAGACATTCCATCAAGAGGAACCGGGCTCGGCTCCTCCAGTTCGTTTACCGTAGGTTTACTGCATGTTCTGAACGCTTACCTAGGAAAATATGTCTCAAGCGAACAGTTGGGCAAGGACAGCAGTCATATCGAAATCGATATCTGCGGCGAACCGATAGGCAAGCAGGATCAGTACGCCGCTGCTTTTGGCGGCCTGAACATTATTGAATTCAAGCCTGACGATTCGGTGGTCGTATCCCCGGTCATTTGCGACCGGAAGACGGTGGCCGAACTGGAACAGAATATCCTTGTTTTTTATACCGGCATCACCCGCAGCGCATCTGCCCTGTTGAAGCAACAGTCCGCCGAACTGGTCTCCAGTGAAGCCAAGCGCAAGACCATGCTGCGCATGGTTGAACTGGCGTACCAGTTGCGAGATGAACTTCATCGCAACAACGTTTCCGCTTTTGGTGAAATTCTCCACGAGAACTGGGTATTGAAAAAGAGCATCACCGCCGGTGTCAGCACCTCGGAAATTGACGATTGGTACAATGCTGCGCTGCAGGCTGGCGCAACTGGCGGAAAAATTCTGGGCGCCGGTGCCGGTGGCTTTCTGATGCTTTATGCTCCCACCGATTTTCATGATGCAATTCGTAAATCGCTGCACGTGCTGCGCGAGGTTCCTATGGGATTTGAGCCCTTGGGCAGCAGGATCATTTTTTACCACTGATCCGAAGAGCGCATTAAAATT
>CAMAYE010000227.1 GCA_945862135.1 Bordetella parapertussis
CTGCTCGGTTTCCCGGGCATTCCCGTGTCTGAGGCCGACGCGGTAGTCGTACCGGACGGTTACACCGCGCGGGTGCTCATTTCCTGGGGAGACCCGGTGTCGAACGGCCCGGTATTCAAGCCTGACGCGAGCAACACGGCCGCCGAGCAGGCAGTGCAGTGGGGTATGAACAATGACGGCATGGTGTATTTCCCGATCCGCGGATCAAAGCGCGGGTTGCTGGTACAGAATAACGAATACACCGACGATGTGCTGCTGTTCCCGGATGGCACTGCCAACTGGAATCAGGAAAAAACCAACAAGTCGCTCGCCGCGCACGGCGTGTCGATCATCGAAGTCAAGAAAAGCCGCGGCCCGGATCGCGAAGACGACGAGGACGATGATGACGATCACGATCATCGCCATGGTCGTAAGTCGCGCGAGTGGCATGTGGTGCGGCCGTCGAAGTACGCGCGGCGCATCACTGGTATGACGCCAATCGCCATTGGCGGTCCTGCCGCTGGTGACCTGCGCCTGCGCACCAGCGCAGACCCGACGGGCCGGCTAGTGCTCGGTACGCTGAACAACTGTGCGATGGGTTATACCCCCTGGGGCACCTACCTCGCTTGCGAAGAAAACTTCAACGGTTATTTCCGTACCGCCACCGCGCCTGCTGCTGGTTCGATCGAAGCCCGCTACGGACTCAGCGTAGGCGGTTTCGGTTATCTGTGGCACACCACTGACAAGCGCTTCCGTGTCGCAGAGGAGCCGAACGAGCCTAACCGTTTTGGCTGGGTCACTGAAATCGATCCGTTCAAGCCGAATTCCATGCCGGTCAAACGCACAGCCTTGGGCCGTTTCAAGCATGAGGGGGCCTGGGTGCAAGAAGCACGTGACGGTCGCGTAGTGGTGTATTCGGGCGATGACGAACAGTTCGAGTATATCTACCGCTTTGTATCGAAAGATCCGTGGCGCAAGATGATCAAGCAGGGTGTCAGTCCGCTTGACGAGGGCATCCTCTATGTCGCGAAGTTCAGCGAGGATGGCACCGGGCAGTGGTTGCCATTAACTCCAGAGAATCCTGCGCTCGCCGGTTGGTCAATCAACGACATCCTGATCAATACCCGTACTGCCGCTGACCGCGTAGGTGCGACAAAGATGGATCGTCCGGAATGGATTGATACATTCCCCAAAACACTGACGGCGATTGCCACGTTGACCAACAACAGCCGTCGCGGCACCGGCAGCAATCCGCCGACCGATCTGATGAATCCGCGCCCGGCGAATACCTACGGCCACATCATCACCTGGACCTACCGCCGTGACTGGACCGAGCCGACGTTCCGCTGGGATATTTTTGCGCTGGCCGGTGATCCGGCGAATCCGGCGCATTCCTCTACCATCGTCGGTGATAAATATGGCTCTCCGGACGGCATTTATGTCGCTCCCAGTGGCCGTCTGTGGATCCAGACCGATGTCTCGGGGAGCAGCATCAATCCGGAAAACCGGGCAGGCGCTTACAACGGTTTTGGCAATAACCAGATGCTGTGCGCTGATCCGGTGACCCGTGAAACACGGCGTTTCCTGGTGGGGCCGAATGTCTGCGAAATCACCGGCGTGTTCGTGACGCCGGATGAGCGCACGATGTTTGTCGGCATCCAGCATCCGGGCGAAGCGCCGACGGGCGTTAATGATCCGGCCAATCCGAAGCGCTACAGTTCCTGGCCTGATGGTGCGACTGGTGGCCGTCCGAGGTCTTCGACCATTGTGATCACCAAGGATGACGGCGGTCCGATCGGCAGCTGATTTTGGTTTTCAGTTCACACAGACTGCTTTGGCCCCTGCGGCAACCCGCTGCAGGGGCTTTTTTCTTATTCTTGCCCCGGAAGCTGGCCTTTGCCCCTTTCTGGCGAAATTGGACTCCCATGCTTATGCAGCATCTCATAGAGGCCCGTGAGGACCAGGCCGCGTGGAATGTGGATATCGTATGGCTGCTACTATGCAGGGAAATTCGACTCCGACCGCTGCATGTCATTTGTCAAAGGTGTGTTGCTCATGGCCACAAATCTTCCGTACAACGTAAAAACTGCGACCGGCGAAAACATTGCATTCGAGTTTCCGTTGCATGGAGAGACGCAATCCGCAATGCGGGTCTCTCAACTGCTGGACGCGGTCTTGGGTACGCTGGATCGCGAGCTTCGCGTGCTCGGAAATACCGCCAATGGAGATGTGATGCAGGCGCTGGCGATGGCGCTGGCGGTGCGCACGGCAATGCTGCATGCACCT
The DNA here is from genome assembly GCA_945862135.1 of Bordetella parapertussis. Classification (GTDB taxonomy): domain Bacteria; phylum Pseudomonadota; class Gammaproteobacteria; order Burkholderiales; family SG8-41. The sequence continues at coordinate 2,266 of CAMAYE010000227.1, forward strand.
TACGAGGTTGGACAGCAACTCGCTGTGGATTTGACGGGGAGTGCACTGGCTGCGGCAGGCGAGTGCCGGCGCGACCCGGGAATAATCGGTAATGCTTGACCGTTCAGTGGATCATTTTGCGGGTTAAGCTTTAGCCAGAAATTGAATCAGTTTCAGAGGTTTTTGACGCGCAGGCCCGCTGCGGTAAAACCGCCATCTACCGAGATGGTCTGACCGTTGACGTAGCTGGCGTCGTCAGATGCTAGGAAGACCGCTACCGCAGCAACTTCATCCGGATCGCCATAACGTCCGAGCGGTATTGCACGCTGCCAGGCTTCCCGGCGTTCTTCCGAGTGCTGGTTGCGGTTGCGCTGGACGTCAATCGGCCCTGGCGCCACGGCGTTCACTGTGATGTTGTATTGGGCAAGGTCGACAGCCATGGCTCGGGTCATGGCAATGATGCCGCCTTTGGCGGCGGCATAGGCGGCACGGCCGCTGCTGCCGAGCAAGCCGGAATGCGATGAAAAATTCACGATACGCCCACCGCCCATTTCAATCATGTCGTGCGCAGCAGCTTGAGCGCAAAGAAAGGTGCCAACCACATTGACTTCGAGCATCTGGTGCAACATTGCCAGCGGAGTTTCCAGGAAATGTTTTTGCGAGCCGAGTCCGGCGTTGTTGATCAGGATGTTGGCGGGACCGAACATCTCGCGGGAATAATCGACCATTGCCTGCACTTCTTCAGGAATGCGGATGTCGACTTTGCAGGCTGCAGCACGGCCGCCGGCTGCGGTGATTTCGGCGCAAACGGCATGCGCAGAGTCTTCATTGTTGTCGGCGAGCATCACGCTGGCGCCTGCAGCGGCGAGGCGGTGTGCAATGGCGGCGCCTATGCCGGTTCCGCTGCCGGTGACGATAGCGGTCTTGTCGGAAAATTGTGCTGACATGAGGAGTGCTCCAAGTGTGCAATGTCCGCATCGCGGAATGTCGCGATGCATGATGACGAATTCCAAGGCTATCACGTGCGGCTTCGGCTAGTCGCTGCTGCTGTGATCCGTTATCCTGCATTTTTTGCGACACGCAAGGACAGTTTTAAATGACTAATACGAATGCGTCTTATGCGGCACTGTGGCCGCGTGGGCCCCGTCAGGCAAAGGTCAAGCCGCTGGCCAAGCGGCTGGATACTTTGGAAGGCAAGACCATTGCCTGGGTTTGGGATTATGTATTTCGCGGCAACGAGGTTTTCGAACAGCTTGAAGTCAGTCTGCGCGAACGTTATCCCGGTGTGAAATTCCTGCACTGGGATCTGTTCGGCAACACCCACGGCAGCGACGAGCGCAATGTGGTTGCCAATCTTCCGAAAAAACTCAAAGAACTCGGAGCCGATGCCGTCGTCTCCGGGATGGGTTGTTGAGGCAGCTGCACTCCCGCCGTGTTGCGGGCCAGTGTGGCGGCTGAATCGGCGGGGATCCCGTCGGCGACGCTGGTATGTGAAAGCTTCATGACGCTCTCCAAGGCAGCGTCTCAGGGCCTCGGTTACCCCAATATCGCTGTGGCACCGGTGCGTGGTCACCCCGGTTTGCAAAGCAAAGAGGCGTTGCAGCAGAACGTGCGTGAGCTGACGCTTGAGGGTGTTCTCAATGCCCTGTTGAAAATGCCGGCAGTGGCGTCGGTTGGCGGTGAACCCGGTGCGCGCGATGAGATCTTCAGCGGCACCTTCGAGGAGGTCAACGAATACTTTCTCAAGCATGAACTGTCCGATGGTTTGCCCATCGTGCCGCCGACCGTGGAAAAGGTCGAAACGTTCCTGCGCCATACCGATCGCAAAGCAGACGAGGTGCTGGGCGTGATGTTGCCGGATAACCGCGCAGCGACGGTATGGAGTGTCGCGGTCAATGGCGTGATGGCAGGTTGCCGCCCTGAATACATGCCGGTGCTAGTCGCGGCGGTGGAGGCCATGGTGGACCATGATTATGGTGTCGAGCACAGCGGAAACACCCCGGGCGGGGACAACCTGATCATTCTCAACGGACCAGTCATAAAGGAACTGGGCTTTAACTACACTCAGGGTGTAATGCGTGACGGCTTCCAAGCCAATACCAGCGTGGGCCGCTTCTGGCGGCTGTACCTGCGCAACGTTGCGGGCTTCCTGCCACACAAAAATGACAAAGCCACCTTCGGCAATACCTGGCGCGTTGTTATTGCTGAAAACGAGGATGTCGTTGCCAAGATCGGCTGGACGCCGAATTGTGCGGATTATGGATTCGCTGCCGGCAGCAATGCGTTGTCCGTCGGACGTTATACCGGCGGCAATCACATTTCATCGGTATCCGGCGCCACGCCGGAGGAGTTGATGCCGTATATCGCGGATGCGGTAGTTCGCCAGTATTCGTGGCAGATCATGTTTTCGGTGGGGCAGGGCTACGATACGTTGCGTCCGCTGCTGCTGCTGTCACCGATCATTGCCGAAACCATTGCCGCGGGTGGCTGGTCCAAGGAAAAATTCAGAGATGAACTGTTCAAGCAGGCGCGGATGCCTGCGAGCATGTTCGAAAAAATCCTCCGTGACTGGACACAAAAGCCTACTTGGAATCTGAAGGAAGAGCATCAGGCTGGACGCATTCCGCAGACGTTTCATGAATCCGATGATCCGGAGCGCCTGGTGCCGCTGGTGTGGCGGCCCGAGGATTTTCAGGTGGTCGTTACCGGTGACCTCGGGCGCAACAGCATTTACGTGTTTGCCCATAACGGCGTGCTTGGATTCCCGGTATGCAAGGAGATCAAGGCGCCGGGCAAGTGAAGTGAATAGTTA
>CAMAYE010000228.1 GCA_945862135.1 Bordetella parapertussis
ACTGCGCTGACCAGGGCATCCTGATCAGCGCAGCGCGCAGCCCGTTCAGCGCGTCAGCGGCCCAGCGTCAGCATCAACTGGTTGAGCCGTTTGACAAATCCCGCCGGATCTTCGAGCTGGCCGCCTTCGGCGAGCAGCGACTGATCGAACAGCACCGCCGCAAGATCATTGAACCGCGAGTCGTAACTTTCAGCCTGCAGTCGCTGCACCAGCGGATGCGTGGTGTTGATTTCAAGAATGGGCTGCGATGACGGCACCGCCTGCCCTGCCGCCTTCAGCATCCGTTGCAGATGTGCCGTCATGTCATGATCATCGGCCACCAGACAGGCCGGCGACTCGGTCAGACGCAGCGTGACCCGCACGTCCTTGACCCGCTCGCCCAGCGCCTTCTTGATGCGCTCGACCAGATCCTTGTGTTCACCTTCCGCCTGCTCCTGCGCTTTTTTCTCGGCCTCGTCTTCAAGCTTGCCCAGATCCAGCGTGCCCTTGGCCACCGACTGCAATTTCTTGCCTTCGAATTCGGTGAAAAAGGACATCATCCATTCATCCACGCGATCTGAAAGCAGCAGCACCTCGACGCCCTTCTTGCGGAACACCTCCAGATGCGGGCTGGCCTTGGCTGCAGCGAAGGTATCCGCAGTGACGTAATAGATCTTTTCCTGCTCCGGTTTCATCCGCGCCACGTAGTCGGCCAGCGAAACCTCTTCATCCGCGGTGTCCTTTTGCGTGGAGGCAAAGCGCAGGAGCTTGGCGATGCGTTCACGGTTGGGCTGGTCTTCGCCGATGCCTTCCTTGAACACCCGGCCGAATTCCTTCCAGAAGGTGGCAAACTTTTCCTTCTGGTTCTCAGCAAGGTCCTCAACCATCGACAGCACCCGCTTCACTGATCCGGCACGGATCGTCTCAATGTCCTTCGATTCCTGAAGAATTTCCCGTGACACGTTCAGCGGCAGGTCGCTGGAGTCGATCACGCCGCGCACGAAGCGCAGGTAATGCGGCATCAGGTGCTCGGCATCATCCATGATGAAAACGCGCCGCACATACAACTTGATGCCGTGCCGCTGCTCGCGATCCCACAGGTCAAACGGTGCGCGCGCGGGGATGTACAGCAGCTGTGTGTATTCCTTGCGGCCCTCGACCTTGTTATGCGACCAGGTCAGCGGTGCGTCGAAATCATGCGCCACATGTTTGTAGAACTCGGTGTATTGCTCGTCGGTCACCTCGGACTTGGACCGCGCCCACAATGCGCTGGCCTGATTGACGGTTTCGTCCTTGTCGGTCGTCACGTATTTGCTGGAGTCCTTGTCCCACTCCTCAGCTTTCATCACGATGGGTAGTGTGATGTGGTCGGAGTATTTGCGCAGGATCGTGCGCAGCCGCGAGTTGTCGGCGAATTCATCTTCGCCGTCGCGCAGGTGCAGCGTCACCGTGGTGCCGCGCTCCGCCTTCTCGACGATTTCCAGCGTGTAGTCGCCGCCGCCATCGGACTCCCAGCGCACGCCGTGCTCCGCCGTCAGACCGGCGCGGCGAGTGGTCAGCGTGACGCGGTCTGCCACGACGAACGATGAATAAAAACCGACGCCGAACTGGCCGATCAGGTTGGCGTCCTTGGCCGCATCACCGGTCAGTTTCGAAAGGAACTCGCGGGTGCCGGAACGCGCAATGGTGCCGACGTTTTCGATCACTTCCTGCCGCGACATGCCGATGCCGTTGTCGGTGATGGTGACCGTGCGTGCGGCGGCATCGAACGACACGCGGATTTTCAGTTCCGTATCGTTTTCCAGTAGCGCCTTGTCGGTCAGCGCTTCAAACCGCAGCTTGTCGCAGGCGTCTGACGCATTGGAGACCAGTTCGCGCAGGAAAATTTCCTTGTTGCTGTACAAGGAGTGAATCATCAGTTGCAGCAGCTGTTTGACTTCGGCCTGGAAGCCCAGGGTTTCTTTATTGGCGGTCTCGACCATTGCTTCTCCGGAATGGGTGAACAAAAACAGTGACGGGAATGTGGGGGCGTCGCACCCGTATTTCAAGCGCGAACGAAAATACCGGGCACGCGGTCGCGCCGCCCGGCAGTTAAATCATAAGCTGTTGATTTTATTGCTTTTTTAGTTTCGCCACTATCAGCACCAGAGCGCCGACAGCAAGCACACCCAGCCCCACCAGCGCATGGGCACGGTGATAGGTCAGGCTGGAATACAGCAGGTACCCACACATCAGCACAAAAATCGCCGGCACCACCGGATAAAACGGCACCTTGAACGGCCGCGGCGCATCCGGCTCCTTGGCCCGCAGCACGAACAGCGCAATGCCCGTCAGCAGGAAAAAGCCCCAGAACACCGGCAGCGAATATTCGACCAGCCCCTTGAAGCCGGCATTCTGGATCGCGCCCAGCCCCACCAGCGCCAATGCAATGACGCCCTGTACCAGCATCGCGTTACGTGGTGAACCGCTGGCCTCATCCCATTTCCCGAGAAATCCCAGCATCGGCCAGTCGCGGCCCAGCGCATAGTTCGAGCGCGCACCAACAATCATCGAGCCGTTGACCGAAGTCAGCGCGGCGATGGCAATCATGATCGCGATCACCTTTTCACCGGTCGGCCCCCAAACGGCTTTCAGCAGATCCGCAGCCACCGCATTGGATCGCGCCATCTGGTCATAACCGAGCCCCTTCAGGTATGCGAAGTTGACCAGCACATACAACAACGCCACCACGCTGATGGCGATCAGCAGCGCACGCGCCATATTGCGCTCGCGGTCGCGCACTTCTGCCGAGATGTAGGCCGCATCATTCCAGCCGCCATAGGTAAACAGCACGAAGATCATCGCCGAGCCGATACCCGCCCCCATGTACCAGGGCTGATCAGCACCTGCAACTGCCGGCACTGCGGCCGCCGGGGGGGCTGCAAAAAACAGGCCGGCAACAATGATCAGGAGCAAGCCGCCGATCTCCAGAACCGTGAACAGGTTCTGTGTCGCCTTGCCCTCGCGAATACCGCGATAGTTCACCGCCGTCAGCACCACGACCACGATTGCCGCCCAGATCGCCGACGAATACGTACCCAGATTGATGACGCGCGACAGGTAATCGCCGAACAGATAGGCAAACACCGCAATTGAACCGGCGACGATCACCGTCATCCGCGCCCAGCCATACAGAAAAGCCAGTGAACGGCCAAAAGCGCGCTGCAGAAAGTGATACTCGCCGCCTGCCGAAGGGAAAGCCGTTGCCAGTTCGGCGTAACACAAGGCACCGATGATGGAGAACACGCCGCCGGCGATCCATACCGCATACAGCGTCGACGAATCACCTACCGCACCAGCCACAATTGACGGCGTTCCGAAAATCCCGGCGCCGACGATCAGGCCGACAATCATCGCGCAGGCGTCGGTGACGGACAGTGTCTGGCGCGGTGTTGCCGAAGTCTGTTCAGTACTCATGCAAGCTCCCCCGCCGCGGACATGAATGCCGCGGCTTTCATTGGTGATTACAGGCCTGGATTATTATTCGGCTTCCGGCTCGTCCGAGGCGCGCTTGAGTTCACCGCGCAGAACCTGCTTCGCGGTCCAATGCATCTGTTTTCGAGCCGTACCTTCGCCGATCGCCAGCATGCCGGTGATGGTACCGCCAGCGACTTTGCCGGTGAATTCGTGTCGCGGAACACCGCCACGGCCACCCGCGACCATGCGGATGGTCTCGCCGTTAAGACGGCCGCGCAAGTCGGCGCTGCGGTCGCGAATATCCACCTTGCCCTCGAGTTCCTGAAACTCCTGCTGCAACGTGAACTCCATCGGCGTCTCGCGACCATCAATGGTTACCAGCGACTGCCATTTGCCCGGAACCCGGGCCGGAACCACGTAGAAAAAGATATAACTCATCCCTTCCTGGCCGACTTTCTTTTCAGGCACAACCAGGTCACGCTGCTCGTCCGGATCCCATTGGCCGAAGTGATAGTCATGGGCGACCAGGCGAGTGCCCGGTTTGAGCGCCATTACTTTCGAACGCAGTCGCAGATTCATATCCGGCAGCAGGTAGGAAGTGATCACCGTTGCCTTTGAAAGGTCGGTCTGGAACAGGTTCTGTTCGACAAAATGCACCTTGTCGGTCACGCCGGCTGTCTGTGCGTTCTGATTGGCCATTTTCAGCAACACAGTATCCAGATCAACCCCGAAACCGCGGGCACCGCGCTTGCTCGCTGCCGTAATGATGATGCGCCCGTCGCCGGAACCAAGATCGATGACAAAATCCTTGGGCCCGACCTTCGCCATCTCCAGCATGGTATCGACGACAATCTGCGGGGTCGGCACGTAGACCACATCGCCGCGACCCTCCTGCGCCATCGCCGGCGAAGTCGCCAGCCCCAGGCACACCACTGCCATACCCACCCACACGTTCGCCAGTTTCATCACTGCTCCTTGGTCAATTACCGACCGCGACAGGCGTTGCGCCACCTGCCCCGATATCCATTTTGCCTGTTTTGACACGTACTGCATTCCATGACACCACCTGCTCCTTATCACCGCTCACCTGGCCGCGCAGCGTATTGCCGTTGATATCGCCGCGGTAACGCTGCAAGCCGGTCGGCCCCTGCACCGCAAAAGCCAGCGTGTTGCCGGATATCCGTGCATCACTGACCGGAACCCGCTGTCCCTTTACGGTCAGCAACAGTTCAGGCATCTGAAACCGCTGGACAACCACAGCCTCGACCCGAATGTCTTCCGGCAAGGTCCACTGCCAGCTGCCACTGAAATCCGCCGGCACCACCCACAGCATGATATCGCTGCTCGGTGCGCCGTATGGCTTGTCCGGCACGGCAATCGTCAATTTGCGGTCCGGCGGCCAGTCGCCAAAATCAAAATCATGCGTCACGATCCGCGAACCCGGCCGCAACTGTTCGAACAGTCGGGGACGCAGTCGCAGATTCAGCGCCGGCAGCAGGTAAGCCGTGATCACGCTCGCACGTCCGAGATCCGTATTAAATAGATCGCTGGCATCGAAACTCACCTTGTCTGCCACACCCTGCCGGCGCGCCTCATCGCGCGCCATATTCACGAGATGGT
>CAMAYE010000229.1 GCA_945862135.1 Bordetella parapertussis
CACATAGGCCTGCATTTACAAATCACCAAGACAAGGTTCGAACGGATCAGCAAAGCGACCTGAAACATCCGGATCGCCGCCAACGACTACGGTTTCTCAGTGCTTATTCATTTCCCGCCCAGCCCCGCCTCACGCGCCGCCTTCGACCACAGCAGCGTCTCGGCCGCCATGCGTTTGGTCATCTCTTCCGGCGTGCCGCCCACCGTCTCCAGCGCGGAATCAAACAGGCGCTGCACGGTTTTCGGGTCGGCGAGCGCCTTGTTGTAAGCGCCAGACAACCGCGTCACCACATCGGCCGGCATGCCCGCAGGCCCCATCGCGCCGAACCACTGCGAGATGTCCATGAACTTGAAGCCCAGTTCGGCGAGCGTGGGCACATCGGGAAACGCCTTCGATCGCTTGGCCGATGTCACTGCGAGCAGCTTCACACGTCCCGCTTTGACCTGTGGCACCAGGGGTGCCGTACCCAGCACCGCGACCGGCACATGGCCGCTGACCAGATCTACCACCGCCTGCCCACCGCCCTTGTACGGGATGCCGATCATATTCACGCCAGCACCCTGGAAAAAAATTCCCGCGGCCACGGCCTGGGTTCCGGTTGCCGATGACAGTGCATAAGAGATCTGCCCCGGATTCGCCTTCGCCGCCTTGAGCAGATCCGCGATCGTTTTCCAGCCCGGTGCAGGGTGAACCGCAACAACAATGGTCTGGTTGGTCAATATCGTGATCGCCTGCAGATCCTTTTCCGCGCGATACGCCAGCGACGGCTTCAGCAGCGGCTGATAAAACGACGAATCGGAATTGACGACGATGGTGTAACCGTCCTTCGGCCCTCGAATCATCGCCTCGATGGCGACGCTGCCCGAACCGCCGGGCCGGTTCTCGACGATGACCTGCTGGCCAAGTTCCTTGCCGACAAGATCGGCAGTCATGCGCGCCGACACGTCCGCCGTGCCGCCCGGAGCAAAACCCACCAGTACACGGATCGGTCGCGAAGGCCATTGCTGAGCCCACGCCGCCGTACACAACACCAGCATCAGAATGCCGCCGATAAATCTCTTCATGGCCAACCTCCTCCGGGGAACGCTACGTTGATCGCTGCCGCGCTTGTTGTCGATTTTGTTATCAGCGATAAAAACCTTCTGCCCTGCCACAAGCCATTCCGATTCAATTCATCCCGATTCAAGCCATCCCGATCGGCTCCGCCAACGGGTCCATCACTTTGCCGGGCCGTGCACGCATCAGCTCTTCCATCTCTTTCCTGACTTTCACATAGCCCGGGTCGTCGAACAGATTGTTCATTTCCTTGGGATCGTTCTCGAGGTCATACATCTCGCCTGCACCCGAGCCCAGCTCGAAAGTGCACTTCCAGCGCTTCGTGCGCACCGTACGCAGTTGCAAACCGACGCCGCAGCGCGAGGGATGTACATGCCATTCCATCCACGCCGCATCGCGCGGTGCATCCTTGCCTTCGAGCAGAGGCTTCAGGCTGCGGCCCTGCAGCTCGTGCGGCGCCGAAACACCCGCCGCATCGTAAAAGGTCGCGGCCAGATCAAGCGTCGAGACCGGCTCCGTCACCACGCGTCCGGCGGCAACACCGGGACCGCGGGCCACCATCGTCACCCGCATCAGGTCTTCATAAGGCGTCGGACCCTTCAGATAAAGACCGTGGTTGCCCAGCATGTCGCCATGGTCGGTGGTGTAGATGATCAGCGTGTTGTCGGCCATGCCGAGGTCCTGCACCTTGTCGAGAATGCGGCCAACGTTGTGGTCAATCAGCGAAATCATGCCGTAGTAATTCGCGGTCATCTCGGCGAGCTGGGCATCAGTCTGCACCGGTGTGCGCGAACCCTCGGCGCGGAATTTGCGCATCTCCGGATCTGCGAGCTGGGGCGTGCCTTCGAGCTGGGCCTTGTGCCACCAGGGCCGGCGCTCGAAATCCATCGTGCGGTGTGCAGGCAGTTTGACGCTCTTCGGGTCATAGAGCCCGCTCCAGGGCTCGGGGCAATCGAAGGGATGATGCGGATCGGGAAACGACACCCACATCGCCAGCGGCTTGCTCTGGTCGTGGTGCGACAGCAGATCAATCGTTCGATCAGCCGTCCAGGTACTGCTGTGCCAGGCCACCGGCAGCGCCGAACTCCAGGTCTGCGCTGCGCCGGTCTCGGGGCGCGTTGATTTCGCCCACAGCTTGTAACCTTCCTCATCCTTGCCGCGACCGATGAACCAGCGCTCGTAATGCCCCATCGGCGGACGGTCCATCGGCCGCGTGCGGTGGGTATGGCCGAGCACGGTGAGCTCCACGTACTGAAAGCCCATATAAGGCCCAAACCAGTCAGGCCCGTACTTGGCCTGGCTCTTGTTGCATTCCGGCGTACCCGTCGGCGCAAACGTCGCCTTGGTGGCGAAATGCGCCTTGCCGATAAAAGCGGTCTTGTAACCGTTGTTCGCCAGCGTGCCGGCAAAACCCGCGCCGCCGACCTTCGGATCCAGATCAACACCGTTGTCCCACACACCATGGGTCAGCGGCAGCAGGCCCGTCAGCATTGAAGCACGCGAAGGCTGGCACACCAGATTCGGCGTCATGCAGGCGTTGAAGCGCGTGCCGTCGCGCGCGAGCCAGTCCAGGTGCGGCGTGCGCAGATCAGGATTCTCGAACCCGTTGCAATCGGCGCGCTGCTGGTCGGAAGTAATCAGAATGATGTTCGGTTTACGGGTGCTCATGAAACTCCTCGTTAAAAGAGATATCGAGAGATATCGCTGAATCTAACCGCCAGCGCGGCACGCACTGGCTTTACTGGACCTTGATCCCTGCGGACTTGATGATCTTGCCGTATTTGTCGAGTTCGCTGCGCACCAGATCGGCAAGTTGCTGGGGCGTACCGGACAAGGGATCGGCGCCCTGGCTCAACAGACGGTCTTTCATCTGCGGGCTGGTCATCGCGGCGTTGATGGCGCCGTTCAGGCGCTCCACCACCGCAGCCGGTGTTCCCGCCGGTGCAAAGATGCCGAACCAGTTGCCCGCGGAATAACCCTTGAGTCCGGCCTCATCCACCGTCGGCACATCGGGCAGCAGTGCGGAACGTTTGGCAGTGGTCACCGCCAGCACGCGCACGCGGCCGGATTTCGATAACGGCAATGAACTCAGCACCGGATCAAACACCAACGCCACTTCGCCGCTCATCAGCGCGGTCATCGCCGGCGTGTTGCCCTTGTACGGCACATGGGTCATTTTGACGTTCGCGGCGAGCATGAACTGTTCAATCGCCAACTGCGTTGATGAACCCTGCCCCGCCGTGCCGAAGTTGAGCTGCCCCGGCTTGCTGCGCGCCAGCGCGATCAACTCCTTGATCGAGCGCACCGGCAACGAAGGATGCACATCCACCGCATACGACAAGGCTGCAAACATGCCTACCGGCGCAAAACTTTTGATCGGGTCGTACGCGATCTTGCTCATCAGATTGGGATTGATCGCAAACGCCGCGAGGCTGCCGACCAGCAGCGTGTAGCCATCGGGCGCCGCGCGTGCACCGATCTCTGCCGCAATCATGCCGCCCGCGCCGGTGCGGTTGTCCACCGTGAATGACTGGCCCAGCGATTCGGTGAGCTGCTGTGACAATGCACGGGCCAGAATGTCGGTACCGCCGCCGGGTGCAAACCCGACGATCACGCGCACCGGCCGCGCGGGGTAGGTCTGCGCCGAAACCGTCAACGCAGAACACTGCAGAAACAAGGTCACCAGCAGCAGACAGACGCGCAGCATGATCCCTCCTCCCGACGCTATTTTTGTATGAATGCAGTCTAGCGGCCTGCACGCGCGCGAAGCAAGGCGCAGCGTCCACATGCAGTGCAGCCCGGAAATTATTGCTAACTGCATGTTTATGCTGATGTTTTCGGATCACCCCCGAAACACCGCCGCCCTCGCCGAAACACATCGGACAAATACCCATGCGAGCCCCATACTGGACCGCTCTGCCGCTCCATCGTCGGCGTGCATTCTGCACGGGCAAATCCCCTCTCATTACCGGCGCGCGTTTCTTTTTTGGAGCACACCATGAACATCATGATCTGGTTGGCCGCCGGTGGCGCCATCGGCTGGGCGGGCTTTCACTTCTACGACCTCAACCGCAACCGCGGCATCATTCCAGCGGCATTGATCTGCGCAGTTGGCGGATTCATGGGCGGCAACTCGGTCGCACCGATGCTCACCGCCACCACCACCGAACCCATCATCGGTTTCAGTCCCTTCGCGCTGGTCGTCGCCATGGCCACCGCCGCCGCGGTGCTGTTCCTGACCAGCGAATTGTCGCGCCGCTTCGACATCTGACCGTCCATGAGCGCATCCATCGGCGTCACCTCAAACCCGTACAACGCCATCGAAGGGCTGACCTTTGCGACGTTCCAGAATGAACTGCGCCATGTCGCGCGTTTCATCACGTCCGTTGCACCCGCCAATCCAATCGAGGCCGTGCTCGCCGCCATCCGCCGCAACCCGGCCATGTCCCAGGCGCGCTTGCTCACACGCATCCTCGCCGCCTGCATCGGACGGGAAGTCACCTTCCGCAGTGCTGAAGCAGCCGCCTTTGATCGCGAGCACCTGGCCCTGCTAGTCGCGCTGATGGATACCCATGACGCCGGCACAGTGCCCGCCGCCGAATGGGAACGCGCCGCCAACGAAGCTGACGCCGCCCAGCGCGACATCGGCGGCTGATCACGCATCACGACCCACACGAAAGAATCCCATGAGAAAAGGCGCGATCACCTTTACCGGCAAATCCGGCTCGCAATACCCCTTTCACATCTGGTCACTCGACACCCAGTTCAAACCGATCGGCGGCGTGTATTTCATCACCCAGCGCACGGCGGACCGCGCCAAACAACTGCGCCCGCGCCACAACGCCATATTCATCGGCCAGACCGAAGAC
>CAMAYE010000230.1 GCA_945862135.1 Bordetella parapertussis
TCAGCCCGGCATGCTCACGAAGCGCGTGGAACTTGATCTTCGGCCACTGCTCCTGCGCGACATCGATCTCGATGGCATTGCTGGCCAGAAAGGCCGGCGCACCAACTGCATCATGCGCGACGCGGTGTGAGTTGGCATCGATGAAACGCTGCAGCTCGCGGTCGTCATCACAGGTCACCCAGCGCGCAGCGACATAACGCGCCGGCGACAGCCGCGCTTCGCAGCCATATTCATGTTTCAGGCGGTGCGCAACGACTTCAAACTGCAGCTGGCCGACGGCGCCGAGCAGCAGCAGGCTGCCCGCCACCGGCTTGAACACCTGGATCGCGCCCTCTTCGCCGAGCTGGCCAAGACCGGTACGTAATTGCTTGCTGCGCAGCGGATCGGCAACTTCAACTGTCTGAAACAGTTCCGGCGCAAAAAACGGCAGGCCGGTGAACTGCAGGTCTTCGCCTTCGGTCAGCGTGTCGCCGAGTTGCAGCACACCGTGATTGGGAATGCCGATGATGTCACCGGCATAGGCGTCTTCCACCTGCTCGCGGCGCTGCGACAGAAAGGACACCACGGAACTGGGCCGGAAGAATTTTTCGGTGCGGCAGTTCTTCAGGCGCATGCTGCGTTCGAAACGGCCGGAGCAGATGCGGATGAAGGCGACACGGTCGCGATGGCCGGGGTCCATATTGGCCTGGATCTTGAACACCACGCCGGAGAACTTGGGCTCTTCCGGTTTCACCTCGCGCTGCAGGGCCTTGTGCGGGCGCGGCGGCGACGCGAAATCAATCACTGCATCAAGCACTTCCTGTACGCCGAAGTTGTTGATCGCCGATCCGAAAAACAGCGGCGTCTGTTTGCCGGCGAGAAAGGTCTCGCGGTCGTATTCCGGAGACACGCCCTGCACCAGATCGATTTCCTGACGGGCGTGGGTAAAAATGTCGCCGAAGCGCTCGACGATCTCCGGGTTGTCGATGCCGGAGATGATTTCATCTTCCGCGCCGATGCGGTCTTCACCCGCGGTAAATACGCGCATGCGGTCGGCGCGCAGGTCGAATACGCCCTTGAACAACTTGCCCATGCCAATGGGCCAGGTGCAGGGCACGACCGGCATGCCCAGCGTGCGTTCAATCTCATCCACGAGGTCGGTCGGTTCGCGCACTTCGCGGTCCATCTTGTTGATGAAGGTGATCACCGGCGTGTTCTGCGCGCGGCAAACCTGCAGCAATCGCAGCGTCTGCGGTTCGATACCGTTGGCGGCGTCGATCACCATCAGCGCGGCATCTACCGCTGTCAGCACGCGATAGGTGTCTTCGGAAAAATCACGGTGGCCCGGCGTATCAAGCAGGTTGATCACGCAGTCGCGGTATTCCATCTGCATCACCGAACTGGCGACCGAGATGCCGCGCTGCTTTTCGATTTCCATCCAGTCCGACGTAGCGTAGCGCGAGGCCTTGCGCGACTTTACGCTGCCGGCGATATGGATCGCACCTGCGAACAGCAGCAGCTTTTCGGTGAGCGTGGTTTTACCCGCGTCCGGATGCGAAATGATGGCGAAGGTGCGGCGCCGGGAGACTTCTTTGTCGATGCTCATGGATGGCCTGCGTGGGGGTCCGCGCAATATGCGGCGGACGCGTTGCGGCGGGCATTATACAGCGATAATTATATTAATTAAATCAATTACTTATAAATACTTTCACTCGGTAGCGCCTGTCACACGGGCCCGTCGATTCAGCCGAATGACCCTGCAGGTCAAATTTTCCCGGCAATCGGGAATCGTTTGACCTGTATCAAGCACATGTCATCGCAACACTGTAACTGTAGAACTGGCCACAAGGCAGTACTCGGTCCATACAGCGGTTCATACAGCACAACTCAAGAAGGAGCAGGAACCATGAGTGATAGCCCAAAGATCGGATGTGCCCGCCCTACCGGCGGCCCTGTCGGGAAAAAAACTGAAACGTCCGAATCCGCCCCAATCCAACAAACTGCACCGGAGATCCGAGCCATGATCCAAGTCGGCAAACCCGCACCTGATTTCGTCGCCCCGGCTTACCACAAGGGGCAGTTCACTTCCGTCAAACTGTCCGACCACCTCGGCAAATGGGTGGTGCTGTGTCTGTACCCGGGTGACTTCACATTTGTATGAGCGACCGAGATATCGGCGGTCGCCGATAAATACCCGGAGTTCCAGAAGCTCGGTGTTGAAGTGCTGTCGATGAGCGTGGACAGCATTTTCGTGCACAAGATGTGGAATGACCATGAGCTGTCGAAAATGGTCGAAGGCGGCGTGCCTTTTGCCATGTTGTCCGACAGTGGCGGAAAAGTCGGGATGGCTTACGGCGCCTACGACGACGAGGCGGGCGTGGAAAACCGCGGACGTTTCATCATCGATCCGGACGGCGTGATTCAGGCCTTCGAAGTATTGACCCCGCCGGTCGGCAGAAACGTCAGTGAAACGGTCCGCCAGATTCAGGCCTTCCAGCTGGTCAGGAACAGCAAGGGCACCGAGGCCACACCCTCGGGCTGGAAACCCGGCAGCATGACCCTCAAGCCGAGTCCGGAACTGGTCGGAAAAATCTGGGAGATCTGGAAGCCGGACATGGCTTCCGATTGAAGTCCATGCCCGTCATACGAACACAGCATCGGGGTGGGGAAAACAGCTAGCGCAGCGCGCGGTTCGCCTCTTCCCCTCCCCTGCTTTTCTGTAACACCCGTCGTGCATTCCAATGCCTCGGCAAGAAGAACGCAGAACCGCCTGCATAGCGGGCCTCAACCGGAGATCACGACAATGAAAAGACTGTACTTTCTGGCCCCTGACACCGTCAGTGCCAAAGCGATCGTGAACGAATTGCTGCTGGCGCGCATCGAAGAACGCCACATGCATGTTCTGGCAAAACCCGGCACAGCGATGGAATCACTGCCAGATGCCTCGCCGTTGCAAAAATCCGACTTCATACCTGCCACCCAACGCGGGCTTGCCATGGGCGGTGTAGCCGGCACCTTGGCCGGGCTCATTGCGATCGCCTTGCCGCCCTCCAATGTGGTCATTGCAGGCGGCATCGTTCTTGCGAGCACCCTGAGTGGCGCCGGCGTCGGCGCCTGGCTGGGTGGGATGGTCGGGCTGAGCATGGACAACACTCGCCTGGAGCGTTTCAAACGCGCAATTACCGAGGGCGAACTGCTGATGATGATCGACATACCCATGTCCCGGGTCGAGGAAATTTCCCGTCTCATCAAGCAGACCCATCCAGAAGCGGAAATCAAGGGAACCGAGCCGACCATTCCGGCCTTTCCTTGAGATCAGTTGCCGCTTTGATGCCGCGGCAGCACATCGGTATTTCGACCGACAACAAATGACACAGGCCCGTGCTTTCATGCTGATCAAAATATGTACGAACTGACAAAAGAACTGACAAAACCGGAGATCGTCGCGCTCAGCGAGGCACTGGACGATGAGTACCGCTCCTGGGCGACCTACGACCAGGTAATCGAGGATTTCGGCGAAGTGCGGCCGTTTTTCAATATCCGCGATGCAGAATCCCGTCACATCGAAGCACTATGCGCGTTATATGTCCGCTACGGGTTGTCCATACCGGAGAACCCCTGGCCGGGAAAGGTGGAGCGGTATGCCAGCCTCCAGGAAGCCTGTGCAGCGGGTGCGGCCGCCGAACTCGCGAACGGCGCAATGTATGAACGACTGATCGCGGTAACCCGGCATCCCGACATGCTCAAGGTATTGCGAAACCTCCAGGAAGCATCGCAACAACGCCACCTGCCGGCCTTCCAGCGCGCCACGCAGAGATCCGCGGGTGGCGATGGATGCCACGAGCACCGGCGTGGTCGGTGAATCCGTGACGCAGCTGGTTTCCGTGGACACGAACTTGCCGGTGACCCGCACTCTGCCCACAGACAACGTGCGTTTCATTGCGGCCTTGAATACGCCGCTCTGAAATCCGCCTGGAAATTGTGAACATGGATCCGATATTGCTGTGGATCGTCGGAAGCGGGCTGCTGATGAGCGCCATTGCAATGGTCGGCAGCCTGACGCTGCTGCTCAGTGAACGGGCAAGGCAGCGCATCCTGCTGCCGCTGGTGGCATTTTCGGCGGGCTCGCTGCTGGGCGGCCCGATCGCTTACTTCGCCTCGTTCCGCGTCGACGTCGCGTAGCGCGAGGCCTTGCGCGACTTTACGCTGCCGGCGATATGGATGGCGCCTGCAAACAGCAGCAGCTTTTCGGTGAGCGTGGTTTTACCCGCGGCCGGATGCGAAATGATGGCGAAGGTGCGGCGCCGGGGGACTTCTTTGTCGATGCTCATGGATAACCTGCTTGGAGGTCCGCGCAATATGCGGCGGACGCGTTGCGGCGCGCATTATACAGCGATATTTTATTTAATTAATTCAATTAGTTACAAATATTACCGACGCATCGCAAAACCCGAACCTTAAGCGCTATTGCAGCCGCGCATTAAGGTCGCGGTGCTGAATGCCGAGAAAAATCGGTTCGGCGTGGCGGCGATGAATGTTGATCTTGGCGTTGTACACCGGGTGCACGATGCCGTGCTTGTCACGCGGTTCATAGCGATTGATCGCGTAACCGCCACTGCTCAATGCGGCCCCGGTGAGATAGCAGGACATGCTGGCGATCTCGTCACCGGCCACCACCAGCCCGCGCAACTGGTCGAGGCTGCGTGCGGTGCGCTCAACGAAGTCGAGGGTACTGACCGGGGTCACGTCCGCCTCACGGTCGCCGGTCATCTCGACCTCAAAGTCACCAATCAGGATCTGGCCCGGCAGCGCCTGCTCGATCATGCGGGCGAGGTCAATCGTGACCTGACCGACGATGTAGCCGAAGGTGGTGGGATTGAGTCCCTCAACCTGGTAAAACT
>CAMAYE010000231.1 GCA_945862135.1 Bordetella parapertussis
TTGCGCAACGGCTGCACCAGTCCCGCCCAGGTCAACGATGCGGATACCAAGGAAACCGGCGGGGATGGTCCCCGGACCAGCGTAATCGCCGCCGCGACCGCCAATAACGGGGTAAATCCGAGAGCGAACCATGCGAGACCCTCGGTCGCGCCATACTGCTGCACCAGCAGCTCAGGGACCGCTGCAGCCAGCAGCACGCCAACCAGAGCAGCCACGCCGCGCGCTGCGGTAATACGCGTGCGCTCGGCGTAATCCCGCGACAATGCGCTGCCCAGCGCAAAGTGACCGATGCTTGCAGCACTCAATCCGAGGTAACTGAGAACAAGCGTCGCTGCGAGCCACAATGCTAGCGAGTCCGCATCGGTCGGCGGACTGAACAACAACCACAGTCCTGCGGCCAGCAATGGCGCAGCGCCGCCGATCATCAGCTTGCGGCCGCCAAAACGAACCGGAATTCGATCAGCAAAAGCACCTAACAATGGATCACTGATCGCATCCAGCAGGCGCACCGCCAACAGAATAAAACCGATCAGTGCGAGATCCATGCCGAGGCCCGAGTAGAACTTCGGGACCTGCACATGCACCGGCAAGGCGGCGGCCGCCAAGGGCAAGCCTACAGCCGCATAGGCAAACAGCGAAGATTTATTCAGTGCGGCCATTGCCGCCGAGCAACTCAGCACGCAGTTCCGGCTTCTGTGTACTCGGATGCAGCCAGATGTCAAAAAAACGACGCGCGAATTCCGGATCTTCAATGCTGCCGAGCGATGCCGTGGCGGAATAAAAATGTACGCCGCGCTGCGGCCGGTACACGCCGATCAGGCGACTGCCCGACTGGACATCGGGAAATGTGCGCTGCATCGCAGCCTGCCAGCGGGCCAGCTTCGATTCATCGCTGACACCCAGCCGCCTTATTTCGTCAATGCTGGTCTCCGCCAGCTGAGCCGTCGTGATGTTGCGGGCGTAAATGATATCGAGCACATAGGGGGCATCCGCGCGCCAGCGCCCGTCACGGGACCACAGCGCGGCGTCATAAACGTGAAATCCCCACCAGCGCAGACGTCCCTTGCCGACCATTCGACAGGTTTCCAACGCGCTGCAAACCGCGGGTGGCAGCTCTGCGGGCACATTCACTGCTGCGGCCGGGGCTGCACACAGCAACACCAGCGCGCAGATAAAGGTTTTACCCATTCACCAGAACAGCCTGCACCACATCCGTTGCACGCGCGCGGAAACCAGCCTCGCAATAGGCCAGATAAAAGCGCCAGGTCCGCATGAACCGGTCATCAAAACCCTGCGCCTTTACTTCGGGCGCCACGTAATCAAACACCTGATGCCAGCGGCGCAGCGTCTCGGCGTAATCCAGTCCGAATCGGTGCATGTCCTTCACCATGAGCCCGCGACTGCCGGCCTCGTCGGCGAAACGTCGCGGTGACGGCAACATGCCGCCAGGGAAAATGTATTGCTGAATGAAATCGGTGCCGGTGCGATAACGCTCGAACTTGGCTTCGGCAATGGTGATGGTCTGCACCAGCGCACGCCCGTCAGGCTTGAGACGGTCGCGCAGCATGCCGAAATAGCCGGGCCAGTAGCTTTCACCGACGGCCTCGAACATCTCGATCGACACCACATGATCAAATTTCCCGTCGAGATCGCGGTAATCCTGCAATTTCAATTCCACACGATCCTGCAATCCGGCTGCGGCAATCCGGCGCTGCGCGTAATCGAGTTGCGCTTCGGAAATCGTGATGCCGGTGACCCGACAGCCGGCACGGGCCGCATGTTCGGCAAATCCCCCCCAGCCGCATCCGACCTCGAGAATGTGCTGACCAGGCTGCGCATTGAGTTCGCGCAAAATACGCGCGTACTTTGCGGATTGGGCATCGGCAAGGCTGCGCGTGAGATCGCCCTCGAACAGCGCCGACGAATAAGTCATCGTCGAATCCAGCCACAGCCGGTAGAAATCATTGCCGAGGTCGTAATGGGCGTGGATGTTTTTGCGGCTTCCAGTGCGGGTATTCGGACGCAGCCAGTGGCGCAGTCGATAAGCCAGCGTTGCCCACCAGCGGCCATGGATGGCCTCTTCAATCGCATGCTCGTTCATCGCCGCCAGCAACAGAAGCTGGGTCAGGTCGTCAGTGGTGATTCGGCCCGCGATATAGGCTTCAGCAAGTCCGATATCGCCGCGACTGAGGATGTCGTTGCAGACGCGCCAGTCAGCGAGGTTCAAAGTCGCGTGCGGACCGGGTTGCGCGCCGGAGAACTCCAGCGAGCGTCCGTCTGGGCAGCCCAGCGTGATTTTCCCGCAGCGCAACTGCCCCAGCAGACGGAACAGCCAGCGGGCAGCGGAAGGTTCTGCGCGCATCGGCGCACGTTGTACAAGTGTGTTGATCATCTCGTGGTGTCCTCAGCAGGTGCCGGGGGTTTTGAAAAAAACGGTACGCGCTTCAGCCATAAGCGCAGCGCGTGGTAATGAATGCGCAACATCACACCCAGCGTCATCCACGGATAGCGGATAAAAGCGTGCAACAGCGCGGTGGTGGTGGCCGGCTGCGCGGCACCGCTGATGCTGGTAATCAATTGATGACCCAGCCCGTCGTCGTAATCGATACGGAATGCACAACGCTCGGCGTGATCGGCAAAGCGGAATCGGTACTCGCCGGCAACCGGGAAAAATGGCGACACATGAAAAACCTTGCGCGCCTTCAGCCAGTCGCCGGCGCTGATCGGTCGTGCATCGGCATGCGAAACCAGATAATTGTGGTGTTCCCCGAAGGTATTGCTGACTTCTGCCAGCACCGCGCGCAATGCGCCGCTGCGGTCGTGGCACAGCCAGAAACTCACCGGATTGAATACATAGCCCAGCACCCGCGGAAAAGACTGCAGCCAGATCGCGCCGTCAGCA
This sequence comes from Bordetella parapertussis, assembly GCA_945862135.1. Classification (GTDB taxonomy): domain Bacteria; phylum Pseudomonadota; class Gammaproteobacteria; order Burkholderiales; family SG8-41. The sequence continues at coordinate 2,903 of CAMAYE010000231.1, forward strand.
CAAGCCAGTCCGTGGCTGGCAAGCAGATCGCGAATCCACGGCTCCAGAGGGCTGCCGTCGCGCGGACCGTGATCCGCATCGTAAAAGCCGCACAGATTCCAGCGGTTACGCGAACACAGCGCCGGGAACACCGGCGGTGTGCCGTCAATGCGCAGGCGCAGGAAAAACACGCCGTGGCGGAATGCATGCAGCGCCGGCGCGAGGCGGCGGTGCAAGACATCCCCGAAATACAGACGCAGGCCCGACTCAACAACGTTCATGCGGCAGCCTTCAATCCTTCCGGCTGCATCAACCAGGGTGCCGTAACGCCAAACGCATCCGCAACCGCGAGACCGGACTTGAGCCCGTCCTCGTGAAAACCATAACCGGCCCAGGCCCCGCAATACCAGGTGTTGTGCCGCCCCTGAAGTCCGGGCAACCGCGCCTGTGCTGCAATGCTGCCCAGATCGAACACCGGATGTGCGTATTGGTAGCGATCAATGACGCACTCCGGGCGCGGCGGATGCGCCGGATTCAGTGTCACGATCACCGGTCGTTCAAAAGGCAGTGGTTGCAGTTTGTTGATCAGATAACTGACGCCCACCGGCCTGCCGGCATCGGTTTCTTGGTCGGCGTGATAGTTCCAGGCCGACCACGCCGAACGCCGTCGCGGCAGAAAACTTTCGTCCGTATGCAACACGACTTCGTTGTCCTGATAAGCAATGGCGCCAAGCACCCGGCGTTCTGCGGCATCCGCATCACCAAGCAATCGCAGGGCCTGATCACTGTGGCAGGCCAGAACCACGGCATCAAAATGCTCTGCAGGAAATCCCGGGAAGTGCAAAGTCGCGCCTCGAGGATCGCGCACAACCTGCTTCACGGGCATGTTGAGCCGGATATCGGGAATTGCCGAGGCAAGTTTCTCGACGTAGCTGCGCGCACCACCGTTCACAGTGCGCCATTGCGGACGGTCGCTGACCTGGAGCAAACCATGGTTGGCGCAGAACGTAAAAAAGGTGCGCGCCGGATACTGCAGCATTGCCGTCGTCGGACACGACCAGATCGCTCCGGCCATCGGCAGCAGATACCATTCGCGGAATGCCCGGCCATAAGCACCTGCATCCAGGAATTCGCCGAGGGACTGCGCAGAGTCGACAGACTGCTGCGCCAACGCGCCGGCTTCCTTGTTGAATCTCAGAATATCACTGAGCATCCCCCAGAATGCAGGGCGCAGCAGATTTCGGCGTTGAGCAAATACGGTCGCCAGATTGCTGCCGGCCCACTCCAGGCGTTCCGCCGCCAAACGCACTGAAAACGACATGTCGCTGCCCGTTGAAGGCACATCAAGGTAGTCAAAAAGCGCGATCAAATTCGGATAGGTACGCTCATTGAATACCAGGAATCCGGTATCCACCGGCGCGGTGATGCCGTCGAGGGTGACGTCAACGGTATGCGTATGTCCACCCAGATAGTCATTGGCCTCAAACAGCGTTACCGCATGCGCGCGCGACAGCAGCCACGCTGCCGAAAGCCCGGCAATGCCGGAGCCAATTACGGCAATACGTTTGCCGTAAAACTCTTTTTTCACGGAAGTGATTATTTCACGCGCTCGACCAGGGCGTAGGCCGAGTGGTTATGTATGGACTCGAAGTTCTCGGCTTCTACCTTGTAACTCCGCACGCGACTGTCGGCATCAAGACGCAAAGCGATGTCCCGCACCAGGTCTTCAACAAACTTCGGGTTGTCGTAAGCGCGTTCGGTGACGTATTTTTCGTCCGGACGCTTCAGCAGTCCGTATACCTCGCACGAAGCCTCCTGCTCGGCGATCCCTGCGATTTCCTCGATCGTCAGTGTCGCATCCGCCTGCACGGTGATGGTGATATGCGAACGCTGGTTGTGCGCGCCGTATTCGGAAATCTCCTTCGAGCACGGACACAAACTGGTCGCCGGGGCCGACACCTGCGTTGTGAACACCGTACCGGCGGCTGTGCG
>CAMAYE010000232.1 GCA_945862135.1 Bordetella parapertussis
AGCGCAGCATTTTAACACGCGTAAACAGCGGTTTTCCCTCAGAAATCAAGTGGATCGACATCCAGTGACCAGCGCGCCGGCGTACTTTCGGTATCCGCCAGCAACGGCCTCCAGGCATTGAGGAAGGCCCGCAGTCCGGCACGGGACCGCGCTTGCACCAGCAACTGGGCGCGTTCACGACCGGCACGACGCATCATGTTGGCCGGTACCGGGTCGTACACGGTCACGCCACCATCGAGGTCCGCAGCCGCCTGTGCTGCCTGTCCGAGGAAGCCCAGCGCGGTTTTGAGTTCGCGCGCCTCCGCCCGCAACAAGGCCTGATGCACGTACGGCGGAAATCCGGCCTGACGCCGCTCGGCCAGTTGCGCGCGGGCAAAGGCGTCGAAATCCTGGTCGCGCAGCGCGGTGTACAGCGGATGATCGGGAAACTGCGTCTGGATCAGCACCATGCCGGGCAAGGCCCCGCGGCCGGCGCGGCCGGCGACCTGGGTCAGCAGCGCATAAAGACGTTCGGAAGCGCGGAAATCGTTGCTGTAGAGCATGCTGTCGGCATTAATGACTCCGACCAGGTTGAGGTGGGGAAAGTCATGGCCCTTGGCCAAAATCTGGGTGCCGACGAGGATGTCGACGTCACGTTCCCGGATGCGTTCGCGCATCGCCGGCCAAGCATCCTTGGGGCGCGTGGTGTCGCGGTCAATGCGGAGGATACGCGCCTGCGGAAAGAGGCGGATCAGCGCGGCTTCAACACGCTGAGTGCCCTGACCCAGGGGCGCGAGGTCGGCATCGCCGCACTCGGGGCATGCAGTGGGTACCGCGCTGTCATGTCCGCAATGGTGGCAGCGCAACCGGCGGTCGCGCAGATGCAGCACCAGCTTGGCGGAACAGCGGGCACAGTTTGACATCCAGCCGCAACTGCCGCACATCAACACCGGCGCATAGCCGCGGCGATTGATGAACACCATGCTCTGTTCCTTGCGCGCGATGCGTTCGGCTATCGCGGCGATCAGCGCCGGCGACAGGCCGTCATCGGTTTTCTGCTGCCGCAGATCGACATAGCGGATGGTCGGCAGTCCCGCCTGGATGCGGTTTTTCAGCGGCAGCAGGCGGTAACGTTCATCGATTGCATTGCGATAGGTTTCCAGCGCGGGGGTTGCGGAGCCCAGCACGACCGGGATTCCAGCCTGCCGTGCGCGCACCACCGCGAGGTCCCGAGCCGAGTAGCGAAAGCCCTCCCCCTGCTTGAATGAACTGTCGTGTTCTTCATCGACGATGATCAGCCCCAGATCGGGCAGCGGCGTGAATACCGACAACCGGGTACCGAGCACAATGCGTGCACGTCCGTTGCGCGCCGCCTGCCAGCGTTCGGCGCGTTCCCCGTCGGCCAGACCGCTGTGCAGCGTCGATACCATGACCTCGGGAAATCGTGCGATCACCAGCGACTCTAGTTGCGGGGTGAGCGCAATTTCAGGAACCAGCAGCAGCACCTGCAGTTTACGTGCGAGCGCGGTGGCCATTGCATGCAGGTAAACCTCGGTTTTGCCGCTGCCGGTGATGCCCAACAGCAGCAGCGCCTGGTAATTGCCGAGCGCTGCGGTGATGGCTTCGACTGCGCTGCACTGGTCGGGTGTCAGTTGCGGTGCGATGCCGGGTGGCGGCACGACAACGACCTCGCCAGGGTGGGCATCCGTGGCGGTCACCCAGCCTTCTGCAATGAAGACCTTCAAGGCCTGGCGCGTCGCGGTGCCCGCTTCGGTGATCGCTGTGTGCGGTAACACCGATTGCTCGCGCAGCAGGCCCAACAGGGTTCGTTGCGCACGTGCACGCGGCGGCAGCGCGTCTTCGTTGAGTGCTTTGCCCTTATCGGTCAAGGTCCAGGCGCCTGGTGATTTGCTGCGGGTGCTGACGCGGCGCAACGCTGCCGGTAGTGTGGCCATGACCACGGCACCTAGCGGATGCACGTAATAGTCGGCGGCAAACTCCAGTAGTTTGAGATCCGCGCGATGCAACAGCGGTTCGTGGTCCAGTACTGCCGTGGCACGACGCAGTTTGTTTTCCGGCACATCACTGGTGCCGGGTTTTGCGACGACGATGCCGATCAAGCGCTGGCGGCCGAATGGCACCAGCACCCGTGCACCGATAACCGCTGCTGCGTCGTCGCAGCGATAGTCGAACAGGCGGTCCACCGGCACATCAAGTGCGACTCGGATCAGGCTGGTCACGGTGTATGAAAAGTTAGCGCGCGAAGTTCGCCGTAATTCTTGGAATGAAGGGCAAGCTGCTTATTGGCAAGGCTTTTTTGCCCAGATGGCCTGTGGATAAGGTTGTTGATCAAATGTCCAGGTAACCAAAAAAACAATCCATTTTGTGACTGCTGTACCTTAGCGGACTTAGCCGAGAATAAAAATATCAATAAAAACAGATATTTATAAAATTCGTGCATCCGAGGCAAGTCTAGGGAACTGGTGCACAGCCGTAACTACTTGCTGTGTATAAGCTTTTTCAGCCGCGCTACAACTGGTGATAGGCGCGGCTGCGGGTATGTACGGCCTCAACCAGTGCGCCAACGTGTTCCGGCGGCGTGAACTGGGAAATGCCATGGCCCAGATTGAAGACGTGACCTGAGCCGTGTCCGAACTGACCCAAGACACGGTCGACCTGAGCCGCGATGGTGGCTGGCGGGCTGAACAGTACGTTCGGATCCAGATTGCCCTGTAGCGCAACCTTGTCACCGATGCGTTGGCGCGCCTTGCCGATATCAATGGTCCAATCCAGCCCCACCGCGTTACTGCCGATCGCTGCAATGTCTTCCAGCCACAGGCCGCCACCTTTGGTGAAGACGATGCTGGGAATGGTCTGCCCGTCCCAGCTGCGATGCAAACCGGCAACAACCCGGCGCAAATATTCCAGCGAGAACTCGTGGTACGCCGCATCGGACAGCGCGCCGCCCCAGGTGTCGAACACCATCACCGCCTGGGCACCGGCTTCGATCTGCGCATTGAGATAGGCAATGACTGCGCGGGCATTGATGTCGAGGATGTGGTGCAGCAGGTCAGGACGCGCGTAGAGCATGGTCTTGATGGTGCGGAAATCGTCGCTGCCGCCCCCTTCGACCATGTAGCAGGCCAGCGTGTACGGGCTGCCGGAGAAACCGATCAACGGCACTTTGCCATCGAGCGCGCCGCGGATCTGTTTCACCGCGTCGAGCACGTAAGCCAGCGTTTCGCGCGGCTCGGGTACTTTCAAGGCTTTGACTGCAGCTTCATCGCGGACCGGCCGCTCGAACTTCGGGCCCTCGCCTTCGGCGAAATAAAGACCCAGTCCCATGGCATCGGGTACGGTCAGGATGTCGGAGAACAGGATGGCCGCGTCCAGCGGGAAGCGCTCCAGCGGCTGTAGCGTGACTTCGGTGGCGTAATCCGGATTTTTGGCGAGCCCGAGGAAACTGCCAGCGCGTTTGCGCGTCGCGTTGTACTCCGGCAGGTAACGCCCCGCCTGGCGCATGATCCAGACGGGGGTGTAATCCGTGGGCTGCCGCAGCAGCGCGCGGATGAAGCTGTCGTTCTTCAGCGCTGCCATCAGCGCGGCAGCTCGCTGCTTCCCATCAGGAATTCGTCGACGGCACGCGCGCACTGGCGGCCTTCGCGGATTGCCCATACCACCAGCGACTGACCGCGGCGCATATCGCCCGCCGCAAACACCTTGCCGACGGAGGTCTTGTAGCTGTCGGTGTCGGCCTTGACGTTGCCGCGGTTGTCCTTGGTGACGCCCAACTGCTCAAGCAGGCCACCGGCGACCGGGCCGATAAAACCCATCGCCAGCAGCACGAGGTCGGCTTTTAACGTGAATTCGGAACCCGGCACTTCCTGCATCTTGCCGTCTTTCCATTCGACACGGGCGGCGATCAGTTTCTCGACCTTGCCGTCCTTGCCTTCAAACCGTTTGGTTGCCACCGACCAGTCGCGGCTGCAGCCTTCTTCGTGCGAGCTGGAAGTGCGCAGCTTGACCGGCCAGTACGGCCAGATCATCGGCTTGTTTTCTTTTTCCGGCGGCTGCGGCAGCAGTTCAAACTGGGTGATCGATGTGGCGCCATGGCGGTTCGAGGTGCCGACGCAGTCGGAACCGGTATCACCGCCGCCGATGACGATGACATGTTTGCCTGTCGCTTTCAGTTGTGCGGGCAGTTTGTCACCGGCGACAACCTTGTTCTGTTGCGGCAGGAAATCCATCGCGAAATGCACGCCGGCGAGTTCACGCCCCGGCACCGGCAGATCGCGCGGCTGCTCGGCACCGCCGGCGACAACCACGGCGTCAAATTCGGCGAGCAGTTTCTGCGCCGGAACGTTGCCGCCGACATGCTGGCTGACGCGGAACTCAACGCCTTCGGCACGCATCTGTTCGACACGGCGGTCGATCAGGTGTTTTTCCATCTTGAAGTCAGGAATACCGTAACGCAGCAGCCCGCCGATGCGATCAGATTTTTCGAAGACCACGACGTCATGGCCGGCGCGTCCCAGTTGCTGGGCGCAGGCCATACCTGCGGGACCCGAACCGATCACCGCAACACGTTTGCCGGTCTTGGCTGCGGCGGGCTGCGGCTTGACCCAGCCCGATTCCCAGCCCTTGTCGATGATCGCGTGTTCGATCGACTTGATGCCGACCGGATCATTGTTGATGTTCAGCGTGCACGCGGCTTCACAGGGGGCCGGACAGATCCGGCCGGTGAACTCGGGGAAGTTATTAGTGGAGTGAAGGGTGTCGAGCGCGCGCAGCCAATCCTGTTTGAATACGAGGTCGTTCCAGTCGGGAATGATGTTATTGACCGGGCAGCCGCTCATGCAAAACGGTGTACCGCAATCCAT
>CAMAYE010000233.1 GCA_945862135.1 Bordetella parapertussis
CTTGAGCGCCGCATCGGCCCCTATAGCCTGCTTGATGCGGAACTTAAAACAGGCCGCACCCATCAGATCCGGGTACATCTCGCACATCTGGGCTTTCCAATATTGGGCGACGACAAGTACGGTGATTTCCCGCTGAACAAGGTTTTGACCAAGCAGGGACTAAAACGGATGTTTCTTCATGCCCGGATGCTGGCGGTGCGACACCCGCTGAGTCACGAGAAAATTGTGGTCGAAGCGCCATTGCCGCCGGATCTGCTGCAATTCATGGAAGCTTCAAAGCGTCATGCGTGAGCCATTTGAATTGCTGATTTTCGACTGGGACGGCACGCTGATGGATTCTGCGGCTGCGATCGCTGAAGCCTTGCAGGCAGCCTGCGCCGATCTCGATCTGCCGATACCGCCGACCCGCGAGGCGCGCTACGTCATCGGATTGGGCCTGACTGATGCAATGCGTCACATCCTGCCGGATCTGCCGGAATCGGAGTATCCCAGAGTCGTCGATCGTTACCGTGTGCATTTCCTCAAACGCGACGGTGGCACGACTCTGTTTGCGGGGGCCCGCGGGATGATTGAAGAACTAAGCGATCACGGTTACCAGCTCGCAGTGGCAACCGGCAAGAGCCGGCGTGGCCTTGACCGTGCCCTGGATGAAACCGGTATGCGGCGTTTTTTTGACATCACCCGCTGTGCCGACGAAGGTTTCGCCAAACCGCATCCCGGAATGCTGATGGCCATTCTGGATTCGCTGGCAACGCCGGCGTCGAAAGCGTTGATGATTGGTGACACTACCCACGATCTGACGATGGCAAACGCTGCTGGTGTTGCGTCGGCGGCGATTACGCATGGCGCCCACGAGCGTGAAGCGCTGGTGGATTGCAAACCCGTGGTGATGGTGGATGATGTGCAGGGATTAAGAAACTGGCTGCTGCCGGCAGGCTAAACGCCGTTGCATGAATACCATCAATTTACTGTAATATATTGTTTTTAAAGGAAATTATATGGCGGAGCCGCAAATGAATGACCCGCAATGGGAACGTGGCGTGCTGGAGAAGGTCGCCCTCGCGGCGATACGCGAACAACGTGCGGCACGGCGCTGGGGCATGTTCTTCAAGATGATGGTGTTGCTATACCTGTTTGCCATTCTGTTCATCGGCATGGGATGGGTCGGCAAACCCGACAGTTTGCCGGGCAACCATACTGCGCTGATCGACATCAGCGGCGTCATCAGTTCCGGCAGTCTGGCCAGTGCCGACAAGATCATGGGCGGTTTGCAGGCTGCATTCAAAGACAAGAATACAAAAGGCATTGTCCTCCGTATCAACAGTCCCGGTGGCAGCCCGGTGCAGGCGGGTTATATCTATGACGAAATCAAACGATTGCGTGCCTTGCATCCCGAGATCCCGCTTTATGCGGTCGTCGAAGATATTTGCGCTTCAGGCGGTTATTACATTGCCGCTGCTGCCGACAAGATCTACGTCGACAAGGCCAGCATCATCGGCTCCATCGGCGTACTGATGGATGGCTTTGGTTTTACCGGCACGATGGAAAAACTCGGGGTCGAGCGACGCCTTCTGGCAGCAGGTGAGAACAAGGGCTTTCTGGACCCGTTCTCGCCCATTCAGGAAAAACAGAAGGCTCACGCCGAAACCATGCTCGGCGACATCCACCAGCAATTCATCACCGTAGTGCGCCAGGGGCGTGGCAAACGGCTCAAGGAAACACCTGACATGTTTTCGGGATTGCTGTGGGTCGGCCAGAAAAGTATAGAACTCGGTCTGGCCGACGCGCTGGGCAGTCTTGACTATTTCGCACGCGAAATTATCAAAGCCGAAGATATCGTCGACTACACGCAGCAGGAAAACATCGCCGAGCGTTTCGCACGCCGCTTCGGTGCGGCAACCGCTGAAACCCTGATCAAACTGGGTGGCATGGGCAGCCTGACTATCCGCTGATCTCGCGGATTCAGCTGTTGCGATAAAGCAGGAATACCGCCGGCCGCTTGTTCAGGGCCGGCAGTTTTTTTCTCCAGGCAGCAATCGTGCGCGTCGCTATGCTTTCACCGGGCTGCGTCAGGTCGGCAGCAATACACAGTAGGGTATTTCCCGTGCAATGTTCAAGCAGCGCCTGCAGCAACTGATCATTGCGGTACGGCGTCTCAATGAAGATCTGGGTGGCGTCCTCACGCTTCGAACGCTGTTCGAGTTCACGAATTTTTGCGGCACGCGCCGCAGCGTCAACCGGCAGGTAACCATGAAACGCGAAACGCTGCCCGTTCAATCCTGAACCCATCAATGCCAGCAGAATCGCCGATGGTCCGACCAGCGGCACCACCGAAATCCCCGCTTGATGTGCAGCGCGCACCAGCAGAGCGCCGGGGTCGGCAACGGCGGGGCAGCCTGCTTCTGAAACCAGTGCGACATCAATACCGTCCAAGAGCGGTTGAAGCAGTCCGGCGATAGCGGCCACCGGCGTGTCCTTGTCGAGCGTGGCAATCGTTGCAGTGCTCAGTGCATGCGGATAGGCAATGCGCCTCAGGAATGCCCGAGCTGATTTCGGATTTTCCGCAATGAAATGCGTCAGGCGATGCGCAACATCCAGCGATGTGACAGGGATGACCGGGGACGACGCGTCCCCCAGATCACTGGGCAGCAAAAACAGTGAACCGGATTCAGTCATGGCAATGCGATGCCGGCACGTTTCAGCATCGTTACCAACGTGATCAGGGGCAGCCCGATCAGCGCAGTCGGGTCATCGCTTTCGACTTTTTCGACCAGCGCAATGCCCAGCGCTTCAATTTTGGCGCTTCCGGCGCAATCGTAAGGCTGATCCCGATTCAGATAACGTTCGATGGCGTCATCAGACAATTCTCGCATTCGCACAACGGTGGGTACGTTCGCACACTGCATTTCGTCATTGGCCGCATCGTACAGGCTGATTGCGGTATGAAACACCGTGGTTTTTCCGCTCATGGCCTGCAATTGTTTGACTGCTGCTGCATGGCTGCCCGGTTTGCCCATAACCGCATCATCGAGCAGCGCCACCTGATCGGAGCCAATGATCAAGGCTCCGGGTGTTGCCACCGCGACTTTGCGCGCCTTGGCCTGGGCGAGACGGGTTGCGGTTGCTACCGGCGCTTCACCAGACAACGCTGATTCGTCGATATCCGGCGCAATGCTACTGCAGTCCAGACCAAGCCTTGCGATCAAGGCTTTTCGGTAATTGGAAGAGGAGGCAAGAACGATTTCCCGGGTTTGGACCGTCATTGGGGGCTGTAAGTGTCTGAAACTGCGGGTGATAAGTCGGCCAGAGGCTGCGGCGATCGTCGGAAGGTTGAGCTAAGTGCTTGGCTAATCAGGGAAATTGGCGTGATTATTTTTGACATGAGGTGCCGAAAATATTATCATGCCGCGCTTATGTCTGGACCGGCCGCAGCTCACGTTCTCGATGATCCTTTCGGGTTCGCCCGCGCGGCAGGGCAGGTGTACGGGCAATTGGCGGTTTCTGCGATGTCCCGCTTGCAGGATCAACTGGCCGACAATGCGGGCGAAGTGAAATACAGCGCTCGCGGCGGAGTTGATCCGCTGGACCGTCCCCAGTTGGAACTGGAAGTGACCGGCTCAGTGAAGCTGCTTTGCGCCCAATGTGCGAAGCCGCTGGATTACGCACTGGACTTGCGGACCCGGATGCTGTTGGCGCAGCCCGGTGCAGTGCCGCTGGATGACGAGGACCCGGACTCGCCGGAATGGAGTGAGGCCGGGCAAGAAGTAAATTTGCAGGAGTTGGTGGAAGACGAAATATTGCTGGGTTTGCCGCTGTCAGTAAGGCATGCCCAGGGGCATTGCAGCAGCGAGAGTCAGGAAGCATTCGGCAAAAAAGCCGCTGATTCGCCGTTCGCACGGCTTGCAACGCTGCTTGAGCCCGGACAAACGGATAAACGTTAATTTAGGAGAACGAAATGGCTGTTCAACAAAACAAGAAATCCCCTTCCAAGCGCGGCATGCACCGCTCGCACGACGGTCTCGACAAGCCGGCATTGGCCGTCGAGCCGGTATCTGGCGAAGCACACCTGCGTCACCACATCAGCCCCAACGGTTTTTACCGCGGCAAGAAGGTCATCAAGGCCAAGGGCGAGTAATTCCCCGGCGTCTGCGGGATACTCGGCGGGCAGTGCAACAGACCGGGTCCCGAAGCGGAGGATATTGATGGATGTGACCGTAGCCATCGACTGCATGGGCGGCGATCATGGCGTGCGCGTCACCGTGCCCGCTGCGATCGAACGGTCGCGGCTTGATCCGCAATGTCGTTTTATCCTTGTTGGACTGGAAGACGCGATAGCCGCAGAGTTGACGCGTGCTGGCGTTGCCGCGGGGAATCGATTCCAAATCCGCCATGCATCCGAGGTGGTTGCCATGGATGAACCGCCGGCAAATGCTCTGCGCGGCAAAAAAGATTCCTCGATGCGTGTAGCCATCAACCTCGTCAAGAACGGGGAGGCACAGGCCTGCGTCAGCGCCGGCAATACCGGTGCGCTGATGGCAATTTCGCGTTTTGTGCTGAAAACACTGCCCGGCATCGAACGCCCGGCGATCGCCTCGATCCTGCCCACGGCGAAAGGGCATCTCCACATTCTTGATCTGGGCGCGAATGTCGATTGCACGGCAGAGCACCTGCTGCAATTTGCCGTGATGGGCGCCGAGCTGGTATCTGCAGTTGAGCACAAGCCGCGGCCGACCGTTGGCCTGCTGAACATCGGCGAGGAAGACATCAAAGGCAATGAAGTGGTGAAACGAGCTGCCGAACTGCTGC
>CAMAYE010000234.1 GCA_945862135.1 Bordetella parapertussis
CTTCGGTCTGCACCGCTTCCTGCACTGCGTTGGCGCGTTTCAGCGTATCCGCAACCGGCACTGCCAGCAGGCCGCCGACTTCGCTGTCGCCAACCCCGGCAATCAGCCGGTCGATGTCCTGCGCGGTAAGGCACGGGCGTGCGGCGTCATGCACCAGCACCCAGTCATTGCCATCGATCGCGTCGTTGGCCGCAAGCAAACCGTTGAACACACTGGCGGCACGGGTCTCGCCGCCGCAGTACAGCGGACTCAGCTTGGATTTGCAGGCGCTCCAGTCGCAGGCGGAAAACTGCGTGTCCCCCGGCGCCAGCACCACAAAAACCTCAGAAATCCGCGAATGTGCGCACAACACCTGCACGGCATGCTCGATCAGCGGCCGCCCTGCGAGCGGCGCATATTGTTTGGGCGTTGCCGATTGCATTCTCGAACCGCTGCCAGCGGCGGGGATTAGTGCAACGTAACGCAACAATGCTGATTGATCTGGTTTTGTGCTCATCGAAAATTCGCTGAAATCCGGAACGCGTTTGGATGCACTCAAACGTTCTCGTAATTTGCTGATTTTATTGGCATTATATCAGCGTGTCGTCATGACTCGCGGCAACTGATGTAGCCGCCTGCCATCACAATTCACCACCCCAGGTTCACCGCTCCGATTTCCAGTGAAGTCTTTCTAATGGACCACGAAACAGGCCGCATCCTGATCACCCTTGCCCGGAGCGCGATCGCCTCCCGGCTGGGCGTTTATCAACCCGCGCCATCAACCGATCAACCCTGGCTGCAAAAACTGGGAGCAACATACGTAACGCTTCTGCATGACAACAAACTGCGTGGGCGCACAGGAACGCTGAAAGCACATCGCGCACTGTCAGAAGACCTGACCTCTAATGCCATCGCCGCGGCCTGCAGCGACCTCCGCTTCAAACCGCTGACACGCGACGAGCTTCACGACACACGCATTGAAATCTGCCTGCTGTCGGATCTTGAGCCGATCATCGAAGTCCGCGAGTCTGCCGCGCTCGCCAAACTGCGGCCGGGCGTGGATGGCGTAATTTTCGAATACGGTCGTCATCACAGCACTTTTCTGCCAGAGGCCTGGGGTGATGCGGCCGACCCGGCCGAATTCATGGCCCAGCTCAAATACAAGGCCGGTTTGCCTCCCGATTTCTGGGATGACGGGGTCAAACTCGCGCGATTTACCGTATCCCGATGGGACGAAACGGAACTTCACCCCTAGAACGCATCAAAGCCCATCCTGCGAATATGCCCAAAGCAGGACGTTTCGACCTTGATTTGACAAGGAAAGTCGCTATGCTGGGGCTAAATCCATAAACAATGCCGTCTCCGGCAGCGTCAATTGAAAAGGCGCTCCGGAAATTTCTCTGAAACGGCATGAATCACTGACGGCATTTCTTAATGCTACGGGGGATTCACCATGCGCAACTGGAAACTGCCCGTATTTGCCGCATTGGCTTATGTTCTGGCCGGATCAGGCTGGATTTTGGCCGGATACTTCTTGTCCGGCGCTCTGTATCAAAACGATCCGGCATCTCAGTTCGAACTGGTGAAGGGGCTGATTTTCGTCGGCATCACCGGAACTGTGCTGTTCATCTCACTGACCTACCTTGATCGCCGCAATGCTGAAAACCTGATGGCAGGTGATCTCGGCGCCGAGTTTGAACAGTCGTTAAAAAGGGGGGAATTTGTCGTACGCTGGCTGCCCGCGCTGGTGGTCTTGGTTTACGTCTCCCTTTTTATTGTCATCGCAGCGGCCTTGTGGTGGGTTCGAGACCATACGTTGCAAAACGGCGAGCGGTCCGTACTCGCCCTGCAAAAAGCACACGCCGCACAGACCAGTAGTTCACTGGATGTCATCAACTTCACACTGAGCGGCATTGCCAAGGACATCATTGAAAAAAGAATTTCCAATCCCGCGGACGAATTGCGATCCCATATCCCGGATATTGCGTCATCCGTCAGCAGCATCGGCATCACTGATGCGAACGGCAAGGTTATCGCCCACACCGAACCCGGCGCAGCACGTCTTGACCTGTCTTCAAGGGACTACTTCCTGATCCACCGCAACAATGCGGGCAGCGGATTTCATCTCACAAAGCCGTTCCGTGGCGAAGCCTCGGGCCGCTTGCTGATCGTCGCCAGCCGGCCCATCCGAACAACATCCGGCCAGTTCATGGGCATCGTAGCAGCGGTCATTGACCCGGCAATCTTCGGCGCCTATTGGCGGCAGACGGATGACGCCGGGACAACGCTGTCGATCTACGATACAAATGACACCCTGATGCTGCGCAGCCCCTTCCAGGAAAAGGCGATTGGCAAATCCGACCTGCACCCGCTTTCTTCGAGATTGCGCGACCAGGCAGCAAGTCCCCGGACATTCCGAGCGGCCAGCCCGATCGACGATGACAACCGCATCTATGCGATCGGCCTCATTCCCGGATATCCCAATCTGCGCCTGCTGGTCGGAATTTCAGAATCAAAAATGCTTGAAAGCTGGTACGCATTCGCAATCGTCAGTCTTGCCATCTATCTGCTGGTCGCCAGCGGACTGACCGCACTGACATTCGCGCTGCTGCGGCAACTGCGAGAACGTCTGGTGCTGCAGCGTAAAGCCGCAGAGTTGGCGCGTTACCCCTTGCAGAATCGTAATCCCGTCATAACGGTGACTCCGTCCGGGAAAAAACTGTTCATGAACAAGGCTGCGCGACAACTGTTCAGCTCGGTCCAGGGAAATGCGGCCACAACCCTGGAGCAGCAACTAATGGCAATGGCCGCGATGACCACGCCGGGGCTGCGCGAATTCGCCATCGGTACGCAGATCTTGACGGCATCTTACGTGCCGCATGCGCCGCAATTCTGCGACATTTACCTTACGGACGTCACCTCGGCGCGCCAGGGCGAAGACCTGATCCAGCTGTTCTTCGATCTTCCGTTCATCGGTATGGCGATCACGTCCCCGGAATCCAAGCGCTGGCTGCGCTTCAACAACCAGCTTTGCGACATCCTCGGCTATACGCGAAAACAGCTTGAGGACAAAACATGGTCGGAACTGACGCACCCCGACGACATCGCAATCAATACCGCCAAATTCGAACGCCTGTTCCGCGACGAAAGCGACGGCTATTCACTGGACAAGCGTTTTGTTCGCGCCGACGGCGCCATTGTTGATGCTGTCATTGATGTACATGCCGTTCGCCGTCCTGATCGTTCAATCGAATTTTGTGTGGCCACGATCCAGGACATTACCGAGCGCAAACAAGCCGAACGCCGGCTGCGCGAACAGCGCAATCTGTATGCCGCCCTGAGCGCCACCAACGAAGCCATCATCCGCATCCGCGACCGCAACACCCTGCTTCAACGGGTTTGCGAGATTGCGGTGGAACGCACAGGGATTGTTTTTGCCTGGGTCGGCATGCTCAACCATGCCGAAAAACTCAGGCCAGTCGCCCGCGCAGGCGAAGACCAGCACATCCTCGAACTAGCAATGACCAGCCTGAATTCAGCGGACCGCAGCGAATGCACAGCTGCTGCTCGCGCCCTCGCCCACAATCGCATAGAAGTGGTCAACGACTGGCAGGATGACGCAGGCCTTGCTCCCTGGCTGGAACTGTTCGGCAAGGCCGGATTCCTGTCGCTGGCGGTGCTGCCGATCCGGCAGGACGGCAAGCCGATCGCAACACTGCATCTTTACGCCGACGAAACCGGCTACTTCCGTCCGGACATCGTCGGTCTGCTGACCAAAATGGGGGCCGACCTCGACTATGCCCTCGAAGGCCTGCGGGCCCAGGCTGAAAGGGATCACGCAACCGTCGAATTGCAACGCGCAGAAGCGCGCTGGCAGTTCGCACTGGAGGGCGGCGACCACGGCGTCTGGGAATGGGACATCGCCGCAAATACCGTGTTTTATTCGCCGCTCTGGAAAACCATGATCGGATACCGCGTCGAGGAGATCAGCAATAACCCTGACGAGTGGAAATCCCGCGTGCATCCCGATGATTGGGCAAGAGTCGAAGTCGAAGTCCAGCGCCATCTGAAAGGGGAGACCCCGATTTATTCCTGTGAGCATCGCGTCCGCTGCAAGGACGACAGCTACAAATGGATACTGGGCCACGGCAAGATCATCACTCGCGACGACGCTGGTGCACCGCTGATGATGATCGGCACCCATACCGACATCAGCTCGCAAAAACAGATGGACTTGGCGCTCGCGGAAAGCGAGCAGAAGTTCAAGGCGCTAGTCGAACAGTCGCTGATCGGCATCTACATTGTCGATGAGGACAAGCTTATTTACGTCAATCCCCGTGCCGCCGAGATTTTCGGCTATGAACCGGACGAATTAAGCAACGTCAGCCTTGCCAGCGTGATTGCGCCGGAAGACCGCAATCTCGTGCATGACAACATTTTGCGGCGCACATCCGGCGAAATCGAATCGCTGCGCTACGAATTCCGCGGCCTGCGCAAGGACGGGCAGCTCATCGATATTGGCGTACATGGCAGCCGCACCATGCTCGGCAACCGTCCAGTCGTGCTGGGCGTATTGCAGGACATCACCGACCGCAGGGTCCAGGAAGAACGCGTCAAGGGCTATATTGACCGCCTCGAACGATCCATCATGTCAACCGTACAGGCGATTTCGCATATGGTCGACCTGCGCGACCCGTACACTTCGGGTCACGAACGGCGGGTAGGCGAGCTGGCGGCCGCCATCGGCACGGAACTCGGCATGAACGAAGATCAAGTGACCGGCCTGCGCGTTTCCGGAG